>NZ_LZKU01000159.1 GCF_001672975.1 Mycobacterium sp. 1465703.0
CATCGCGCCACGGGTGGATACCACCAGCGTTCCGGCGCCGTCGCGGGACAGCCATGACTGCAACACGGGTAGCACCGCTCGCGTCGCCGCGTACACCTCGGTGATCACGTCGCCGGACACCGGCTGCGACTCGAACAGCAACGCCGATGGCTGCGCCTCGGTGTCGTCGGATTCCGGTGCACCCCAGGCGGATACCGATACCGGCTGCACCGCCGGCGGCGGCTGGGCGGACCAGATGACCTCGAAGAGCCGGTCGGGTCCCGAATTCGACACCGCGGCCAACAGCTGCGTATCGGTCACCGGGCGGGCCACCATCGAGGCCACCGAGAGCACCGGCAGCCCCAGCGCGTCGGCCAATTCGATCGACACCGCGGAGGGGCTCACCGGCACGATGCGTGCACGTACGGCCCCCGCCCCGGCGGCATGCAAGGACACCTGTTGCCAGGAGAACGGGACCAACATGGAGCCCGCCGCGAGTTCCTCGCTGTCAGAAGCCAACATGACCGCGTGCAATGCCGCGTCGAGCATCGCCGGGTGGACGCCGAACCCGGCAGGCGAAACCCCGGCATCGGCGGGCAACGACACCTCGGCGAAGACTTCATCGCCGCGACGCCACATCGACGTCAGGCCGCGGAATGCGGGCCCGTACCCGTAACCGCGTTCGGCCAGTTGCTCGTATCCGTCGCCGACATCCACCGGGGTCGCACCCACCGGCGGCCACGCCGACAGGTCCGCGCTGGGCTGCACCGACCCCGCCCGCAGCACGCCTTCGGCATGCAAGGACCACCCCGAGCCCGCTTCGGCCCGGGAAAACACCGACACCGTACGGGGACCCGAATCATCGGGGCCGCCGACCACAACCTGGATCGCGACCGACCCGCCGGCCGGCAACACCAGCGGCGCCGCCAAATTCAGCTCGTCGACAATTCCGCAGCCCACCTCGTCGCCGGCCCGAATTGCCAACTCGACGAAGCCCGCACCGGGGAACAGCACGACACCGCCGACGGCGTGATCGGTCAACCAGCCCTGCGTGCCGGGCGACAGCCGGCCGGTCAACACCACGCCGCCTGAGGCCGGCAGTTCCACCACCGCGCCCAGCAGAGCGTGTTCACTGGCGGACAGGCCCAAGCCCGCGGCATCGGCCGGCGCCCCGTCGGCCGCAAGCCAAAAGCGCCGCCGGTCAAAGGCATACGTGGGCAGCTCGACGAGATTGGCGTCACCCACGACACCGCGCCAGTCCACATCCATCCCGACGACGAATCCCTGCGCAACGGAGTTGACCAAAGAGAGCGGCTCTGGGCGGTCCTTGCGCAGGCCGGACATCGTTGTCACCGGCGCATCAGCCAGCGATTCCTCGATCGATGCCGTCAGGCCGCTGCTCGGCCCGACTTCGAGGAACCTGTTCGCCCCGGCCGAGTGCACAAAGCGCACGCTGTCGGCGAATCGCACCGCCTCGCGTACGTGTCGCTTCCAGTACGCCGCCGACGCGAAGTCGTCTCCGGCCAGCTGTCCGGTCACGTTGGACACGACCGGGATGGTGGGCTTGCCGATGGCCAGTCCGGCTGCGACAGTTCCGAATTCGTCGATCATCGGGTCCATCAACGGCGAGTGGAACGCGTGCGAGACGGATAGTTGATGGACGCGGTGCCCGTCGGTGCGGAGTCGATCGGCCACCGCGGCCACTGCTTGTTGTGCGCCTGAAATCACCACCGAGGTGGGGCCGTTGACCGCGGCGATGCCCACGCTGGCGTGTTCGGCGCGCGCCAGCACCTCGTCTTCGGTAGCCTGCACTGCGACCATCGCGCCGCCTTCGGGCAGCGCCTGCATGAATCGGCCCCGCGCCGCCACCAGCACCGCGGCATTCTCCAGAGACAGCACGCCGGCGACGTGCGCGGCGGACAACTCCCCGATCGAGTGGCCCATCACGAAGTCGGGTCGTACACCCCAGGATTCGAGCAGGTGGAACATCGCGACTTCCACCGCGAACAGCGCGGGTTGCGCGAATTCGGTGGTGTTCAGCAGGGTTTCGTCATGTCCCCACATCACTTCGCGCAGCGGACGAAGCAGATGACGATCCAATTCGGCTACAACGGTGTTGAACGCCTCGGCGAAGACGTCATAGCCGGCGTGCAATCCCATTCCCATGCCCAGTGCTTGGGAGCCCTGGCCGGGGAACACAAAGACCGTCTTGCCGGCCGTTGCCGTCCCACGAATGATCGAGCCGGCCAGGTCGTCAGCGGCCAGCTCGTCCAGGCCCGCCAGCAGCCGGTCGCGGTCGCTGCCGACGATGACCGCCCGATGCTCGAACGCCGACCGGCCCGCCAGCGACCACCCCACATCGGCACTGTCCACATCCAGGTTCGCCTGCAGGTGGGCCGCCAACCGCGCAGCCTGAGAAGTCAACGCCGACAACGATTTCGCTGAGATCGGCCACGGCACCACCGGTACCTTCGAGCCGTCCACGACGCGTGGCGACTCGGCCGGAGCGGCCTCGACGATGACGTGGGCGTTGGTGCCGCTGATGCCGAACGACGACACCCCCGCGCGCCGCGGGCGGTCAGCGGGCCACGCCCGCGCCTCGGTCAGTAGCGACACCGAACCCGCCGACCAATCGACGTGCGGGCTGGGCTCATCCACATGCAAAGTCGCCGGCAACATCTCATGGCGCATCGCCTGCACCATCTTGATCACACCAGCCACCCCCGCGGCAGCCTGCGTATGACCCATGTTCGACTTGATCGACCCCAACCACAACGGCTCGCTGCGATCCTGCCCATACGTGGCCAACAACGCCTGCGCCTCAATCGGATCACCCAACGTGGTGCCAGTGCCATGACCCTCAACAACATCCACATCAGCCACCGACAACCCGGCATTGGCCAACGCCGCCCGCACCACCCGCTGCTGCGACGGACCATTGGGCGCGGTCAACCCATTCGAAGCACCATCCTGATTGACCGCCGAACCCCGCACCACCGCCAACACCGGATGACCCAGACGCTGCGCATCCGACAAACGCTCCACCACGAGGATGCCGCCGCCCTCGGACCAGCCGACGCCGTCGGCTGCGCCCGCATAGGCCTTGCATCGGCCGTCCGGCGCCAATCCGCGGTGTCGGCTGAATTCCACGAAGACCGTCGGCGTGGCGTTTACCGTCGCGCCGCCGGCCAGCGCCAGATCGCACTCCCCCGAGCGCAACGACTGCACCGCCATGTGCAACGCCACCAACGACGACGAACACGCCGTATCCACCGACACCGCCGGGCCCTCCAACCCCAGCACATAAGACACCCGCCCCGACGCGACACTCGATGACTGGCCGGTGAGCCGGAAGCCTTCCGCGGTCGGTGCGGCGCCCATGCCGTAGCCCTGCGTGTACACGCCGGCGAACATCCCGGTGGCGCTACCGCGCAGCCCGCTGGGGTCAATCCCGGCCCGCTCCAACGCTTCCCACGACAACTCGAGGAACATCCGCTGCTGGGGATCCATCGCCAGCGCCTCGCTCGGCGCGATGCCGAAAAACCCCGGATCAAAGTCCGCCACACCGTCCACGAAGCCGCCGGTGCGGGTGTAGCAGGTGCCCGGAACATCAGGATTCGGGTTGTAGACGCCCGCCAGATCCCAGCCGCGGTCGGTCGGGAATTCGGAGAGCACGTCGCGGCCCTCGGTCAACATGTTCCACAGGTCGTCGGGTGAGTTCACCCCGCCCGGATAGCGGCAAGCCATGCCGACGATGACGATCGGATCGTTGTCGGTGGCGCGCGTGACCGGGGCGTGCTTGATCTCTTGTGGAACCCCGGCGAGTTGGCTGCGGATGTAGCCTGCCAAGCCGTTGGGCGTCGGGTAGTCGAAGATCAGCGTGGGCGAAAGCGCCAGTCCAGTAGCGGTTTTGAGGCGGTTACGCATCTCGACCGCGGTCAGCGAGTCAAAGCCCAACTCCTGGAACGCCCTGTCGGGATCGATCGCCTCGGCACTGGCGTTCCCCAGCACGGTGGCGATGTGCGAACGCACCAGATCCAGGAGCACGGCATGCTGCTCCGCTTCGGAAAGCCCCTCGAGACGGTGCGCCAGCGCCGATTTCGATTTCGCGGCAGCCAGCGAGTCGTCGACCCGGCGGCGCGTCGGCGCGTTGATCAGATCGGCGAACATCGGCGGTACCGCGACCGCGTGGGCCCGCAGCGCGCCGAGGTCGATGCGGGCCGGCGCCATGAATGGTTCGTCGACAATCAGTGCGGTGTCGAAGAGTTCCATGGCCTCCTCGGAGGACAACGCCAAGATCCCGTCGCGGCCCAGCCGGGCGAGGTCGGCGGCGTCCAATCCGCCGGTCATGGCGCTGGCCTGATCCCACAGGCCCCAGGCCAGCGAGACCGCGGGCAGTCCGTGCGCCCGACGATGCGCTGCCAACCCGTCGAGGAACGAGTTGGCCGCTCCGTAGTTGCCCTGGCCCGATGAACCCACCAGCCCGGCCATCGACGAAAACATCACGAAGGCAGACAGATTCACGTCACGGGTTAATTCATGCAGGTTCCATGCGGCGTCGATCTTGGCCCGCAAAACCGCATCGATGCGCTCGGGAGTCAGCGAGGTGACCACGGCGTCGTCGAGAACGCCGGCCGCGTGAATCACGCCCGATAGCGGCCGCTGCGCCGAAACAGCGTCGATGACGCCCGCAAGTGCTGTGCGGTCAGCGGCATCGCAGGCAACCACGCGAACCCGCGCTCCCGCGGCTTGCAACTCGGCGGTTAACTCGGCCGACCCCGGTGCGTCCGGGCCACGCCGGCTCAGCAGCACCAAATCCTGCACTCCGTGGTGTGCCACCAGGTGACGGGCCAACGTCGAACCGGCCATGCCGGTGCCGCCGGTGATCAGCACGGTGCCGGCCGACAGCCCGGAAGGTAGCGTCATGACGACCTTGCCGATATGGCGAGCCTGGCTCAAGTATCGCAGCGCGCTGCGGGCACGCCGCACGTCAAACGTCGTCACCGGCAACGGCTTCAGCGCCCCGGCGTCGAACAGTCCGGCGAGCTCCAGCATCCACTGATGCATCCGGGGACGGCCAGGCTCGAACAGGTCGAAGGCGCGGTATCGAACACCCGGGTAGTCCTGGGCCACCACGCCGGGGTCGCGGATGTCGGTCTTACCCATCTCCAAGAACACGCCGCCGGGAGCGACCAGCCGCAGTGAGGCATCGACGAATTCGCCGGCCAGCGAGTCCAGCACCACATCCATCCCGCGGCCGCCGGTGACGGCGCGGAACTTCTCCTCGAACTCCAAGCTGCGCGAATCCGAGATGTGGTCATCGTCAAAGCCCATGGCCCGCAACGTGTCCCACTTGCCGCGGCTGGCGGTGGCGAACAACTCCAGGCCCAGATGCCTGCCCAGCTGAACCGCGGCCATTCCAACGCCACCGGCTGCGGCGTGCACCAGCACTCGCTGTCCCGGCTTGACGTCGGCCAAGTGAATGAACGCCATGTAGGCGGTGGTGAAAACCGCTGAGATACCGGCGGCTTCGGCGTAGGACCAGTCGGCGGGCTTGTGCTGCAGCAGGCGCACATCACCGGGCACCAGCGTGCCGCTGCCGTCGGGGAAGAACCCGTACACCGAATCGCCGACCGCGAATTCCGTGACATCCGGTCCCACTTCGACCACCACGCCGGCGCCTTCACCGCCGAGCAGGGCGTCGTGGGTGAACATGCCCAGGGTGATCATCACGTCGCGGAAGTTGGTGGCGATGGCGCTTAGCGCCACCCGAACCTGGCCGGGCTGCAGCGGAGCGTCGGCGTTGGGAACCGGCTCCAATTGCAGGTTCTCGAACGTGCCCGCGCTGCTGATGCCAAGCCGCCAGGGGCCGTGCGCTGGCGGCGTCATGATGCCGTCGACCGCGCGACTGCCGTGTACTCGCGCCGTATAAGCCTTGCCGTCGCGCAGCAATACGGCAGGCTCGGCAACCGCGAGAACGGTCGTTATCGCGCTATCGTCAAGCGCCGCATCCGAATCGACCAGTACGAACCGGGCGGGATGCTCGGTCTGCGCCGACCGCACCAAGCCCCACACCGCCGCACCGGCCAGATCGGTGACGTCCTCCCCGGCCAGTCCCATCGCGCCGCGGGTCGCGACGATCAGCACTCCGGTCTCGTGCTCGGTCAGCCACGATTGGACGGCCGCCAGCGCGCGATGGGTACGCTCATACGATCCGGTGACCGGATCTTCACCGGCCGCAATGGATTCGAACACCTCGTGCACGGGGGCTTCGGTGCTGACGGCCGTCGTCGACGCCGGTGACCACACCACTTCGAACAGCCGGTCGGGACCCGAGGCCGATACGGCCGCGCGCAACTGCCGCTCGCTCACCGGACGCGCGACCATCGCGCGCACCGACAACACCGGCAATCCCAAGCCGTCGGCCAGCTCGATCGAGACCGCCCGGGCCGTCGATGTGGCCTCGGACGGCGATGCCGGAGCGATGCGCGCACGTACCGCCGGCGCGCCGGCGGCGTGCAGCGACACGCCCTGCCAGGAGAAAGGCAACACCACTTCGTCGGTCTCGCCGGCGATTTGGTGGCTGACGATCAGTGCGTGCATCGCCGCATCCAGCAACGCAGGGTGGACGCCGAACCCGTTCATCCCTCCAGCGGCATCGGGCAGACGCACCTCGGCGAACACCTCATCGTCGCGCACCCACGCCGCGGTCAGGCCCTTGAACGCCGGGCCGTACTCATAGCCGCGCGCGGCCAACTGCTCGTAACCGTCCGCCGCATCGACCTTGACGGCTCCCGCCGGCGGCCATGCAGACAGGTCCGCGCTCGGCTCGACCGAACCGGTGCTCAATGTTCCTTCGGCGTTGCACACCCAACCGGAGCCGGCGTCGGGGCGCGAGAAGATCGATACTTCGCGCTGTCCGGAGTCCGCGGCGGGACCCACCACTACCTGCACCGCAACCGATCCGAACCCGGAATCCTTGGCCGGTAACATCAACGGCGCCTGCAGCGTCAGTTCGTCGACTGTCGAACATCCGACTTCGTCGCCGGCGCGAATGGCCAGCTCCACGAAGCCGGATCCGGGGAACACGACCGTGCCGGACACGGCGTGATCGGTCAGCCACCCTTGCATGCTCGGTGACAAGCGGCCGGTCAGCACCACCCCGCCCGACGCCGGCAGTTCGACGACGGCGCTCAACAGCGGGTGCTCGCCGGCGCCCAGCCCCAGCCCTGAGGCGTCGGCCGTGGCACCTTCACCGGACAGCCAAAACCGGCGCCGGTCAAAGGCGTACGTCGGCAGGTCTACGAAGCCGGCGCCGTCCAGGGCGCCGCGCCAGCGCACGTTCACACCCGCGGCAAACGCGGTGGCGGCCGAAGTCATGAATCGGTCGAGGGCGCCGTCGTCGCGGCCCAGGGTGGGGATGACGATGGCCTCGGTGTCTCCCGGCAGGCTGTCGTTGGCGGTGTCCTCGATGCCGGCGACCAGGGCCGGGTGGGGGCTGGATTCGATGAACGTCCGGTATCCGTGTTCGCATGCGCTGCGCACCGCCTGATCGAACTGCACGGTCTGCCGGATGTTGCGGTACCAGTAGTCGGCGTCCAATCCCGCTGTGTCCAAGCGGTTTCCGGTCACCGTGGAAAAGAAGGCGGTGCGCGAGGAGTGCGGCTCGATACCAGCGAGCACCTGTGCGAGGTCATCGCGGATCGCCTCGACCTCAACCGAATGCGAGGCATAGTCCACGTCGATCCGGCGGGTCCGCAGCTCGAGGTCGGCGCAGAAGCCGACCAGCTCGTCGAGCGCGGCCACATCACCTGATACCACGACGGCGGATCTGCCGTTGACGGCGGCGATGCTGACTCGATTGCCGTAGGGCGCCAACAACTCCCGGGCCCGTTCGGTGCTGCAGGCGATGGACAGCATGCCGCCGGGGCCGGCCAGTGACCGGAGCAGCTTGCTACGCAACGTGACCACCCGGGCGGCGTCGCGCAACGACAGCGCGCCCGCGACGTAGGCGGCGGCGATTTCACCTTGCGAGTGCCCGATCACCGCGTCCGGATTCACCCCGACCGACTTCCATAGTTCGGCCAGCGACACCATCACCGCGAACAGGACCGGCTGCACGACATCGACCCGGTCAAAGCCCGGAGCGCCAGGCACGCCGCGCAGCACGTCGGTCAGCGACCAGTCGACGAATTCCGCGAAGGCCTCTTCGCAATCCCGGATCTGTTGCGCGAATACCGGTGCGGTGTCCAGCAATTCAATGGCCATGCCCAGCCATTGGGAGCCTTGGCCGGGAAACACGAACACCGTCTTGCCGGCCGCGGCGGCGATGCCCCGGATGACCGATCCGGTCGGGTCATCGGCGGCCAGCTCGTCGAGCCCGGCTAACAGCCGGTCGCGGTCACCGCCCACGACGACGGCCCGGTGCTCGAATGTTGACCGGCCGGCCAACGACCAGCCGATGTCGGCGACATCCAGGCCGTCGTGCGCGCGAACGTATTCGGCCAACCGAGCCGCCTGGGCCGTCAGCGCCGACGGCGATTTCGCCGATACCACCCACGGAACCACCGGCCGTGCCGGGCCGGCCTCCCGCACTGGCGCCGCCGGGGCGGCCTCGACGATGACGTGGGCGTTGGTGCCGCTGATGCCGAACGACGACACCCCCGCGCGGCGCGGGCGTTCGGCGCGCCATGGTTGTGCCTCGGTCAGCAGTGATACCGAACCCGCCGTCCAGTCGACGTGCGGGCTGGGCTCATCCACATGCAAAGTCGCCGGCAACATCTCATGGCGCATCGCCTGCACCATCTTGATCACACCAGCCACCCCCGCGGCAGCCTGCGTATGACCCATGTTCGACTTGATCGACCCCAACCACAACGGCTCGCTGCGATCCTGCCCATACGTGGCCAACAACGCCTGCGCCTCAATCGGATCACCCAACGTGGTGCCAGTGCCATGACCCTCAACAACATCCACATCAGCCACCGACAACCCGGCATTGGCCAACGCCGCCCGCACCACCCGCTGCTGCGACGGACCATTGGGCGCGGTCAACCCATTCGAAGCACCATCCTGATTGACCGCCGAACCCCGCACCACCGCCAACACCGGATGACCCAGACGCTGCGCATCCGACAAACGCTCCACCACGAGGATGGCGCCGCCCTCGGACCAGCCGACGCCGTCGGCTGCGCCCGCATAGGCCTTGCATCGGCCGTCCGGCGCCAATCCGCGGTGTCGGCTGAATTCCACGAAGACCGTCGGCGTGGCGTTTACCGTCGCGCCGCCGGCCAGCGCCAGATCGCACTCCCCCGAGCGCAACGACTGCACCGCCATGTGCAACGCCACCAACGACGACGAACACGCCGTATCCACCGACACCGCCGGGCCCTCCAGCCCCAGCACGTAGGAGACGCGCCCCGAGGCGACGCTGGAGGTCATGCCGGTCAGCCGGTAACCCTCGATTTCCTCGGCGAGCATGCCGTAGCCCTGAACGATGAGCCCGGCGAATACGCCGGTGGCGCTGCCGCGCAGCCCGCTGGGGTCAATCCCGGCCCGCTCCAACGCTTCCCACGACAACTCGAGCAGCATCCGATGCTGGGGATCCATTGCCAGCGCCTCGCTCGGCGCGATGCCGAAAAACCCCGGATCAAAGTCCGCGACACCGTCGACGAACCCGCCGGTGTTCACATAGCACTTGTGCCGCGCGTCGGGATCCGGGTCGTAGAGGCCCGCCAGATCCCAGCCGCGGTCGGTGGGGAAATCCGAGATCACGTCGCGGCCCTCGGCCACCATTTGCCAGAGCGCTTCCGGGCTGTCCACCCCACCCGGGAAGCGGCAAGACATACCGACGATGGCGATCGGCTCGTTGGACCGCTCCAGCAGTGCGCGGTTGGTGCGCTTCAGCCGCTCAACCTGGACCAGCGCTTTACGCAGCGCTTCGGTCGCATGCTGGAGTTGATCAACCATCACAAACCTCGCCTAACCTTCACCTAACGACGTTCGGCCGCCTTGCACCGCCGGTTGCGGTTCTGGCCGAGTCACGGAATTTGCTGCACGAGGCGACGCCGTTTCCCGTTCGACCAGCGCCGTGCTGCTCTCCGACACAAGAATGTTGCTGGTGAGTATGGCCAACTCCGACACGATTTCAAAACGTCCGCTGCTCGCGGGCGCTAAAGGAGGACCAGCATGGAGCGGCGCGCCGCGTCGCGCGAAGAAGATGCGGCGCCGGGTGTCCGGTGTGCTCGCTGCACAGCGGTGCGCTGTCGACATGGCCCGAAGTCCATGGCGCGACTGTACCCGGCTGGCCATAGCGGGTGGTCAGGCACATGTCGTGGCAGGTTCGGTGGAGGGCCAGGCCGACAGGTTCGGGGGCGGACGACGCAGTCACACGCCGGCTCGGCGCCAGCCGTCGGCGGCCCGGGCGGCTTGGATCAGCGCGTCGCACAACTCGCGGAGCTCGTTGGCCCCGGCGCCTTCGTCGACCGCCGTGGCGACGTCCTCGGCCGCGCACCGCACCTGGTAGACGCGATCGGACAGATCGGCAGCATCGTCGGCCGACAGCACCACGGCGTCGTCGGGCACGGCCGCAGCACCGTTGCGGTTCAGTGAGGCCCGTTGTTCGTAGGCCCGCTGCCGGCACGACTGCCGGCAGTACTGGCGGCGGCGGCCCATTGCCGCATCGGTGACGTCTCGGCCGCACCAGCGACAAGGCTGCGGGTGGGTACGGCGGCTCACGCCTGCCGACTTTAGTCGGGGTTTCCCGGCGATCCCGGTATCATGGAAGGTCGCGTCGCGTATGCCGGCTGCGGCCGGGGAACTGCGCAGATCGCCGCAGCGTTTGCTAAACGAAGAGAATTGCACCGAATTGCAGTAACGGAGCTTGCGAGCTCCGGAAGACCTAAAGGAGTAGCAGCCATGGCTGATCGAGTACTGAGAGGCAGCCGCCTCGGAGCCGTGAGCTACGAGACGGACCGCAACCACGACCTTGCACCGCGTCAGCTCGCGAAGTACCGCACCGAGAACGGCGAGGAGTTCGAGGTCCCCTTCGCCGACGACGCCGAAATCCCCGGCACCTGGCTGTGCCGCAACGGCCTGGAAGGCACCCTGATCGAGGGTGACCTGCCCGAGCCGAAGAAAGTGAAGCCGCCGCGGACACACTGGGACATGCTGCTGGAGCGCCGCTCTGTCGAGGAACTCGAAGAGCTGCTCAAGGAGCGCCTCGAGATCATCAAGACCCGCCGCCGGGGCTGACCCCGAATCCAGCCGGGGTCGGCTGACGGCCTATTGACACCTAGGTGCGATTGTCGGCCCTGGTGGCCCGGACGCCGGACCGTCGGCCCTGCACGCCCCAACGGGTGACTTTGACCAGGGCCTCGCGGATGTTAGAGCCGCTCATCTTGGACACGCCGAGTTCGCGCTCGGTGAACGTGATGGGCACTTCGGTGATGGTGAACCCGTTGCAGATGGTGCGCCAGGTCAGATCGATCTGGAAGCAGTAGCCCTTGGAGTCGACGCCGTCCAGATCGATGGCTTCGAGCACTTCGCGGCGGTAGGCGCGGTAGCCCGCGGTGATGTCGTGCACGCCGATGCCGAGCGCCAGCCGGGCATAGGTGTTGGCCGTCCAGGACAGCGCCCAGCGCCGCCAGGGCCAGTTGCGCACCGTCCCGCCGTCGACATAACGCGACCCGATGGCCAGATCGGCGCCGGCATCGACGGCGTCCAATAGCCGGTGCAGTTGTTCGGGCGCGTGGCTGCCGTCGGCGTCCATTTCGACCAGCACCGAGTAGTCGCGGCTCAATCCCCAGGCGAAACCGGCCAGGTAGGCCGCGCCCAATCCGTCCTTGGCGGTGCGGTGCATGACGTGCGTGCGACCGGCGTCAGCCGCCGCCAGCTCTTCGGCAAGCCGGCCGGTGCCGTCGGGGCTGCTGTCGTCGACGATGAGCAGGTGCACGTGCGGGCAGGCGTCTTTGAGCCTCCGGTGGATCACCGGCAGGTTCTCCAGCTCGTTGTAGGTCGGGATGATCACCAAGACGCGCTGGCTGGGACGATTGCCCTGGGCTCGGTGCGCCGGCTGGCCGGTGGTCATGTAGCTCCTTTGTGTTGCCCGACATCGAAAGCGTGTCGGCCGTCCTGGTGGGACGGAGTGTGGTCAGTCGCCGTCATCCGTCGGCGTGCGGTCCCCGCCCTGATAGGACGTTGAGCCTGAGTCGTGCTGGTCGGGCGGGGGTTTGCCCGGGGTCGCACCAACCCTTGTCGATTGACGAGTCGTTTCACCCGGGGACCTGGACCTACGACGAATCGAACGCGGGAACCATCCATTGTGCCGTATCCCGGCCAGAATGACCGCCCCAGCCGCTAGCACCATGACCCACTGCAGCAGCGGCCCCCATCGGGTCGCGGGCGTCAACCTGGTCTTGAGGCGCACCTGCATGTCCAGGTATGCGGGCTGGAAGAAGTCGGTGCGTGCCAACTCGCCGCCGTCGGGGGCGATCACCGCGCTGATTCCGGTGGTGCCGGCCACCACCACGTAGCGGTCGTGCTCCACGGCCCGGACCTTGGCGAATGCCAGTTGTTGTTCACTCATCCGCTTGTTGAAGGTGGCGTTGTTTGCCGGGACGGCCAGCAGCTGGGCACCGCCGACGACGGCTTTTCGCGGAACCCGGTCGAAGATCACTTCCCAGCAGGTGGCGACGCCGACCGGCACACCTGCGATGTGCACCACATCGGATCCGCCGCGAGGCACAAAGCTTCCGGCGCGGTCGGCGTAGCCGGACAGATGTTTGAACAGCCACGGCATCGGCAGGTACTCGCCGAACGGCTGCACGATCTCCTTGTCGTGGCGGTCGGCCGGGCCGGTGGTGGGATTCCACACGATCATGGTGTTGGTGTAGCGCGGGTCCTCCGGTGGGCGTCCCGGCACGTCGAGCACGCTGCCGATCAGGATCGGAGCGCCGATCGCCGTGGCGGCCTGCGATATCGCCAGGGCGGCATCGTTGTTGACCAGCGGATCGATGTCCGACGAGTCTTCCGGCCAGATGACGAATTGCGGTTGCGGGGCGGCCCCGGCGCGCACGTCCTCGGCGAGCCGCAGGGTCTCCTGGACGTGGTTGTCCAATACCGCCCGGCGCTGTTCGTTGAACCCGAAGCCCAGCCGCGGCACGTTGCCTTGTACCGCAGCGACGGTGACCGACGGGTCGCCTCCCGACCCGGTACCAGCGTGGCGCACCTGCGGCCAGACGATGAGCGAGGCGAACAGCACCAGGCAGATGCAGACGCCCGGCAGCACCACCGCGGGCGGCGCCGCCTCGGTGGCGTCGCTGTCGGTGGCCCGGGGCGTCGCCGCGTGACCGAAGTGCCACCACTTCACGATCTCCAGTGCGATGGCCGTCGCGCTGAAGCCCACCAGCATGATCCCCATGGACAGCAGCGCAACGCCGCCGAGCTGGACCAGCGGCAGGAACGGACCGTGCGTCTGACCGAATGCCACCGAGCCCCAGGGGAAGCCGCCGAACGGGAAAGCCGATTTGAGCCACTCCTGAGCCGCCCACAACAGCGCGAACCAGATGGGCCAGCCGGGCAGCCGGCGCACGGTGACGGCGCACAAGCCGAAGAGGGCGGGAAACAGCGCCGATACGGTCGCGAGCGCGACCCACGGGATGGCACCAACCAGCAGACCGACCCAGGGCAGCAGCGGCAGGTAGAACGCCAGCCCGAACAGGAACCCGTAGCCCAGACCGCCCGCCGGTGTCGTCGCGGGATGGGTCAGCACCCAAGCCAGCAGCGCGGCGCCCAGCACGGCGCCCCACCACCAGTTCAGCGACGGAAAGCTGGCGCATAACAGTAGGCCGCCCGCCACGGCGCAGATCAGCCGCGTCAGGCGGGGCAGCATGGCGGCCTGGGCCGCGGGTAGCCGCGCGACCACCGCGGCCACCAGCCCGGTTAGCGCACCGCGCGCAGCGCTCCCCAGTCGATCGGCCAGCATCGTCGCGGCGGGCCTGCGCTCGTCGGTCGGTCCCGGTTTCGCGGAGTCCTCATTGTCCTGGTCGGGTTCGCCGTCGTGTCCGGTGTGTTGCGCTGCATGCTCGGCGTGGATGTCGGCGGGCTGGTCATCGCGATCCGATTCGGCCTCGTCGCTGATGGGATCGGTGTCTGGCCGGGTCGGCACGTCCTCGCCCAGCCCATCGGCCGCACCGGTTCGGTCCGGACGTTTCTCGCCGCCGAGCCGATCCCTAGCCATAGATGACAGCGCCCCGATGCACGGTTCGCAGGCACCGCGGTAAGGCATCGCTCGGGCCCAACCGCGGCAGCGCGGGCACGCGGGAACGCGGATCGGTCGACCAGCGCTGGACGGTGTCGCGTGGGGCGTGCACCTCGAGATCCCCGGCATCCCAGATGACATAGGAGGCCGGCGCTCCCGGCGTCAGGGTGCCCGTCTTCCCGTCGTGGACACCCGCCGCCCGCCAGCCCCCGCGGGTGGCCGCAGCAAACGCGGCACGGGCCGATACCGCGCTGCCCGGGGTGCGGTGGTTGACCGCTGCGCGCACACTCACCCACGGGTCGAAACCAGTGACCGGGGCGTCGGAACCAAGCGCGAGGGGCACGCCTTGGGATGCTAACAGCGCAAAGGGGTTCAGCCGACTGCCTCGTCGGGCGCCGAGCCGCCGCGCGTACATGCCGTCGGCACCGCCCCAGAGCGCATCGAAATTGGGCTGCACGCTGGCGATGACGCCCCACTGGCCCAGTTTGGTGGCCTGATCGGCGCTGACCATCTCGACGTGCTCCAGGCGGTGTCCGCAGTGGGCGACGGCGACCGGGCCGAGGTCGGCGACGACGCGCTCAAGGGCAGCCACCACGGTCGTTACCGCGGCGTCCCCGATGACGTGAAATCCGGCGGTCACGTTGGCCTGGGTGCATGCCCGCAGGTGCGCCTCGACGGCGGGGGAATCCAGATAGCAGGTTCCGCTGCAGTCCGGAGCGTCGGCGTACGGCTCGTGCAGCCAGGCGGTGCGCGACCCCAGAGCACCGTCGACGAACAGGTCGCCGGCCAGCCCGCGGGCACCGGTCGCCGCCATCAGCGCGCGCGCGTCGGCAGGGCTGCTCACCGGCTCGCCCCAGTAACCGATCACCTCGACGCCGTGGTCGAGGGCCCGCAACTGCAGCCAGTCGTCGATCCCGCCGATCTGCGGTCCGGCGCATTCGTGCACCGCGACGATGCCGGCCGCCGCGGCAGCCTGCAATGCCGCGGCGCGGGCTTCGGTGAGTTGATCGGCGGTCAGCAGATTCCGGGCAACGGCTCGCACCAGGTGGTGTGCGTCGCCGACCAGCGCGCCCTCGGCGCTGAAGCCGTCGGCCGCCGTAAGGTCCGCGACCAGCCGGCGCAGGCCCGTCGAGGCCAGCGCCGAATGCACATCTACGCGAGCCAGATAGGCGGGCCGGTCTCCGAGAACGGCATCCAGGTCGCTGGTGCTGGGCGCGGTGTTCTCCGGCCACGCCGTCTCATCCCAGCCATGCCCCCACACCGGTTGGGCGGGATGTGCGGCGGCGTAGTCGGCGACCATCTGCAGGCACTGAGCTCGCGAGGCCGCTGGGCGCAGGTCCAGCCCGCTGAGTGTCAGCCCGGTGGCGGTTAGATGGATGTGGCTGTCCACGAACCCCGGCGCGACGAAGCCGCCGTGCAGGTCTTCGACGTCGGCATCGGGGAACATGCTGCGGCCGACCTCATCGCTGCCCAGCCATGCGACGACGCCGGCGCGCACGGCCATCGCGGTCGCGTCGACGTGAGTCGGGCTGTGTACCCGGCCGTTGACCAGGAGTGTCACCGGGGCAGGACTATCGGTCACGTCCTGCGACGATGCAGACCGCGAAACGGCCTGAGAAGGAGCAGGACTATCGGTCACGTCCTGCGACGATGCAGGCCGTGAAACGGCCTGAGAAGGAGCAGGACTATCGGTCACAGGCCAAAACTACTGTTCGGATGGCGACAAGGGTCAGCGGGTGAAACGGTCGGCTCGCCGAACGTTCAGCGTCCGTCGAGTCGTTGCGGAGGCGCCTCGACGTCGCGGACGTCGATGACCTCGCCGTCGATGTAGTCGCCGTGGCCGGGTCGAGCACCAGACCCGCTGTGATATGACGCCGGATAAAACTCCGCGCCGAAAGCGTTTGCGTAGTTGACTCCCGGCATCTGCCGCTGCAACTTGCGGACCGCCACGGCGGTCAATCCGGGGCCGACGGCGGACCGTACCGGCGGAATGAGCAGCAACAAGCCCAGCGCCGTGCTCACCAGGCCGGGCACCAGAACGAGCAGTGCAGCCAGGCTGAGCAGCGCACCATCGCCGGCCGCATTGCGTTGTACGGTCAGGCCCGAGCGCAGTTGGCCGATTCGGCGAATGAGGTGCGAACCTGCCAGCGGCGCCACGACGCCCCAGCCGAGCACGAAGGTGACCAACAACGCCAGCAGGGTCCAGCCCCACCCGATCGTCGACACCAGCGTGAAGATGACCGCGAGTTCGACGACCGCGTAAGCCAGCAATAGCCGCGACACCATGCCAGCTCAACGTCCGCGGACCACATCCAAGTTCCCATGGTGCGATCGGCCGTGATTGCAGTTAGATGACGCTATGACGACGATTCAGATCGATGCCCCCGACGGGCCGATCGATGCGTTACTGAGCACTCCTTCCGGAACGGGTCCCTGGCCGGGCGTGGTGGTGGTCCACGATGCGTTCGGCTACCGCCGGGACAAGCAGTCGATCAACGACCGCATCGCCGCGGCGGGTTATCTGGCGATCACCCCGAACATGTACGCGCGCGGTGGCCGCATCCGCTGCATCACCCGCGTCATGAAGGAGTTGCAGACGCAGCGCGGCCGCGCCCTCGACGACATCCTAGCCGCCCGCGACCACCTGAAAGCCATGCCGGAATGTTCCGGCCAGGTCGGCGTCGCGGGCTTCTGCATGGGCGGCCAATTCGCACTTGTCATGTCGCCCAAAGGATTTGGTGCCTCAGCGCCGTTCTACAGCACTCCCCTGCCCCGCAACCTCGATAAGACGCTGGACGGCGCGTGCCCGATTGTGGCCAGCTTGGGCGGCCGTGACCCGCTGGGCCGGGGCGCCCCCGAAAAGCTGAGCAAGACCCTCGCCGACAAGAACATCACCGCGGATGTGAAGACCTATCCCGACGCCGGGCACAGCTTCGCCAACGAACTGCCGGCCCAACCGCTGCTTCGCATCACGGGTTTCGGCTACAACGAGCAAGCTACCGAGGACGCCTGGCGGCGGGTCTTCGCGTTCTTCGGCGAGCATCTGGGAACGGGCGCCGCGACGTAGGGGGTTAGCGGGCGTCCAGTTTCTGCGACAACACCGTTGCGAATGTGCGGGTATCGCCGGGCCAGTGCGCCGACACATAACCGTCGTCATCGAGACAACTGCGGGCCGCGAGTCCGTCACCGTATCAGGTGCTGCCCCTGAGGTTTTCACGAGCCAGCGTGGTGATCCGCGCGGCAAGCAGCACGCCGTAACAGGGTCAGGCCACCTTCAGCGCGAGGCCGACGTTGTTCTCCATCCCGCCGCGCAGCTTGCTGAAGAAGTTGAACACCTTGCCGACGATGCCGTAGCGCTTGCCGATCGCGTCGTAGACGGCAGCCGTTTCCGACTTGTCAAGGATGGCCGCTTTGCCGTCGACGGCCTCGCTGGTGGGCCGGCCGTTCACGGTGCAAGTGGCCAGCGTGACCCGTGGCGTGTTGCGGATTCGCTTGACCTTCCATGACTTTTCCTGGGTGATGACTAAGAGTCGGTCACCGCGTTCTTTGTCCACGGCGGCCCAGATCGGGGTCGGCTTGGGCTTGCCGTCCTTGGTGAAGGTGGTCAGCAGGATGTACTGCGCCTCGGCGAGATCGGCGAAGGTTGGTGTCACCTGAACAACGTACCGCTGCAAAACAGGAAGTCAGCCTTCGAGGTCGCCCTCGGTTTCCAGCAGCGCCTGGCGCAATTGAGCCAGGGTTTCCGGTTGCGGCGCCGCCCACATGCCGCGCCCGGCCGCCTCCAGCAGTCGTTCGGCCATGCCGTGCAGTGCCCAGGGATTGGACTCGGACATGAACTTCCGGTTCTCCGGGTCCAGCACGTAGCTCTCGGTGAGTTGTTCATACATCCAGTCGGCCATCACCCCGGCCGTCGCGTCGTAACCGAACAGGTAGTCCACGGTGGCCGCCATCTCGAACGCGCCCTTGTAGCCGTGCCGACGCATTGCCGCCATCCAGCGCGGATTGACCACACGCGCGCGGAACACCCGGGTGGTCTCCTCGGACAGCGTGCGGGTGCGGATCGCGTCGGGCCGGGTGTTGTCACCGATGTAGGCGGCCGGTGCCTGACCGGTCAGCGCGCGGACCGTGGCCACCATGCCGCCGTGGTACTGGAAGTAGTCGTCGGAGTCAGCGATGTCGTGTTCGCGGGTATCGGTGTTCTTGGCGGCGACCGCGATACGCCGGTACTGGCGATTCATGTCGTCGACGGCTTCGCGGCCATCCAGGTCACGCCCATAGGCGAATCCGCCCCAGGCGGTGTACACCTGCGCGAGGTCGGCATCGTCACGCCAGTTACGGCTGTCGATCAGTTGCAGCAACCCGGCACCATAGGTTCCTGGCTTCGATCCGAAAACCCTTGTGGTGGAGCGGCGTTGATCACCGTGCTGAGCCAGGTCTGCCTGGGCATGCGCACGCACGTAGTTGTCTTCGGCGGCCTCGTCGAGGTCCGCGACCAGTCGGACCGCGTCGTCGAGCATGGTCACCACATGTGGGAAGGCATCCCGGAAGAATCCTGAGATCCGCACGGTCACGTCGATGCGCGGGCGGCCCAGTTCGGTCAGCGGAATCGGTGTCAGGTCGACGACCCGTCGCGATGCGTCGTCCCACACCGGACGGACACCCAGCAGCGCAAGCACTTCGGCGATGTCGTCACCGGCGGTGCGCATGGCCGATGTCCCCCACACGGACAGCCCAACCGACTGCGGCCATTGCCCGTGGTCGTTGCGATAGCGGGTGAGCAGCGAATCCGCCAGCGCCACACCGGCTTCCCAGGCCAGCCGGGACGGCACCGCTTTGGGGTCGACGGAGTAGAAGTTGCGCCCGGTGGGCAGCACGTTGACCAGCCCGCGCAGCGGTGAACCCGACGGGCCGGCCGGGATGAAGCGGCCGTCCAGAGCGCGCAGCACCTGGTCGATTTCGGCGGCAGTATCGGCGAGCCGGGGCACGACTTCGCTGGCCGCGAACCGCAACACCGCGGCGACCTCGGCGTTGTCGGTAATTTGTTCGGCCGCACCGGCATCCCAGCCGGTCGCCTGCAGCGCTGCTACCAGTCCGCGGGCGGCGGCCTCTGCCTGGTCGACCGCGGATCGTTCATCGGTGCCGTCCTCGGCCAGCCCGAGGGCCTGCCGCAGGCCGGGGAGGACCTGCTCGCCACCGAACAGTTGGCGGGCGCGCAAGATCGCCAGCACCAGGTCCAGTTCCGCTTCCCCGGTGGGCTTTTGCCCCAGGATGTGCAGGCCGTCGCGGATCTGGACATCCTTGATCTCGCACAGCCAGCCATCCACGTGCAGCAACATGTCGTCGAACGAGTCTTCTTCGGGCCGTTCGGTCAGACCCAGGTCGTGGTCCATCTTCGCGGCCCGAATGAGGGTCCAGATCTGCTGGCGGATGGCGGGCAGCTTGCCGGGATCCAGCGCCGCGACGTTGGCGTGCTCGTCGAGCAGTTGCTCCAAACGGGCAATGTCGCCGTAGGTTTCGGCACGCGCCATCGGCGGGATCAGATGGTCGACCAACACGGCATGCGCGCGTCTTTTCGCCTGGGTTCCTTCGCCGGGATCGTTGACCAGGAACGGGTAGATCATCGGTAGATTGCCCAGCGCGGCGTCGGGTCCGCAGGCCGCGGACATGCCCAGCGTCTTGCCGGGCAGCCATTCCAGATTGCCGTGCTTGCCTAGATGCACCACCGCGTGCGACCCGAACCCGGCGTCCAGCCAGTGGTAGGCGGCCAGGTAGTGGTGGCTGGGCGGCAGGTCGGGATCGTGGTAGATGGCGACCGGGTTTTCTCCGAAGCCGCGGGGCGGCTGCACCATCAGTACCAGGTTGGCCGATTGCAGTGCGGCAATGACGATTTCGCCGTCGGGGTCGTTGCTGCGATCCACGAAGAGATTCCCCGGCGGCGGGCCCCAGTGTTCCTGCACGGCGTCGGTGAATTCGCTGGGCAGGGTCGCGAACCATTCACGGTATTCCTTGGCGGACACCCGGATCGGATTGCCGGCCAGTTGCCCCTCGGTGAGCCAGTCGGGGTCCTGGCCGCCCCGCTCGATCAGTGCGTGGATCAAGGCGTCGCCGTCGTTCGCCTCGACGCCCGGCAGCTCACCCACCTGGTAGCCGTGATCCCGCATGGCCTGCAGCAGCGCGACGGCGCTTGCGGGCGTGTCCAATCCGACCGCGTTACCAATCCGGGCGTGCTTGGTGGGATACGCCGAGAACACCAGGGCCACCCGCTTGTCCGCCGGACTGACATGACGCAGCCGTGCGTGCCGGACCGCCAGTCCGGCGACCCGGGCGCAGCGTTCCGCGTCGGCGACATAGGAAATGAGTCCGTCTTCGTCAATCTCTTTGAACGAGAACGGAACCGTGATGATGCGACCGTCGAACTCGGGCACCGCCACCTGGCTGGCCACGTCGAGCGGGCTCAGGCCGTCATCGTTTTCGTGCCACTGGGCGCGCGGACTGGTGAGACACAACCCCTGCAGGATCGGAATATCCAGGGCGGCAAGATGTTCGACGTTCCAGCTGTCGTCATCACCGCCGGCAGACACGGTGGCCGGCTTCAGCCCCCCCGCCGCCAGGACGGTTACCACCATGGCGTCGGCGTCGCCCAACCGTTGCAGCAGTTCGGGTTCGGCGGTGCGCAGCGACGCGCAGTAGAGCGGCATCGGCCGCGCGCCGGTGTCCTCGATGGCCCGACACAGCGCTTCGACATAACCGGTGTTGCCGGCCAGGTGCTGGGCGCGGTAGTACAGCACGGCGATCGTCGGGCCGTCCGTCTCAACGGCGTTCGGGCGCGACAGCTCACCCCACATCGGCGTCACGACCGGCGGGGTGAACCCGAACCCGGTCATCAGCACGGTGTCGGAGAGGAAGGCGTGCAGCTGGCGCAGATTGTCCACGCCGCCGTGGGCCAGATAGATATGCGCCTGGACCGCGATGCCGGCCGCCAGCGTGGACAGGCCGGTCAGCTCGGCGTCGGCGGCCTGCTCCCCGCTGACCAGCACCGTGGGCACCCCGCTGGCGATCACCGTGTCAATGCCGCTTTGCCAGGCCCGGTAGCCGCCGAGGATGCGCACCACCACGATGGCGACATCGGCCAGCAGATCGGGCAGTTCGTCTTCGGACAGCCGTGACGGGTTGGCCCACCGATAGTTTTTACCGCTGGATCGCGCGCTGATCAGGTCCGTATCGGACGTCGACAGCAGGAGGATGGTCGGCTCAGCCACCCACCATTCGTACCGCAGTGAGGCATGGAGATGCCGATGGGGCCCGCGGCTCAACCGCCCAGCGTCGCGGCAATCCGGTCGGCGACCCGTTGGGCTACCGCCCGGCCGGGTCCGTTCTTCGAGGGTTCATAGCGGTCCGCGACGGCGTCGTAGTCGGCGCCGGCAATCGACCCGTGATCGGCCTCGAGTTCGACCACCTGCACCGGCCAGCCGATCCGTTGCAGGCACGCGGCAAAGTCTCTACTGGCGGCAACCGGCACGACGTCGTCGGCGAGGCCGTGCAGCAACGTGAAGGGCGAACCGATCTCGGCGGCGGTGAGCCCGTCGGTCAGCGGTGTACCGAAGATCGGATCGGGGACCATGAAAGCTCCAGCCAGGCACACCGTGTGCGCGGGAGTCAAGCCGAGTTGCGCCGCATGAAGCGTCACGGCCGCCGCGGCGGTGCCGCCCATCGACCACCCGACGAGCAGGATGCGCTCGGCGTCGGTGGCGAGGTTGCAGGCGAACTCCAGCGATCGCAATAAATCCGCGCGGCCGCCGTCTTCGGCGTGGGAGTTCCAGTCGGGTGCCACCACCACCGCGGCGCGGCCGGACAGCATGCCGGCCAGTGGGCCGACGGCGGCGCGGGCATCGGTCTGCGCGCCGTGCCACAGCAAGATGGTGGACGGTGCCGGCTCGCCGAAGACATCAGCCCGGCGCCCCGGGGCATACTCCACCGTCCTCACAGGCACCAGGATGCCCGCGCCGAGGCGACTTCAACCCTCGCGGATTCAGGCGACGCCCTCGCCCGTCGTCGGCAGGAATCAAAAAGGCTTTGCCGCCATGACTCCTCGGATCAGCCGGCCAAGCCTTGTCGCAGGGCTTCATTGAATCGACGGTCGACCCAGTTGGCAAACCTGGGTGACGATGCAAGCTGGCCGGCCGCCGCGAACAGGTCGGCCAGCTTCTGCTCCGATGCGACCACGTCATCACCGAGTTCGGTCGGCAGTCGCAAACTGCGAGTCGCGGCAACCGCCGCCACTTGCGGGTCCAATCCGACTGCAGCGGAATAGCTTTGCGCCCATTCCTGCGGGTGAGCCCTGGCCCACTGCACGGCCTTCTCGAAACGTATCAACAGATCTGACAGCGCGGTGTTGCGTTTCGGGTCGTCCAGCGCCTGGTCGGATGCGACACCGACCCAGTCGCCGTTGGTGACGCCCTGCGCCTCGGCGATGCTGCGCACCGGGATCTGCTGCTCGGCCTGGGCGGTGTAGGGATCCCAAATGGCCCACGCGTCGGCCTGGTGCTGACTGAACGCCGACAGCGCATCGGCGGGTTGCAAGAACACGAATTTCACCTCGGCGGGTTTGAGTCCGGCCTTGTCCAGCTGGGCCAGCAGGTTGGCGTGCGATGAGCTGCCTTTGGCGACGGCGATCGCCTTGCCGCGCAAGTCGGATACCGACCTGATCGGCGAATCAGCGTGCACCAGAACGCGATTGCCCTTCCCGCCGCCGCCATACGCGGAGACCGCCTTGATCTTCGCATTGCTGGCGGCCCCGAAGATGGGCGGCGTGTTACCGGTGATCGCAAAGTCGATCTTCCCCGCGGTCGCAGCCTCGACTTGCGGCGGCCCGGAGGTAAATGTCGAAAACGCGACCCGGTAGGGCAAGTCGTCCAACTGCCCCGCGGCGCGCAACAGCGCTTCGGTGCCACCCTTTTGATCGCCTACCTGCAGGGTGAGACCCGACAATTCCGATAACGGCACCGCAGCCGGTGGTGGCTTGGGCCCCAAACTGGCAGTGCGAGAGACACATCCGGTCAGCAACAGTCCGGCCGCCGCGGTGAGCGCGACGAGAGAACGCCACTTGGTCAAAGCCGTACACCAAGACGATCCAGCAGCTCCGCGCGATGCTGCTCGGTGTGGGCGCCGGGATCACCAGGGGCGCGGCGGGGCTCGTCGATGGCAAGCGTATGGATGATGCGTCCTTCCTCGAGTACCAACACACGATCGGCCAGCGCTATCGCTTCGTCGACGTCATGGGTGATCAGCAGCACCCCAAACCCATGCTGGCGCCACAGATCCAGCAGCAGGGTATGCATCGTCAGCCGAGTCAGCGCGTCCAACGCACCGAACGGTTCGTCGAGCAGCAGCAGCTGCGGCTCGGCCACCAGCGCGCGGGCCAGCGAAACACGTTGCGCCTGACCGCCGGACAGGGTCAGCGGCCAAGAGTCGGCGTGGTCGGCCAGCCCGACGTCGGCCAGTGCGCGCTCAGCACGTTCCCGGACTTGTGCGCGCGGAAGGCGACTGCGGGTGAGACCGTAGCCCACATTGGTGCGCACGTCGCGCCACGGAAAAAGGCGCGGCTCCTGGAATGCCAGCGCCGGTGCGCCGGCGACCACGCATTGTCCGCTGTGGTCGCGGGATAGGCCGGCCAGCACCCGCAGCACCGTGGACTTGCCCGAACCACTGCGTCCGACCAGCGCGACGATCTCTCCGCTTTGCACCCGCACCGAGACGTCGGTGAGCACCTGGCGGTTCCCGTACCACTTGTCCACGTGGCGCAGTTCGGCGGCAACCTCGGCCCGCCCGCGGGTAACGCCGGACGATTCCGCGATGAGAGTCAAGCCTGGACCTTTCAGTGTCGGTAGCGCAGCGTTCGGCGCTCGATCAGCCGGACGATCGCGTCGGTGATGATGCCCAGCAGCGCATAAATGGTCAGCCCGAAGATGATGATGTCGATGCGCAGGAAATCACGGGCGTTGTTGATCAGGAAGCCAATTCCCTTGTCGGCATTGATCTGCTCGGCCACGATCAGTGTCAGCCACGCGATCGCCAGCGACTGCCGGAAACCGACGAGCACCTGCGGCGCCGTGCTGGGGACAATGATCCGGGTGAACCGCTGGGCGAATGAAAAACCCAGCACCTGAGCGGTTTCCAGCATCTCGGGATCGACCTGGCGGATCGCCGAAAAGGTGTTCAGGTAGAGCGGAAAGACCACCCCCAAAGCGACGAGCAACACCTTGGGCAGCTCGCCGATCCCGAACCAGAGGATGAACAGCGGGATCAGCCCCAGGTGCGGCAACGCCCGAATCATCTGCATGGGTGGGTCCACGGTGGATTCGACCCAGCATGACAGTCCGACCGCCGCGCCCGCCACGATCCCGATGACCCCACCCAGGACCAACCCCTCGACGACGCGGACGGTGGAAATGTGCAGGGCGGCAGCGAGCTGACCGTTACGGGTCAACTCGACGCCGGCCTCGACGATCAACGAGGGCGCGGGCAGCACGTCGGCGGGGATCACTCCGATCGCGCTGCCCAACTGCCACAGCGCCAACAGCGCCAGCGGCGACACCACGCGCACGATTTCCCATTTGCGCCGCGCCCACAACCCACTCGCCGCGCCGGCTTGTGCGCTGTCCGGATTGCTCGATGCAGCGTCGACCGCAGTGGCAATGCTCACTGTGCCGACGCTAAGGCGCGGCGATGGGCTTGGGTAAGGGTTTAGGTCTGGCTGAAGGCAATCACTCCCGGTCGCCATCTTCAGCGGGGGCCGTACCGTGGACAGGTGGCCAGGACACGCGAGAGCGACGCTTGCCCGGGTGCGCTGCAGGTGCACCAGGCGGCCGATGGCGCTCTGGCGCGGGTCCGGCTACCCGGCGGCATGATCACGGCCGCCCAGCTGGGTGCGTTGGCCGCGATCAGTAGCCGCTCAGGTTCGGGAACGCTCGAGTTGACCGCTCGGGGCAACGTGCAGTTGCGCGGGCTGACCGAGCTGACCGCGGTTGCTGGAGCGCTGGCGGCGGTGAACCTGTTGCCGTCGGCGACGCATGAGCGGGTCCGCAACATCGTGGCATCACCGCTGTCTGGGCGGTCCGGCGGCAACCTCGACGTGCGACCCTGGGTCGGCGAGCTCGACGCCGCGATCTGTGCCGAGCCCAGACTTGCGGAGTTGGGCGGTCGGTTCTGGTTCAGCTTGGACGACGGGCGCGCCGACGTGTCCGGGCTGCGCGCCGACGTCGGGGTGCACGCGTTCCCCGACGGCTGCGCGCTGTTGCTGGCCGGGCGCGACACCGGTGTTCGGCTGGCGGCCGGCGAGGTGGTCGAGACGCTGGTCCGCCTCGGCATGCGGTTCGTCGAGGTCCGCGGAACAGCTTGGCGCGTGCAGGAATTGGACGATGTTCGGCAGCTGCTACCCGAGGCAGAACCGGGCACCACCTCCTTCCCGGTCGTCACCAAGGCTCCGGTGGGATGGATCAACCAGGATGACGGCCGGGTGACGCTGGGGGCCGGGGTGCCGCTCGGCGTGCTGCCGGCCCGCGTTGCGGAGTATTTGGCCGCGATCGAGGCGCCGTTGGTGATCACGCCGTGGCGATCGGTGCTGGTGTGCGATCTCAGTGAAGCCGTCGCCGACACGGCGCTGCGGGTGCTGGCGCCGTTGGGCCTGGTGTTTGACGAGAACTCACCCTGGCTGACGGTCAGCGCCTGCACCGGCAGCCCCGGCTGTGCGCGTTCGGCCGCCGACGTACGGGCCGACGCAGCGCAGTCACTGGAACCGGCCTCGACGGGGCATCGCCATTTCGTCGGCTGCGAACGGGCCTGCGGCAGTCCGCTCGCCGGTGAGGTGCTGGTGGCCACCGCGGACGGATACCGGCGGCTGTAGCCGGGTGCGGCGGGTCGCCGCGTGGGTGCGCCTTAAAGTGGGCGGGTGCTCGACTACATCCGCGACGCGGCGGAGATCTATCGCCAGTCGTTCGCGACCATCCGCGCCGAAGCCGACCTCGCGCGATTCCCCGCCGACGTGGCACAGGTCGTGGTCCGGTTGATCCACACCTGCGGGCAGGTCGACGTCGCCGAGCACGTCGCGTTCACTGACGATGTGGTGGCACGGGTCGGCGCCGCGCTGCGAAGCGGCGCTCCCGTGCTATGTGATTCGTCGATGGTGGCCGCCGGGATCACCGCCGCGCGGCTGCCCGCCGACAACCAGGTGGTGTCGCTGGTGGCTGACCCGCGGGCGGCGGAACTGGCCGCACGCCGGAACACCACTCGCTCGGCGGCCGGCGTGGAGCTGTGGGCGGACCGGCTGCCCGGCGCGGTGCTGGCGATCGGCAACGCGCCGACCGCTCTGTTCCGGCTGCTCGAGCTGATTGACGACGGGGTTGCCCCGCCGGCCGGGGTGTTGGGCGGCCCGGTGGGATTCGTCGGCTCGGCACAGTCCAAGCAGGAGCTGATCGATAACCCGCGCGGGACGTCGTATCTGGTGGTGCGGGGCCGCCGCGGCGGCAGCGCCATGGCCGCCGCGGCCGTCAACGCGATCGCGAGCGATCGGGAATGACCGTGCGGGGGACGCTTTGGGGTGTCGGGTTGGGACCCGGTGACCCGGAATTGGTGACCATCAAAGCCGCCCGGGTGATCGGCGAGGCCGACGTGGTGGCCTATCACAGCGCTCGGCACGGCCGCAGCATCGCCCGCGGTATTGCCGAACCGTATCTGCGGCCGGGCCAGATCGAAGAGCACCTGGTTTACCCGGTCACCACCGAGACCACCGACCATCCGGGCGGATATGCCGGCGCGATCGAGGACTTCTATGTAGAGGCCACCCAGCGGATCGCCACTCACCTCGACGCCGGCCGCAATGTGGCCCTGCTGGCCGAGGGTGACCCGCTGTTCTACAGCTCCTACATGCATCTGCACACCCGGCTGACGCAGCGGTTCGACGCCATCATCGTGCCGGGTGTGACGTCGGTGAGTGCCGCCTCCGCGGCCATCGCGACTCCGCTGGTGGCCGGCGACGAGGTGCTGTCGGTGTTACCGGGCACCCTGCCGGTCGCCGAGCTGACCCGGCGGCTCTCCGACGCCGACGCCGCCGTCGTGCTCAAACTGGGGCGCTCCTATCATGCTGTGCGAGAAGCACTTTCGGAGTCAGGGCAACTTGACGGCGCATTTTACGTGGAACGGGCCAGCACCTCCGCGCAACGCATACTGCCGGCCGCCGACGTCGACGAGGCCAACGTTCCGTACTTCTCGCTGGCGATCTTGCCGGGCGGGCAGCGTGGGCCGCGCACGCCCACCATGGGCAGCGTCGCGGTGGTGGGTCTGGGCCCCGGCGACATGGACTGGATGACGCCGCAGACCCGCCGGGAGCTGGCCGCGGCGACCGACCTGATCGGCTACGACGGCTACCTGAACCGGGTCCCGGTGCGTGACGGCCAGCGGCGTCACCCCAGCGACAACCGCGACGAGCCCGAGCGGGCCCGGCTGGCCTGCGCGCTGGCCGAGCAGGGCCGCGCGGTGGCGGTGGTGTCGTCCGGTGACCCGGGTGTGTTCGCGATGGCGACCGCGGTGCTGGAAGAGGCCAAAGAATGGCCGGGTGTACAGGTTCGGGTGATCCCGGGGATGACCGCCGCCCAAGCGGTGGCCAGCCGGGTCGGCGCCCCACTGGGCCACGACTATGCGGTGATTTCGCTGTCCGACCGCCTCAAGCCATGGGAGGTGATCTGCGCGCGCCTCGACGCCGCCGCTGCCGCCGATCTGGTGCTGGCGATCTACAACCCGGCTTCCAAAACGCGGACCTGGCAGGTCGGTGCGATGCGCGACATATTGCTGGCCCACCGCGAACCCGGCACACCGGTGGTGATCGGTCGTAACGTGTCCGGCCCCGACGAAGACGTCCGCGTGGTCCGGCTGGCCGATCTCAATCCCGCCGAAATCGACATGCGGTGCCTGCTGATCGTCGGGTCGTCGCAAACCCAGTGGTACTCAGACGATTCCACTGATCGGGTTTTCACACCCCGGCGCTACCAGGCATGAAACGCGCTTAGTGCCGAACGCAAGCACGCCGGGCGCAGCGGGTCACCACCATTGGACCTAGTCGCGGTCCCAGGTGCTCGGCATCATCGGCACCGTGGGACCGTCGCTCAGCCCGTCACGGGTCAGCGTCGCCAACCCGGTGGCTTGGGCCGCATCCGATTTGGCTGCGGCACCGGCGAATCCGAGCGGCCCGGCACTGTCTTCGGAAGGGCGGGCGGCGTGCGGATCCTCAGCGTTACCAACCAGATCGACGCCGTCGTCCAAGTCCATGAATTCGTAGCGGTACGCGCGCTCGGTGGCGGTGCCACCGCGGCGCCGACGGGCCCGGGCCTTCTTCTTGGCCGCGGCGGCCGCGGCGGCGGAGGCGGACGCGTCGACATCGTCAGACGATGGTTCCATCGACTTACGACGTGACCGACTGCTCGCGCTGCCGCGCGCCGACAGTCCCGATATCCCCACCGCGTAAAGCGCATTGGACACGTTCGCGCCGATGCCGTCGGTCGCCGTGGGGCCGAAGCCGACGCCGGGCCCGCCACCGACCGGTCCGCCGCCGGTCGACCCGGCGACTGTCGACGCGGGGGCCGTGGACGGTGTCGGTACGTGGCTCACACTGGCGGGCGCGCTGGCGATCGTCGGCGCCGCAGCGGCCACCGGTGCCGGTGCCGGTACCGGTGCGACGGCCGGCAACGGCGCCGGTGTCGAAAGCGGGACCGCGACGCTGATCGCGGTGACCGCGGCCGCCGCCCCACCCGCCGCGGCCGCCCCGATAGCGGCAACGACAACCGGTGCGAGCACCACCGCCATCTGGATCGCGAGCTGAATGAACGGCCAGAAGATCATCAGGGTGTGGAAGATGGCCCAGCCCAGCGCGCTGGACAGGGCCGGCGAGAATCCCAACTGCCCGAAGAAGGAGGCGAGGCTGTTGACCCACGGCACCGGGTTGAACGGCCATCCGCCGGGGTTGAGCTCTTCGGATACCGGCCAGGCGAAATTCTGGGTGTACTGCTTCAGCCACGCCGTGAGCTGATCCATCCACGACGGATAGGTCTGCGTGGCCGTGCTGGCCTGCTGCTGAGCGCTCGAAGTGTCCGCCTGGTGGAGGTTCGAGCCCGAAGTGACGGCCGGAGCCACGGCGGCCGACTGGACCGCCGCGACGCCTGCCGTCCCCGCCTCGGCGCCCGGCACGACGATTGTCGGCGCGGGCGTGGTCACCGGCACCGCAGCCAGGGCGGATTCGCTGACGGCCTGGTAGGTGGTCATGGTCGTGGCGGCCTGCACCCACATGCGCGCGTAGTCGGCTTCGTTGACGGCGATGGGAATGGTGTTGATCCCGAAGAAGTTTGTGGCGACCAATGCCCCGTGAATGGCGTGGTTCGCCGCCAGTTCGCCCAAAGTCGGCATGGCGGCCAGGGCGGTGGTGTAGGCGGTGGCCGCTGTCTCGTGCAGGGTCGCCGCGGCGGTGCTCTTGGCCGCGCTCTCCAGCAGCCACGCTTGATATGGGGCGTGCGCAGCCACGTACTGGGCGGCGCTGGGACCCTCCCACGCTCCTGCCTGGGTGGCACTCAATAGTCCGTCGAGCTCGGCTGCCGCGGTCGCGTAATCGGTGCTCAGGGACGACCATGCCGTGGCGGCGGCCACCAGTGGCGCCGGGCCGGGGCCGCTACTCAGCAGCGTCGAGTGCACTTCGGGCGGAAACGCCATCCAGATCGGGGCGGTCATCGTCGGGGGCCTTCGGGCACGAACACGAATACCTCTTCGGTGCATCTCGTGGGTGGGCTGGCGATGCTTACCACCAGAGGTCGGTTGCTGGCGTCGGTTAGTTCCATGCAATTTCGTTGCGGCGGGAAATTTCGCGAGTCTTTGCGCGCAGCCGGGCCATGCGCAACGATGCAGGGATGCGGTGTGAGATTGCGCGCGAAGCGCTGTCGGCTCGATTGGACGGCGAGCGCCCCCAGGTGCTCGCGCAGCAGGTCGATGCCCATCTCGAATCCTGCCGCAGCTGCCGCTCCTGGCTGATCGGGGCGGCGGTGCAGACCCGCCGGCTGGCCTCGGTGACGCCCGGCGAGGGCCCCGACCTGGTCGAAAAGATCATGGCCAGCATCGGCGAGCAGCCCACCGGGCACCAGGCCCGGATGCGCTGGTTGCGCTCGCGCTATCGCCGGTGGGGTTTGATCGCCGTCGGCCTTTTCCAGGTGGCGATTGCGGCCGCCCAGATCAGCGGCATCGATTTCGGCATGGTGTCGGCTCACATGCACGGCGCGATGTCCGGCGAGCACCTGATGCACGAGTCCACGGCATGGTTGCTCGCGTTGGGCCTGGCGATGGTCGCCGCCGGAGTCTGGCCCGCCTCCGCATCGGGGGTGGCGGCTATCACCGGTGTCTATTCCATTGCGCTGCTGGGTTATGTGATCGTCGACGCCTTCGACGGCGAGGTCACCGCCACCCGCATCGCCAGCCACATGCCGTTGTTGTTGGGCCTTGCGTTCGCGTTGCTGGTGGCGCGCGAACGCGTGGGCACGCACCGACGGCGCGGCTCCGATGCCTCGGACGACGCCCACTTCCCCGCGTGGGCGGCGGACTCACCCAGTGGTCGGCGACGCGGGCATCTGCGGCCCATCAATCATGCACTTCTCGACCCAATTGCATCGTCTACGACGACCCGTCGTAGGATCGGAAAACCCGCGCAACAAAGGTGGTTGGGCATGATCGCGTCGAGCGACGACGAGGCAATAACCGAGCTCGCGTTGTCAGCCGCACGCGGAAACTCGCGAGCGCTCGAGGCGTTCATCAAAGCCACCCAGCAAGACGTGTGGCGGTTCGTCGCCTATCTGTCGGATACGGGCAGCGCCGACGATCTGACTCAAGAGACGTTTCTGCGCGCCATCGGCGCGATCGAGCGGTTCTCCGGACGTTCGAGCGCGCGGACCTGGCTGCTCTCCATCGCGCGCCGCGTGGTCGCCGACCACATCCGCCACCTGCAATCGCGGCCGCGTGCCGCGCTGGGCGCCGACCCCGAACACGTGGCGCACGGCGACCGTCACGCCCGGGGCTTCGAGGACCTGGTCGAGGTGACGACGATGATCGCCAACCTCAATGCCGAACAGCGCGAAGCACTTTTGCTCACCCAGCTGCTCGGCCTGCCCTACGCCGACGCCGCCGCGGTGTGCGGCTGCCCGGTGGGCACCATCCGCTCCCGCGTCGCGCGTGCCCGCGACGCGCTGCTCGCCGATGGCGAGCGCAGCGACCTAACCGGATAGCGCGCCAACCCATTCGGCGGCCTCCGGCACGGTGCCGACCGAAATCACGCCGGCTGGTAGCGGCGGCCGGGCCACCATCACCACCACAACGTCCAGCGCCGCAGCGGCATCCAGCTTCGCGCGCGTCATGTCCCCGCCGCTGTTCTTGGTGACCAGCGCGTCGATGCGATGGTCTTGCAGCAGTGCGAGTTCATCGTCGTAGCGATACGGTCCGCGGGAAAGCACCACCCGGTGATGACCCGGCAACACAGAGGTGTCCGGTTCGGTGACCGCCCGGATCAAAAACCACGCGTCACTCTCGGCGAAGGCCTTCACTCCGGAGCGTCCAGTGGTGAGAAATACTCTCGAATAGCCTTCTCGGGCAACGGTTTCAGCGGCAGCGGTGTCCGACTCGACGACCAAAGCGGCGCCCGGGTCCCAGGCCGGGCGCGCCAGGATCAGGTGCGGGATCTGCAATTCTCCGCACACGCCGGCCGCGTGCGCCGTCATGGTCGCCGCGAACGGGTGGGTGGCGTCGACGACGGCATCGATGCGTTCGTCTTGCAGCCAGCGTCGCAGCCCGTCGACGCCGCCGAAGCCGCCGATACGCACCGAGCCGACCGGCAGTGCCGGATCAGGCACCCGGCCCGCCAGGGAGCTGATGATGTCGACGCGGGGGTGCAGGGCTTTCGCCAGAGCGCGGGCCTCACCGGTGCCACCGAGCAACAGGACCCGCATCAATGCCTGCTCCCCCGGGCCCGCCCGGTCGAGTACAGGTAACTGTCGGTGAACCCCCCGGCGCTCAGCGCCTGGCCGACGACGATGACGGCGGTCTTGGTGATGTTGGCGTTGCGCATCTGCTCGGCAATGTCCGCGAGGGTGCCGCGCAGCACCGTCTCCTGCGGCCAGCTCGCGAAAGCCACGACGGCTGCTGGTGTTTCGGGTTGGTAGCCGCCTTCGAGAAGTTGCGGAATGATCGCGTCGATTTGGGCGGCGGCCAGATGCAGAACCAGGGTCCCGCCGGATTGGGCCAGCGTTTTCAGGTCTTCGCCGGGCGGCATCGCCGTCGACAAAGTCGCCACCCGGGTCAATGTCACTGTCTGCGCAACCCCGGGAACGGTGAGCTCACGCTTTAGTGTGGCCGCGGCGGCGGCGAATGCCGGTACGCCGGGCACGATTTCGTAGTCGATGTCCAGCGCGTCGAGCCGGCGACACTGCTCGGCCAGCGCGCTGTACAGCGACGGGTCACCGGAATGCAGACGCGCCACGTCGTGACCGGCGGCATCCGCCTCGTTCAGCTCGTCAACGATCTGCTCCAGCGTTAACGGGCCGGTGTCAACGACTTTCGCGTCGGGCGGACATAAGGCAAGCAGATCGTCGGGCATGATCGAGCCGGCGTACAGGCATACCGGGCAGGTTTGCAGCAGTCGTTGGCCGCGCACCGTGATCAGGTCGGCGGCGCCCGGCCCGGCCCCGATGAAATACACCGTCATTTAGTCACCACCCATTGGGTGACGGGATACTGCGGGCGCCAGCCGGTGAAGGCACCCAACGGCTCGCCGTGATAGTGCTGGAAGCGTCGCAGCTCGCCACCCAGGCGCTGATGCGTTTGCGCCAGAACGGCTTCCGACTCGGTGGTGACCACGTTGACCACGAGTCGCCCGCCTGAAGGCAGGTTGTTCAAGCAGGCGTCGAGCAGACCCGGCTGAGTCAGTCCCCCGCCGATGAAGATCGCCGACGGCGGCTCGGCGCCGTCGAATGCCTCGGGTGCGTCGGCGCGCACATCGATATCGACGCCGAAAGCCGCGGCATTGCGGTCGAGGTTATGCCGTCGCCGTTCGTCGCGTTCGAATACCACTGCGCTGCAACCGCGCCCGCTCAGGCACCACTCGACGCTGATGCTGCCCGACCCCGCACCGACATCCCACAACCGCTCCCCCGGGCGCGGCGCCAGGGCGGCCAGCGTCACCGCCCGGATTCCCTGTTTGGTGATCTGCCCGTCGTGGGTGAACGCGTCGTCGGGCAGGGGTGACACGCGTTCGTCGGGCAGGTAGCGCACCGCAATCACGTTGAGGTCATCGAGGTCTCGATCGTCGGTCCAGTCGCGGGCGATACCGTCGTGGCGGCGCTCGTCGGGGCCGCCGAGACGTTCGAGAACCGTGAACTCCGAATCGCCGCGGCCATGGGCGATGAGCAGTGCGGCGAGCTCGTTGGGCGTGGATTTGCTTTGCGACAGCACGATCGCTTGGCCACCGCGGCGCACCGCGGTGTGCGGACGCGCGGTAACCAGGCTGATCACTTCGGTGTCCTGGACGTTCCAGCCCATCCGTGCGCACGCCAGCGTCACCGAAGACACGTGCGGCAGCACCCTGATGTTGTCGTTGCCGTGCAGGCGGACCAGTGTGCCCCCAATGCCGTGCAGCAGCGGATCGCCGCTGGCCACCACGTGGACGTCGCCCGTGTGCTCATCGAGCAATGTTTGCAGCGCGGGCATCATTGGCGACGGCCATTGCCGCCGCGGCGCAGGTACCGTGTCGTCGAGAAGGTCCAGTTGTCGCTTGGATCCGTAAATGACTGATGCACTTCGTAATTCGGCTCGGGATGCTTCACTGAGGCCGGCCATGCCGTCGGCCCCGATACCGACCACGACGATCATGAGCGCCGCTCCGCTCCATCGCTTCGCTCGGCATCGCCCGCGGCGCGGATCATCGCGGCATCCTGCGCCAGACGAATTGCGGCAGTGCGCGCATTACGGCCGATGCGGGGCCCAACGCCCGCGGGATCCACACGGTGCGGCGGCCCTTTGCCAGCGCTCGCGCGGTGGCAGCGGCCACCTGCGCGGGCGTGCTGGACAAGGGAGCCGGCTTCATGCCTTCGGTCATGCGCCCGATGACGAATCCCGGGCGGGCGATGAGCAGCCGGACCCCGGTGCCATGCAGCGCGTCGGCCAGGCCGCTGGCGAAGCCGTCCAGGCCGGCCTTCGCCGAGCCGTACACATAGTTGGCGCGGCGCACGCGCGCGCCGGCGATCGAGGAGAACACCACCAGTTGGCCTTTGTCGGCTTTGCGCATGGCCGCGGCCAGGTGGGTGAGCAGGCTGACCTGGGCGAGGTAATCGGTGTGCACGACGGCGACCGCGTGCGCGGCATCGCTTTCAGCGCGGGCCTGGTCACCCAGGATGCCGAAAGCCAGCACTGCAGTTCCGATGGGTCCGTGCTCGGCGACGATCGAGGCGACCAGCGGACCGTGCGAGGCCAGGTCGTCGGCGTCGAATTCCCTGGCGTGCACCGCCGTGGCCCCGGCGGCTTTGAGCGCGGCAACCTGGTCATCGAGTTGATCGGCGTTGCGGGCGGCCAGCAGCACCGTCGCGCCCGGCGCCAGGAGTCGCGCCAGCTCGATCCCGATCTCGCTGCGGCCGCCCAGGATTAGTACTGGACCTGCGCCCGTGTCATCCACGGCTGCGATTATGACCTGCGCTAGCGTGGGCGGTGATGGCGAATACCACTACTCGGCTCACCGACGACGCGTTGGCGTTTCTGTCGGAACGCCATCTGGCCATGCTGACCACGCTGCGAGCCGACAATTCGCCGCACGTGGTGGCGGTCGGCTTCACCTTCGATCCCAAGACGCACATCGCGCGAGTCATCACTACCGGGGGGTCGCAGAAGGCGGTCAACGCCGACCGTGGCGGAGTGGCCGTGCTCAGCCAGGTCGACGGCGCGCGGTGGCTGTCGCTGGAGGGGCGGTCCAAGGTCAACAATGACGCCGACGCCGTGCGCGACGCCGAGTTGCGCTACGCCCAGCGGTATCGCACGCCGCGCCCCAACCCGAGGCGCGTCGTCATCGAGGTTCAGATCGAGCGGGTACTGGGGTCGTCGGATCTTCTAGACCGGGGCGCGTAGTTAACACAAGTCATACCAGGGCAATTGGTAGTAACCGTTACTCTTGATTTTGGCTGCGGTGTTCGTATTCGGTTCCGGAAGTATCGTCCCAGAACTTAGGTGAAACGTTCGTGACTCGATCCTCCGGGGCTACAGCGTCTATCTTCTGCTCAAACTCATCGAAGATCTTCTCCGCGCGCGCTATCTCCTCTTCTGTAGGCGGAGTAACACCAGCCTCTTCCGGGGTCGAGAAAATCTTTCCGGCGATCTCCCTACTCATGGTTATCCAATCCGCACTTTGGCTCTTGAAATAATTGTTTCTAGAGCGTCCAAGTTCCGATTCTACAAGCGTCGAGCTCGACAACGCAATTACCTAAGGTTCCATCCTATGCATCGTCCGATTTCGTGCGGTGCCTCCTGAGATAATTCAGGATGTTGTTGATGGAAACGGTTCAGGATGTCATCCACGCATTCCGTTAGCGTCAAATTTCCCCATTCGAGTGGCATGCTAACTGCCTCGTGCACCAATTCGGAAACACGCGCGATCAGCGATTCGCCTTGCGGTTGCCCGTACATCTTCAGCAACTTCTCTTCGTCGATATGAGGAACAGTGGTGTCGCTGATGGCGACGACAATTGCGGCATTGACGACGGCTGGATCCATCCTCAGCTCTTTCCCGGGTTGAAAAGCGGTCTTCCTTCTGAATCGAGCGCCGAAGCTTCAATTTGATCTGTTGTCGCAGCCAGATACAACGCAAGTTTTTTGAGTTCTGATGTTGCAGTTATCATATCAGCGCTACTGATAGCCACCGGCGAGCCATCGGAGTCAATTAGCGCGAAGCGCTCGACACCTTCGAAGTCGCGGGTCTCGATGCTGAAATTGGGAGGCTGTTGGTTCGCCGAGGTTGATACGCCTACGCGAGGCAGACCCCGCGCGCTCCGAATGTACCTACCAAATCGTCCAAACAAGTATTTCTCGATCGTATCGATGGAAGAAGCTGCGAGGACGAAGCCTTCGGATTCCATTCGGTCGGAATCAGTAAGAACGAACCAGCCCTCTCGCCTTCGTGCAATGAAGAGCCGGGTCTCGCCTGAAGCTGACCAAAACAGCGGGCGTCCGTCGTTTGTTGCTGAAGCAGGCGTAAGGGTGTAACCAGCCAGGTTCGCCCATTGCTCAAGCCGGGGAGAGATTTCAATCTGGTCTGTCATTTTAATACTCCGATGTCAGGATCGGTGAGCTCTTCGACCGTCATTACCATGCCTTCTGAGTTAAGCACCTGTACCTGTAGCGAGCCGCCGTTTTGACCTAACCCGGGCGCAACCTCCGACACTTCAATTGTCCATTTATCTGGTAGATGGTCAAAGGTATAAGCGTGGTAGGGATCTCGAAGTGAGTTGACGTGTAGGGCGCGCCCTTCCCATGATGCCGGCTGTCCGTGTTCCGTTACGGCCAAGTACTTTCCATCCACCTTGCCAATGCGATCAAGTAAAGATCCATAATCTCGTACGTAGGACGCAGCATCCGTATAGGCGACCCGCGTAGTTGGGACGGCACCGTGATTACCCGGAAAATTCAGCCAACGTTGCCCCTGACCACCTGGCTTGTTGAAGCGCTCCGCGTACTGCTCTTCGGTATACGGCTGCCCTTGTGGGTTGCGGCCGAATGGCGCTTCGGGATCACGAATCAGCTTGGCGACGTCCGCGTCGATCTTTGTAGCGTCGATTGGATTGTCGGTGAAATCCCAATGCTCGGAAAGTGGCTCACCGTAGCGAGGGTCCAGCTCCTTATCCGGTAGCCGATGCCACCCGTCACCGGATGGCTCGTGCGAATGCACGCCTGATCGGCGAAATTGTCGAGGTTCGTCGCCAACTTCCCGGACAGATCGCCGACCTTCGCTAAGCAGTCGCCTATGTTCGACACAGCATCGTCGATCTTGTCGCCTTCGGGCAGGTGTTGCCCATCGAGCAGCGACTTGGAAGCGTTGAGCGCACCCTTCATACCGCTAGCCGTCGCACCGAAATTTCGCCAACGGGCTGCGGCTGCGTGCAATCCAGCGACGTCGCCGTCCGGCCAGACATCGTCTACAAGGGACTCGACCACCGCCCAAAGCAACGGTGGTGGTTCCCCTTTGCCCCATGTCCCTGGCGGCCCAGGCGGGGTGGCCTGGTGCGGCTGGGCCGGGGACTGCAAAACGCCGGCACCGCCACCCAACTTCGAGGCTGCTTCGGCCTTCGAATAGTTCGCTGCGCCTTGCTGTATCAGGGCCCCACATTGCCGACACGCGTTGATGGCAGCCGCCGCGGCCTTCAGGACCTGCTCGGCCCCATCCTGGTATGCCAGACCGAAGATCGTGCCGGCAGCATCCAAGCCCGTATGCGCCGAAAACCCTCCCGCCAACACCGTCAGGCTCGCGGCCAGGCCCTCCCCGGCGGCGCCCACGGCGCTACCCGCGGCGTACAACGCCTCCGGATCAACCGCCAATGGAGCCACGTGCGGAATTTTCGCTCAGATCCGCCCGTCGCCGCTATTCACCCGATAATCGTTTCGCCAAGCTAGCCACGATCACCGAGCACGACAACTCACTTACCAACAGCCACTTTTGCGGCCAACGTAATGCGGTGTCGTCCGGGCGATACCGTGACGGTCGGCCCGGCCGGCTCCCCATCGAGTTGCACGTCAACCCCGTCAGGCAAGCCACCGAGCGTGATCTTGGCGGCGACGTCGGTGGCCACCGTGATGGTCGACGACGCCAACGCGGCCAGACCGGCACGCTCGATATCGACCCTCAGACCAGCAACCCCGTTGAGGCGCAACGTCAGATACGGCAGGGGGTCAACGGGCCGTCCCACTTGCCAGTCCAGCTCGCTGTACAGTCCGGGCGTCGGCTCGAAGTGTGGGATGAAGCCGCGATGGTGCCGAACTGTGTGCGCGGGGTCCGGCCGCGCGTAGGAGCGCGCGTCGACTTCCGCCACGGCCCCGCGCCGCGCGGTCACCTCCGGATCGGCGGCCAGCTCGGACAACCACCACACCTGATGCGGCCCGATGCCCAGATCGGCGCGCACCAGTTGGGGATACCAGGCGAACGTGATGTGCCCCGGATCTCCTTGGCGCACAGCGGTTCCCATGTGCGAGACCGGATCCTCGAACTTGTCCTGAAACACCCAGGCGATGTGATCCTCGAACGGGTACACACTGAACCGGTGGCGGTAGCCCAGCCGATCCAGCTCCAGCACCTGCTCGGCGGCCGAGGCGAACGGCACCAGTTCGTCAAGCAACCCGTGCGCGATGACGTACGGCAGCCATCGGGCGTTCACCAGCAACTTCCACGTATCGCCCTCGCGGGCACAGGGCGAGTGCGGGTCGAGGTCGGCCGGAATGTCGACGTGGGGCAGCAGCCGCACACCGCACGTCGGCGGGCCGGCCAGCACGACCGCTTGGGAGAACACCTGTGGGTAGCTCAGTCCCAGCTTGTAGGTCGCATAGCCACCCATCGAATAGCCGCTAATCACAGTGCGATTGGGATCGGTGCCCAGTTGTTCGGCAACTCGCGCCCATACTTCCCAGACGTCGAGTTCGCCGGTGTCGAAGTACCAGGTGGACGGTCCGCGGGCCAACGGCGTGACCACCACCGAGTCGCGGCCCTCGCATACCTCGTGCAGCAGTCGCGGGTCGATCGCGGCGAACTGGCTCTGCCCGAGTGACAGGGAGTGCAGCAACAAGGTCAGTGGCAGCGCGCTACCCGGTGCGTAGCTCGACGGCAGGCATATCGAATACGGCTGCACCCGACCGAGGAATTGCGGCTTGGTGCTCAAAATGTCGTTGGCGGCCCAGCCTTGTTCCAGGCCTTGGCCGAGTTCGATCGAGGACACGTACCAGCGGGTGGACGGGGCGGTGATCACCGGCTCGGGGGCGGTTTCGCGGGCCGCCAGCCGGGCCCACGGCACCGTCAGTGCGAACTCGGAGACGTCGCCGTGTGTCAGGGCGGCGGCCTGGGCGGCATCCGACCAGAAGTTCAGGTGCGGCGGCTCCTGCTCGTTGGTGCGGAATGCGACGTTGTAGACGTTCGGTTGCCCCGGCAGCGCTCCCCGCGTGGCGGGCACGTCCGCGAATCCGTCGCCCGCGGCGTTGGCCAGCCCAGAGACAAGCCGGACCGTCCAGCTGCCGGTGGGTTCCAGCTTCGACCGCGGCACCTGCGCCACAAACGAGCGCGAGGCGGTGTCGACCGTGTGCTCGACCGGCGTGAAGACATGCGTGTCGAGGTCGATCAGCCGGGCACCCTTGGCCGAGATCAGCAAGGCCGTGTCGATGCCGGCCGAGCGCACACCCGCTCCCGCCGGCCACTCCTCCGAAGCGGCCCGGTCGGCGCCGGTGTCGAAGGCGAACAGCGCGATGGGCACCGAAGCGTCCAGCAGGGTGTTCCAGTCGATCCGCCACCATGTGTGGGTCTCGGTCAGCCCGACGGCGACGCGGAAGATGTCGGCACCGTTGCCGGCCGCCGGCCCGTCGGGATAGATGTAGGTTCCGCGTGGCGGCGCCTGAATCTTCAGGTCGCCGATCGGGATACCCGTCGCACCATGGTCGTCGTAAAGGAAGTCGGTCCAGAACAAGGCACCGCCGGCCAGTCGTCCGGTGCCGCAGGTGCGCGGGAACTCCTCGCCGAACGGCCATGCTGAGGGGGCGGGCAGCTTGGGCTCGGGGCGCCGCGCGGCCGGCGGCACACCCTCGGGCATTCCGTCGACCACGATGAGCTCAGCCGGCGGAGCCGGTGCCGGGGCAGCTGTCGATGCAGGTACGGGCTTGCTGGGGTGAAAGACCGCGTCGACAACGTGGCGCGCAATGCGTATCGGCAGCAAAGAGAGATCCAGGATCGACACCACCCCCAACCTACGCGGAAGCCGGGGTGGCGTCGGTTAATCCACCGGGACCACGATCAGTTCATGCGGCCGGTTGTTGACCGCCAAGGCGCCGTCGGGGGTCACCACGACGATGTCCTCGATGCGGGCGCCCCACCGGCCCGGGAAATAGATGCCCGGCTCGATGGAAAACGCCATGCCCGCAGCAAGGGGCAGATCGTTGCCGGCGACAATGTAGGGCTCTTCGTGTACCGACAGCCCGATACCGTGTCCGGTCCGGTGCACGAAATACTCAGCGAGTCCTTCGGCAGCCAGCACGTCGCGGGCCGCGGCGTCGACCTGTTCGGCCGTCACTCCCGGGCGTACCGCGTCGTAAGCGGCGCGCTGAGCGCGTTGCAGCACCGAATACTGTTGAGCTACTTCAGGTTTCGGCTCACCGATGCTGTAGGTTCGCGTCGAATCGGAGTTGTACCCGGGTTCATACGAGCCGCCGATGTCGACGACGACGATGTCACCGACCTGCAGTTCACGATCGGAATACCCGTGGTGCGGGTCGGCGCCATGCGGTCCAGATCCGACGATGATGAACGCCACCTCCGAATGCCCTTCGGCCACAATGGCATCCGCGATGTCGGCGGCCACGTCGGCCTCGGTGCGGCCCGGCACCAGAAACTCCGGCACCCGGGCATGCACCCGGTCGATTGCCGCACCCGCCTTGCGTAGCGCGTCGACTTCGCATTCCTCCTTGACCATCCGCAGCGTGCGCAACACATCGGTGGCCAGGACCGGCAGCGCGCCGAGCACACCGGCCAGCGGCAGTAGGTGCAACGCCGGCATGGAATCGGTGACGGCGGTCGCGGCGGGAGCACCGCCCAACGCGGAGCCCACCAGATCGTAGGGATTGTCGCCGTCGACCCAATCCCTTACGGCCAACCCGAGTTCGGCGATGGCCGAGCCCTTGAGCGAGGCCAGCTCCAGTCGCGGCACCACAACCGTCGGGTCGCCGGATGTGGGCAACACCAGTGCGGTGAACCGCTCCAGGGTCTGGGCGCGGGACCCGACCAGGTAGCGCAGGTCGTAGCCCGGCGTGATCACCAACCCGGCCAAACCCGCATCAGCGGCCGCGGCGGCGGCCGCGGATAATCGGCGGCCATACACTGCTGCGTCGAAGCGGTGCGACTCCATGGCAGTCAGGCTAATGCTCAATGGCGGGTCGCCTCGCGGCGGCGTGAGACCATAACCGGCATGCCAGCACCCCGACCGCCGCTCGTGCTGCTCGACGGCGCCAGCATGTGGTTCCGCTCGTATTTCGGGGTGCCATCCTCGATCACCGCCCCCGATGGCCGGCCGGTCAACGCCGTTCGGGGATTCATCGACTCAGTCGCCGTGGTGATCACCCAGCAGCGGCCGAACCGGCTGGCCGTCTGCCTGGACCTCGATTGGCGGCCTCAGTTCCGGGTGGACCTGGTCCCGTCTTATAAAGCCCACCGGGTGGCCGAGGAGGAGCCGGCCAACGAACCGGACATCGAGGAGGTGCCCGACGACCTGACGCCGCAAATCGACATGATCGCCGACCTCCTTGACGCGTTCGGGATCCCGACGGCAGGGGCGGAAGGCTTCGAGGCCGACGACGTGCTGGGCACCCTGGCGGCCCGGGAACGCAAGGACCCGGTGGTGGTGGTCAGCGGTGACCGCGACCTGCTGCAGGTGGTGGGGGACGATCCGGTCCCGGTTCGGGTGCTTTACCTCGGCCGCGGGCTGAGCAAAGCGACGTTGTTCGGGCCCGCCGAGGTGGCCGAACACTATGGCGTGCCGGAGGATAGGGCCGGGGCCGCGTACGCCGAACTCGCGCTGCTGCGCGGCGACCCGTCCGACGGGCTGCCCGGTGTGCCGGGCGTCGGTGAGAAGACGGCAGCCACCCTGCTGGCGCAGCACGGCTCGCTGGACGGGATCCTGGCCGCCGCCCACGATCCGAAATCGAAGATGGCCAAGGGCGTGCGGGCGAAACTGCTCGGCGCGCTGGACTACATCGAGGCGGCCGGTCGGGTGGTACGAGTCGCCACCGACGCGCCGGTCACCTTGTCCACACCCGACGACAAACTCCCGCTGGTCGCGGCCGATCCGCAACGCACGGCCGAACTGGCGACCAAGCTGGGCGTCGGCTCGTCGATCGCCCGCCTGCAAAAAGCGCTGGACGCGTTACCGAACTGACGATGGCTACTGCGGCCGGCCGACCTCGTAGGTGCCCTTGCTGTCCTGGAAGGTCACGGTCACCCGCTTGGGCGCGCCATCGATGCTGACGTCGCAGTCGAACGTGGCGCCCTTCTTGACGGTCGGATTCTGGCCGTGGTTGCACTTGACGTTCTGCACGTTCTTCGCGCCGTAGCCGTTGGTTTCGTCGCTAAGGACCTGCTGGACCCCGGCCTGTGCCTTATTGACGTCCAGCTTGGTGGTGACAAAGAACCCGGGCTGCCAGAAACCCAGCACCAGCACGACCGCGATGAGCAGAAACGCGATCGCGCCGCCCACTCCGGCGATCAGTCCGGCCGGCCGCTTCTTGCCGGGCTGCTCGTATGGGGGGTACTGCTGCGGGTACTGGCCCGGCTGGCCGTACTGGCCGGGCTGCGGGTACTGCCCGGGCTGCGGGTATTGGCCGTACTGGCCCGGCTGGGGGTACTGCCCGGGCTGAGCGTATTGGCCGGGCTGACCGTACTGGCCGGGTTGGGCATAGCCCGGCTGCTGGGGATATTGCTGCGGGTACGCCTGTTCGGCCGGCTGCTGGTACTGCGGGTATTCGGCAGGCGGTGTGTAAGCCGGGGGCTGCCACGAGGCCTGCTGGGTGTGCTGCTCCGGCCAGGTTGGCGCAACCTGAGTCGGCTCCGACGAGGAATCGCTACCTTGACCTTGACCGGGCGGCTTCCACTGCTGGTCCGATCCGTGCGGTCCGCTCATCTTTCTCCCTCAGCCCTTGGTGTCTTGGCGTGAACTATCGGCGTTCAACGGTAGCTCCGGCCTAGCCTACCCGGCGTCAACTGCGACGACGCCGCGCCGAATGTCATTGATAGCGCGCTTGGCGGTGGCTCGTAACTCGGGGTCCGGAGCGGCGTTGCGAACCTGGTCCAGCAGATCCAGCGTCTGGCGGCACCAGCGCACGAAATCCCCCGCCAGCAGCGGCGAGCCGGTGCCGGCCGGGTCGGCGGCCGCCAGTGCAGCGGCCAGATCTCCGGATCTGGCCCAGCGGTAGATGACATTGACGAAGCCGTCGTCGGGTTCGCGACTCGGGGCGATCCGGTGCGTTTGCTCATCGGTGCGCAGCGACATCGACAATCTCGAGGTGCGCAGCAGCGCCTGCCGCAATTGCTGGGTGGGCGCCTCGGCCGCGAAGCCCGCCCCCGGCCCTTCGCCGCCCCGGGTTTCGTACAGCACCGCCGAGACCACCGCCGCCAGCTCGGCCGGCTTCAACTCCGACCAAGCGCCGGTGCGCAGGCATTCGGCCACCAGCAGGTCGCTTTCGCTGTAAATGCGAGCCAGCAACCGACCGTCGTCGGTGACGCGAGGATCGCCGTCGCGCCCTTCGATGAAGCCGCGCTCGGTGAGCAAGCCGACAATACGATCGAAGGTCCGGGCCAGCGAATTGGTCGCCGCCGCAACCTTTTTCTCCAATTGCGCGTTGTCGCGCTCGATCCGCAGGTAGCGCTCGGCCTGCCGGACTTGTTCTTCCAGGCCGGGCGTGTTGTGCGACGGGTGACGACGCAGCTGTTCGCGCAACAACGCCAGCTCGGGGTCGTGAAAGGCACCGTCGGAGTCGCCGCGGCCGCCGCGCCGCCGGGCCGGCATGGTCAGCCCCGCGGCCGCCGATCGCAGCGCCGACGCGAGATCACGCCGGACCCGTGGCTGACGATGTTCGACCCGCTTGGGCAGTGACATCGAACCGACCGGAGCGGACGCCCCCGAATAGTCCGCCGACGAAATCCTTCCCGCCCAACGGTTTTCGGTGAGCACCAACGGGCGCGGGTCCGAGCTGTCGCGGGCCGATTCCAGCACCACGGCCAGGCCGCCGCGCCGGCCATGGGTGATGTTGATGATGTCGCCGCGACGCAGCGCGGCCAGCGCGTCGCTGGCGGCCTGCCGTCGTTGCAGCCGAGATGCGCGGGACTGGGCGCGCTCCATCTCACTGATGCGGGCACGCATCCGCGCGTACTCCAGAATCGGGGCCTTGGGTCCGCCTATCTGCGCGGCGATCTCGTCGAGCATCGCGGTGCCGCGCTCGATGCCGCGCACCAGCCCGACCACCGAGCGGTCGGCCTGATACTGCGCAAACGACTGCTCCAGCAACCGATGTGCCTGCTCGGGCCCCATCTGCTGGACCAGGTTGATCGTCATGTTGTACGACGGGGCGAACGAGCTGCGCAGCGGGAAGGTGCGGGTGGAGGCCAGCCCGGCCACCGCGGACGGCTCGGTGGTTTCCTCGGTGGGATTCCACAGCACCACCGCGTGGCCCTCGACGTCGATGCCGCGCCGCCCGGCGCGGCCGGTCAGCTGGGTGTACTCCCCCGGCGTCAGCGCCACGTGCTGCTCGCCGTTGAACTTGACCAGCCGCTCGAGCACCACCGTGCGGGCCGGCATGTTGATCCCGAGCGCCAAGGTCTCGGTGGCGAACACCGCCCTGACCAGCCCGGCGGTGAACAACTCTTCGACCGTGTGGCGGAAGACCGGCAGCATGCCGGCGTGATGGGCCGCCAGACCGCGCAGCAGCCCCTCGCGCCATTCGTAGTAACCGAGCACGCCCAGGTCGGCATCGGCGAGATCGCCACACCGATGCTCGATCACCTCGGCGATCTGTGCGCGTTCTTCCTGGGTGGTCAGCTGCAGGGGCGAGCGCAGGCATTGCTGGACGGCGGCGTCGCAGCCGGCCCGGGAGAACACGAACGTGATCGCCGGCAGCAGCCCTTCGGAGTCCAGGGTGGCGATCACGTCCGGGCGCCCCGGCGTCCGGTAGAAGCGGGGACGGCCGGACCGCGCCGGCGCACGCCCGCGTCCGGCGCTTCGCCGCGGCTGCCAGTCCGACATCCGGTCGGCCTCGCGGCGATGCGTGATGTGCCGCAACAGATCCGGGTTGACGCGCGCCTCCCGAGGGGCGGCCGGTTGCTCGGGTGCTTGCGCATTCCGGTAGTCGAAGAGATCGAAGAGTCGCTTGCCCACCAACACGTGTTGCCACAGCGGCACCGGCCGGTGCTCGTCGACCACCACCGTTGTATCGCCGCGCACGGTCTGGATCCAGCCGCCGAACTCCTCGGCGTTGCTCACCGTCGCCGACAGGCTGACCACCCGCACCTCGTCGGGCAGATGCAGGATCACCTCCTCCCACACCGGGCCCCGCATCCGGTCGGCGAGAAAATGCACCTCGTCCATCACCACATACGAAAGCCCGTGTAGTGCAGGCGAATCCGCGTAGAGCATGTTGCGCAGCACTTCGGTGGTCATCACCACCACGGGTGCATCGGCGTTCACCGACATGTCCCCGGTGAGCAGGCCGATGCTGTCGCGGCCGTAGCGCGCCGTCAGGTCCGTGTGCTTCTGGTTGCTCAGCGCTTTCAGCGGCGTGGTGTAGAAACACTTGCCGCCGGACGCCAACGCCAGGTGCACGGCGAATTCGCCGACCACTGTCTTGCCGGCGCCGGTCGGTGCGCAGACCAGCACACCGTGACCTCGTTCGAGGGCCGCGCACGCGCGATGCTGAAACGCGTCCAGCGCGAAGGGCAGTTCGGCGGTGAACCGGGTGAGTTCGACCAGCTCCGCAACGTCTTGGGGCACCGGCGGATCAGGTGACATCGTCATGTTGCCCGGCGGTGAACGACGGCTCCGGTATCGCGGTGGGCGGTTCGATGACCGATGCTTCGTCGTCGGGAATCACGGCCTGGGCGTCACGCTTAGCCTTCCGTTTGTCATGCAGGCGGGCGATTTGAATGGCGAACTCCAGCAGCACAGTCAGCGCGAGCCCGAGTGCGGTCATCGAAAAGGGGTCGGATCCGGGGGTGAAGACCGCCGCGAACGCGAACATCGCGAAGATCAGACCACGCCGCCACGCCTTGAGCCGCTCATAGGGCAGCACGCCGATCGTGTTGAGCATGACGATGAGCAGCGGAAATTCGAAGCTGACCCCGAAAACCACCAGCAGATTGATCAGGAAGCCGAAATAGCGGTCGCCGGACAGCGCGGTCACCTGCACATCGCTGCCGACCGTCAACAAAAAGCCCAGCGCCTTGGACAGGACGAAGTAGGCCAGCACCGCGCCCACCATGAACAGCACCACCGCCGGGATCACGAAGGCGATCGCGAAGCGGCGTTCCTTCTGGTAGAGCCCGGGCGTGATGAACGCCCACAGCTGGTAGAACCACACCGGGCAGGCCAGCACCACCCCGGCTGTCAGCCCGACTTTGAGCCGCAGCATGAACTGGTCGAACGGCGCGGTGGCCAGCAGCCGGCATTGCCCGCCTGGGCTGATTTCCGCCCGCGCGGACTGCGGCAGCGAACAGTAGGGGTGACGTAACCACTCGCCGAGGCTTTCCAGTCCGAAGATCGAGTGCGAGTACCAGACGAACCCGAAAATCGTGGTCAGCAGGATCGCGGCCAGGGAGATCAGCAGCCGGGTGCGCAGCTCGGTCAGGTGGTCGACCAGCGACATGGTCGCATCCGGGTTGGTGCGGCTGCGCCGGTTACGAGGGTTGAGGCGCTTCAGCAGGCCGGAAGTGCGCGCTGAAGCCTTGAAGATTCTCACGATGCTCGGTCAGTGGCGCTCGGGCAGCGCGACAATGATGGCGGCTACGCCGGACGTGCTTCGCTGTGCCCCTGCTCGCTGGGCGCTGGCGCGTCGACCCGCTGCGACTGCACGGGAGTCGGGTTCGCCGGGGAGCTCTCGCTCTGGGTCCCCAAGGCCGACGTCTCCGCTTTGTTCTCGGTTTGCATTTCGCGGAGCTCAGACTTGAAGATCCGCATCGACTTACCCAACGAACGCGCCGCATCGGGGAGCTTCTTGGCACCGAACAGCAAGATCACCACGACCGCGAGGATCGCCCAGTGCCACGGACTAAGACTGCCCACTTTGATTACCTCCAGACGTCCACTTGATGCTACCGCAGTCGCGCCATGTGGCGGCGGGCCCGCGCCGCGTCGCGACGGACCGCGTAGCCGGGACTTTTCTCAGCTCAGGGCTTCGTAGGAGGCCACGGCGGCCGCCGCGGCATCCCGTACCCGCTGCGCCAGGGACGTAGGCCGCAACACCTGCACGTCGGGTCCGAAGCCCAGCACCAGCCGCGTCATCCAATCCTCGGAGGCATAGGTCATCACCGCCTCACAGAATCCGTCGGGCAATTCGCGCACGTCACGCATGGGGTAGTACTCAAACATCCAGGACGCCGCGGGCGCCACCCGCAGCGTGGCCGACGGTAGCGATGGATCGCCGTCGAACAGCGAGGTGTCCGGCGGCGCGTGCAGCGCCGGCTCGGGTGGCGCCGCCGGCTCGTCGAGTTCGCTGGCGTCCACGATCCGGTCGAAGCGGAACAGCCGAACGCCTTCGCCCTCGCGTGACCAGCCCTCCAGGTAGCTGTGGCCGCCGATCAGCAGCACCCGGATGGGGTCGACGACCCGGCTGGTCAGTGTGTCGTGCGAGGCGGAGTAGTAATCGATGGCCAGTGCGTGCCGGGCCTGAACGGCCGCGCGTACCGCCGCGGCGGCCCGGTTTTCCACCGGAGCGGGCTCATCGACAGCCGACGCCCTGTGTGAGGTGTCGTGCCCGACGGCCCCCGCGGCATCTTCGATCTTGGCAATGGCGCTACGCGCCGCTTCCGGATCGACGACCCCGGGAATGTCGGCCAGCGCCCGCAACGCCACCAGCAGGCCGGTGGCCTCCGGTGAGGTGAGCTTGAGCGGGCGGTCGATGCCCGCGGAGAAGGTCACCTCGATGGTGTCCCCGGAGAACTCGAAATCGATGAGGTCACCCGGGAAATAGCCGGGCAGACCGCACATCCACAGCTGGTTGAGGTCTTCTTCCAGCTGCTTGGCCGACACGCCGAGGTCGGCGGCGGCCTTGGCCCGGGTAACCCGCGGATTGGCCTGGAAATACGGCACCATGTTCAGCAGCCGGATCAGGCGGGTGGCGATGGGTGTCATGCCGACACTCCCCTGCCGCCCTGTGGTTGCGCGGCGCCGACGGCGTCGACGCCCGCGTGGGCGCGCAGCCGGGCCAGCACGTCGTCACGCAATGACTGCGGTTCGAGGACCAGGGCGTCGGCGCCGTAGCCGGCGATGTCGCGAGCCAGCTGGTCAGCCGACCGGACGTCGAGTTCGATCACCTCGCCGTCGCGGCCGCCGAGTTGGCGCGCCTCGATGGGTGTGCCGGCGCGCCGCAGCGCGGTGGCACGGCCGTCGGCCACCCATACTCGGGCCTGCCCGACGGTCGGTGTCGCTGACGCCTCAGTGACGGTCTGGGCCACGATGTTGCGCAGGTCAACGCCTTCCGGCACGGTGATGGCGCCCGGCGGGCCGATCGGCGTGACGTCCCGGCCGATCCGGGACAGCCGGAAGGTGCGGGTGGCGTCGCGGTCGCGGTCGTGGCCGACCAGGTACCAGCGGCCCTTCTCGGTGACCACCCCCCAGGGCTCGACGGTGCGGGTGGCGTACGGCTCTGCGCGGGACGGTCGGTGCGGAAACTGCACGGCCTGCCGGGAGTCGATGGCCGACAACAGGATTCCGAGGACTTCTTCGGACCCACGCAGACCCGGCACCCCGGCCGGCGATGCGATGGCGACCGGCGCGTCCGGATCGACGTCGACCCCGGCGGCGCGCAGTTTGAGCAGCGCGCCCTGGGTCGCGGTGATGAGTTCGGGTGACTCCCACAGCTGGGTGGCAACGGCCACCGCGGCCGCCTCGTCCGGGGTCAGATCCACCGGGGCGAGCGAGTAGGCGTCGCGGTTGATTCGGTAGCCCTCGGTGGGGTCCCAGGCCGACGCTCGGCCGACCTCGAGCGGGATGCCGAGGTCGCGCAGCTCGTTCTTGTCCCGCTCGAACATGCGGGAAAACGCCTCGGCGCTGGCGCTGTCCGAATAGCCCGCCACGCTCGACCTGATCTTTTCCGCCGAGATGTAGCCGCGGGTGGACAGCAAGGCAATGACCAGATTTACCAGCCGCTCGACTTTTGACGTCGCCATTGGCTCCAGGTTATTCGATGGTCGCTGCCTGGCGCTTCCGCCGCCCAACGCGTCGCGGTATTCCCTGTCGCCACTTCTAAAACGGGTTTGGCAGGCAGCGGCGAGTGGCGGCCGGTGGGGCGATGCGACGGACGGTGAACCGAGCGCGCTACATGCTTGCGATCAGGCGTTTGACCCGCTCGTCGACCGCACGGAAGGGGTCCTTACACAGCACGGTCCGCTGCGCCTGGTCGTTGAGCTTGAGGTGCACCCAGTCGACGGTGAAGTCACGCCCGGCGGCCTGGGCGGCGCTGATGAACTCGCCACGCAACCGCGCCCGAGTGGTCTGCGGCGGGTTGTCCACCGCCTCCGCGATGTCTTCGTCGGTGGTGACGCGCGCGGCGAGGCCCTTGCGCTGCAGCAGATCGAAGACGCCGCGCCCGCGCTTGATGTCGTGGTAGGCCAGGTCCAGCTGGGCGATCTTCGGGTCGGACAACTCCATGTTGTAGCGATCCTGGTACCGCTGGAACAACTTGCGCTTGATCACCCAGTCGATCTCGGTGTCCACCTTGGCGAAGTCCTGGCTCTCCACCGCGTCAAGCTGGCGGCCCCACAGGTCGACGATCTGCTCGATCTGCGCGTTGGGTTCGCGGGTCTGCAGGTGCTCGACGGCCCGGCTGTAGTACTCACGCTGAATGTCCAGCGCGCTGGCCTGACGCCCGCCCGCCAGCCGCACCGGCCGGCGGCCGGTGACGTCGTGGCTGACTTCGCGGATGGCGCGGATGGGGTTGTCCAGCGAGAAGTCCCGGAACGGCACACCGGCTTCGATCATCTCGAGCACCAGCGCGGCCGTGCCCACCTTGAGCATGGTGGTGGTCTCGCACATGTTGGAGTCACCGACGATGACGTGTAGGCGCCGGTACTTCTCGGCGTCGGCATGCGGCTCGTCGCGAGTGTTGATGATCGGCCGGCTGCGGGTGGTGGCCGAGGAAACGCCTTCCCAAATGTGCTCGGCGCGTTGGGAGAGGCAGAACGTTGCCGCCTTGGGGGTCTGCAGCACCTTGCCGGCCCCGCAGATCAGTTGGCGGGTGACCAGGAAGGGCAACAGCACGTCGGAAATCCGGGAGAACTCGCCGGCCCGGACGATCAAGTAATTCTCGTGGCAGCCATAGGAGTTGCCGGCCGAGTCGGTGTTGTTCTTGAACAGGTAGATGTCGCCGCCGATGCCCTCGTCGGCCAGTCGTTGTTCGGCGTCCACCAGTAGGTCTTCCAGCACCCATTCCCCTGCCCGGTCATGGGTGACCAGCTGCACCAGGCTGTCGCACTCGGCGGTCGCGTACTCGGGGTGGCTGCCCACGTCGAGGTACAGGCGGGCGCCGTTACGCAGGAAAACATTGGAGCTCCGGCCCCATGAAACGACGCGGCGGAACAGATAGCGCGCCACCTCGTCGGGGCTGAGCCGCCGGTGGCCGTGGAATGTGCAGGTGACCCCGAACTCGGTCTCGATGCCCATGATTCGCCGCTGCACGTAATCGAGCGTACTGGTTGTCGGACCGCGACGGTGAGCAAGCCGCGCGTATCAGTCGACGAAGTTTCTCGTAGGCCCTCGGTAGCGGCCGCTCTCGGCCGGCCCGAGCAACCGTCAACCAATCACCGGCGCGCGCGGATATCCGCTAGCTCACGGCGTCTTATGCACCACAAAACCGGCACCAGCACCGGCGGAATGTGAGTGGTGGCCCGTTGTCGGGCCGGGTCTATTCGGAGGATCCGCCGTCAGCATCCGACGGCTCGCCGTCCGATGCTGACCCGTTGGAATCCTGCTCACGCAGCAAATTCTCCAAGGTGGCGCGATTGATCCGCCGGAACGCCCGTCGCGGCCGGTTGACGTCCAAGATGGCCATCTCCAGGCTGGCCACCTCCAGGGCGGACTGGTCTCCGTTCGAGGATTCGCTGCCGGCGCGCAACGCCTTGACGGCGATGCGCGTGGCCTCACGCAGATCGGCGTTCTCGGCGTAAGACTCCTTGAGCGCCGTGGTGATCGGTTCGGTGGTACCGCCCATCACCACAAAGTGCGGCTCGTCGGCGATCGATCCGTCGTAGGTAATCCGGTACAACTCAGGCGGTTTGCTCTCGCCGTAGTGCGCGACCTCGGCGACACACAACTCCACCTCGTAAGGCTTGGCCTGCTCGGTGAAAATGGTGCCCAGTGTCTGCGCATAGACATTGGCCAGCTGGCGGCCGGTGACGTCGCGCCGGTCGTAGGCGTACCCGCGGGTGTCGGCGAATTGGATTCCGCCGCGGCGCAAGTTGTCGAATTCGTTGAACTTGCCGGCCGCGGCGAAGCCGACGCGGTCGTAGAGCTCGCTGATCTTCTGCAACGACCGTGACGGATTCTCCGCGACGAAGAGCACACCGCCGGCGAAGGCCAGTGCCACCACGCTCTTGCCCCGGGCGATGCCTTTGCGCGCGAGCTCGCTGCGCTCGCGCATCGCCTGCTCAGGCGAGATGAAATACGGGAAGCTCACTTCTCACCACCATCGGGGCCGAAAGTGTCAGCGCGCGAACGGCTTTGGATCACTTCACGGGCCAATTCGGCAATGCGGCCCTCCGGCACCTCAACCGCCCCCTCGGCCCCGATGATGACCGCCGTGGGATAGATGCCGCGCACCAGATCCGGTCCACCGGTCGCGGAATCGTCATCGGCCGCGTCGTAGAGCGCCTCGATTGCGACGCGCACCGCGGAGTCGCCATCGGTCACCTGCGAGTACAGCTTCTTCATCGACGACTTGGCGAAGATCGAACCCGACCCCACCGACTGGTAGCCCTCTTCTTCCAAGTTCCAGCCGCCGGCGGCGTCGAACGAGACGATGCGACCGGCGCCTTCGGGGTCGGCCGAATCGATGTCGTAACCCACTAGCAGCGGCAGCGCCACCAGACCCTGCATCGCGGCTGCCAGGTTTCCCCGCACCATGATGGCCAGCCGATTCACCTTGCCGGCGAACGTGAGTGGCACACCTTCGAGTTTTTCGTAGTGCTCGAGTTCCACCGCATAAAGGCGGGCGAACTCCACGGCGATCGCGGCGGTGCCCGCGATGCCGGTAGCGGTGTAGTCGTCGGTGATGTACACCTTCTTGACGTCGCGACCGGCGATCATGTTGCCCTGCGTCGAACGCCGGTCGCCGGCGAGAACCACGCCGCCGGGGTATTTCAGCGCGACGATCGTGGTGCCGTGCGGCAATTGCCCCGTGGCGGCGTCTGACTGCGCGCCCGACAGGCTGGCCGGCAGCAACTCCGGAGCCTGACGGCGCAGCAGGTCAGCAAACGACGACAGGTCTACAGCGGGATTTGCCGGAATTGCGGAATTAGTGGACAGGCGATTAGAGAAAGGCCAGGTCACTGTCCGCCCTTTTGGACATACGCGCGAACGAAGTCCTCAGCGTTCTCCTCGAGGACGTCATCGATCTCGTCGAGCAGATCGTCGGTGTCCTCGGCTAACTTCTCCCGGCGCTCTTGGCCCGCTGCGGTGCTGCCGGCGATGTCCTCTTCGTCGTCGCCACCACCGCCACGCTTGGTCTGCTCCTGAGCCATCGCCGCCTCCTGTTGTCTGGGCCTGTTGAATGGCTTACTGACCGATCAAGCCACGCTGCCCGTTGGTTGTTCCCTAGCCTACCGGTCGCCCCCGACGTTCCCGGTGCTAACCGGCACCTAGCTAGTGAGTTGTTCGACCAGTTCGGCGGCGCTGTCCACCGAATCCAGCAGCGCTCCGACGTGCGCCTTGCTGCCACGCAACGGCTCCAACGTCGGAATGCGGACCAACGAATCGCCGCCCAGGTCGAAAATCACCGAGTCCCAACTGGCCGCGGCGATGTCGGCGCCGAACCTGCGCAGGCATTCGCCGCGGAAGTATGCCCGGGTGTCGGTCGGCGGCTTGTCCACCGCTTCGAGCACTTGGTGCTCGCTGACCAGACGCTTCATCGAGCCGCGTGCGACCAATCGGTTGTACAGGCCTTTGTCCAGCCGGACGTCGGAATATTGCAGATCCACCAGATGCAGGCGCGGCGCCGACCAACTCAGGTTCTCTCGCTGACGGAACCCTTCGAGCAGCCGCAGCTTGGCCGGCCAGTCCAGCAACTCGGCGCATTCCATCGGGTCGCGCTCCAATTGGTCGAGCACGTGCGCCCAGGTTTCGACGATGTCGGCCGCGCGCGGATCGGGGTCGCGGCTGTCGACCAGCTTGGCCACCCGGTCAAGGTAAACCCGTTGCAGCGCAAGCCCGGTCAGCTCCCGACCGTCGGCCAATGCCACGGCGGCCCGCAGCGACGGGTCGCGGCTGATGGCGTGGACCGCGTGCACCGGACGTGCCAGCGCCAGGTCGCTCAGGTCGATGCCGTGCGCCGGTCCCTCTTCGATGAGGTCCAGCACCAGCGCGGTGGTGCCCAGCTTCAGATACGTCGACGTCTCGGCCAGGTTCGCGTCGCCGATGATGACGTGCAGCCGTCGGTACCGGTCGGCGTCGGCGTGTGGTTCGTCGCGGGTGTTGATGATGCCGCGCTTGAGCGTGGTCTCCAGGCCGACCTCGACCTCGATGTAATCCGAGCGCTGGGACAGCTGAAAGCCGGGTTCATCGCCGGAGGGCCCGATGCCGACCCGGCCGGAGCCGGTGACTACCTGCCGCGACACCAGAAAGGGGGTCAGCCCGGCGATGATGGCCGAGAACGGCGTCTGCCGCGACATCAGGTAGTTCTCGTGGGAGCCGTAGGAGGCGCCCTTGCCGTCGACGTTGTTCTTGTAGAGCTGCAGCTTGGCGGCTCCCGGCACGCTGGCGACATGCCGGGCGGCGGCCTCCATGACGCGCTCGCCGGCCTTGTCCCAGATCACCGCGTCCAGCGGATCGGTGCACTCGGGTGCCGAGTATTCGGGGTGCGCGTGGTCGACGTAGAGCCGCGCCCCGTTGGTCAAGATCATGTTGGCGGCGCCGACCTCGTCAGCGTCGACCACGGGCGGGGGCCCGGCCGAGCGGCTCAGGTCAAAACCGCGGGCATCCCGCAGCGGCGATTCCACCTCGTAGTCCCACCGGGTGCGTTTCGCGCGCTGGATTCCCGCGGCGGCGGCATAAGCCAAAACCGCCTGCGTCGATGTGAGGATCGGGTTGGCTGTCGGGTCCGATGGCGATGAAATGCCGTATTCGACCTCCGTCCCGATAATCCGTTGCATGACCTAAGCGTAGGCCGCGCGACGAAGCGGCCCCCGAAGCGGGGCGCATCGCAGCCGGCCAACCCTGTCATGCCGGATGAGGAAACGGACGCGGCAACACCAGAAGTCACCAGCCCGCCAACCGGCCAACCGAATACCGGTCCAGGTTCTCGACCACGTTGGCGGCGCGCAATCGCTACCACGGCGCCGCCGTCCGTCGTGTTGACGGCGCCGACACCAGTGACTAATTTCACCGTGTGTCCGCCCCCGAATCCGACCGCGCCGTCGGTAAGCACGCACTGGACCTGTTCGGCAAGCGCTACGGCGAGGTACTCCTGGTGACGCCCGGCGAGGCGGGCCCTCAGGCAACGGTGTACAACAGCTTCCCGCTCAACGACTGTCCCGAGGAGCTGTGGTCGGCGCTGGACGCTCACGCCATCGCCACCGAACACGGTGCGGCCGCGGCCCTGCTCAACGGTCCCCGGTACTGGTTGATGAACGCCATCGAAAAGCAAGCCCGGGGCCCGCAGATCACCAAGTCCTTCGGCGGCATCGAGATGATCCAGCAGGCCACCGTTCTGCTGTCGTCGATGAACCCGGCGCCCTACGTCCCGAACACCGTCAGCCGCCACACGATCTTCGTCTTCAACGCCGGCCAAGAGGTCTACGAACTCATCGACCCGCACAACCAGCACTGGGTGATGCAGACCTGGAGCCAGGTCGCTGACGCCACCTTGTCGCGAGCAGACCTGCCCGGCCTCGGCGCCCGTCTCGACCTGCCGGCCGGGTGGGCCTACCAGCCCCGGGTGCTCACCAGTGAACTACGGGTGGACACCACCACCGGGCCCGCACAGGTGCTGCAGGACAATCTGACCAACAGCTATTCGCTGGTGGTCTGACCCGAAACGTAAACCACGCACATCCGCCTCGGCGTGTCGTGTACGTGGTTTACGTGTCCCGAGTTCACGGGCCTGCGCCTACAGGTACTGACCCAGGTTGGATTCGGTGTCGATGGCCCGCGACGCGCTCGAGCTCTTGCCGGTGACCAAGGTGCGGATGTAGACGATCCGCTCGCCCTTCTTGCCCGAAATCCTCGCCCAGTCATCGGGATTGGTGGTGTTGGGCAGATCCTCGTTCTCGGCGAACTCGTCGACGATCGAGTCCAGCAGATGCTGGATGCGCAGACCCGGCTGGCCGGTCTCCAGCACGGACTTGATCGCGTTCTTCTTCGCCCGGTCGACGACGTTCTGGATCATCGCCCCGGAGTTGAAGTCCTTGAAGTACATGACTTCCTTGTCACCGTTGGCGTAAGTGACCTCCAGGAACCGGTTGTCGTCGATCTCGGCGTACATCCGCTCGACGACCTTTTCGATCATCGCCTTGATGCAGGCGGTGCGGTCGCCGCCGAACTCGGCGAGGTCGTCGGCGTGCAGCGGCAGCGCCTCGGTCAGGTACTTCGAGAAAATGTCTTGCGCCGCTTCAGCATCCGGGCGCTCGATCTTGATCTTCACGTCGAGGCGTCCGGGCCGCAGGATGGCCGGGTCGATCATGTCCTCACGGTTGGAGGCGCCAATCACGATGACGTTCTCCAACCCCTCCACACCGTCGATCTCACTGAGCAGCTGCGGGACCACCGTCGTCTCGACGTCTGAGGACACGCCGGTGCCACGGGTGCGGAAGATGGAGTCCATCTCGTCGAAGAACACGATCACCGGTGTTCCCTCCGACGCCTTTTCACGGGCGCGCTGGAAGATCAGCCGGATGTGCCGCTCGGTCTCACCGACGAACTTGTTGAGCAGCTCGGGACCCTTGATGTTCAAGAAGTAGGACTTGGCTTCGCGGGCGTCGTCGCCGCGCACCTCGGCCATCTTCTTGGCCAGCGAGTTGGCCACCGCCTTGGCGATCAGCGTCTTGCCGCAGCCGGGCGGACCATAGAGCAGCACACCTTTGGGCGGGCGCAGCGCGTACTCGCGGTAGAGCTCCTTGTGCAGGAACGGCAGCTCCACCGCATCGCGGATCTGCTCGATCTGGCGAGTCAGGCCACCGATGTCCAGGTAGCTGACATCGGGCACCTCTTCCAGCACCAGGTCCTCGACCTCGGCCTTGGGGATGCGCTCGAAGGCATAGCCGGCCTTGGTGTCCACCAACAGCGAATCGCCGGGCCGCAGCTTGCGCGGCCGGGTGTCGTCGTTGAGTGCGTCGGGGTGGCCATCGGGCAGGTTGTCGGCAACCAGCGGCTCGGCGAGCCAGACGATGCGTTCTTCGTCGGCGTGCCCCACGACCAAAGCCCGGTGTCCGTCGGCCAGAAGTTCACGCAACGTGGAGATCTCGCCGACCGATTCGAATGTGCCGGCTTCCACCACGGTCAAAGCCTCGTTGAGGCGGACCGTCTGCCCCTTGCGGAGCAACGGGACTTCGATGTTGGGCGAGCAGGTGAGTCGCATCTTGCGGCCAGAGGTGAAGACGTCGACGGTGTCGTCCTCATGGGCGGCGAGCAGGACGCCGTAGCCGCTGGGCGGCTGCCCCAGCCGATCGACTTCCTCTCGCAGCGCCAGCAGTTGCTGACGAGCTTCCTTGAGGGTCTCCATCAATTTCGAATTCCGCGACGCAAGGGAGTCGATGCGCGCTTCAAGCTGATGCACATCGCGGGCAGAGCGAGCACCGCCATGCGAGCCGACGGCGTGCTCGAGTTGCTCGCGCAACATCGCTGCCTCGCGGCGTAGTTGCTCCAACTCGGCTTCGTCGCCGCTGGACATGTTTGATTCGCGGGGGGTTCCGAAATCTTCAGAACGCTCTGAGCTACCCATCTTGCGCTCCTTTCCCACACCGAATTGGCGCGGCGGATACTTCAAAGCTACCGGCGATTGCCGATTGATGCGCGTAGTCAAATACCCACGAAAAGTTAAGATTTTCGCCACGCTGGTAATCTCGGCCACTAATCGTGATGATCGAAAGGGCCGCCGTGACCGCAAAAAGCCTCGCCACAGGCTCGACTCGGGTCGCCTCCGCCGGTGTCACATCAGTTGCACCCACCGGCCCGACCTTAGCGACCCCCTTCCTTCGCGAAGCGGCCAGAGCCGCCTAGCCGGCCGACCGACTGGATGCACCGGCCACCGTCCGTAGCGCTGATCGCCGCCACCGCCCTGGCGGCGGTCGGGCTCGCGGCATGTTCGTCGAGTCATCCGAAGAGTGGTCCGTCGACTGTCTCTTCGCTGCCGCCGGCCACGTCGAGCCAGGTTGCTGCGCCGGTCACGACTCCCCTGCCGCCGCCGGAAGCCCTCACCGACGTGCTCACCCGACTCGCCGACCCGAATGTTCCGGGCGCCAGCAAAGTGAATCTGGTGGAAGGCGCGACGCCCGAGAGCGCGGCAAACCTGGACAAGTTCACCAACGCATTGCGGGACAACGGCTATTTGCCCATGACTTTCAATGCGAACGACATCGCCTGGTCGGACAAGAACCCATCGAACGTGAAGGCCAGCATCGCCATTCACACCGCCCAGACCAACAACGCCAACTTCAGCTTCCCGATGGAGTTCACTCCCTTCCAGGGCGGTTGGCAGCTATCGCGGCACACCGCCGAAATGCTGTTGGCGCTGGGGAAATCGCCGACGGCTCCGACCTCTGGGGCTCCCGCGCCACCGCCGAGTCCGGCCCCGGCACCGCCGCCACCCGTGAGATGCTGGCGAATTCGAAGTCGAGCGCGTCCGATTCCGTTGTCCCCCATTGGTTTAGCGCCGAGGC
>NZ_LZKU01000160.1 GCF_001672975.1 Mycobacterium sp. 1465703.0
TGAAAGCCATGGTCGAGGCCGATTGGGTGTTCGATCGCCGTTCGGCGACCGCGTATCTGGAGTGCGCACAGGCCTGCAGCCGGACCTCCAGCGCGGCGACGGTGGCCGTGTCGGCGCCCTTCTGCGGCCCGAAAACCCGGGCCGCTCCCCACGGGCCCAGCAGCGGGTATTCGGTGTCGGAGGCGGCGATCAGCTCCACGTTGCCCAGCTGCCGGCGAGCGGTGTCCAGGCCGCCGAGCTCGGCGATCATGCCCTGCCCGCCGTCGGTGCAGGCGCTGCCGCCCAATCCGACCACGATTCGCGTCGCCCCGACCCGCAGCGCCTCGGCGATCAGCTGTCCCACCCCTTTGCTGTGGGCCGCCATCGCGGTTTCCGGGGTGGGGCGTCCGCGCAGTAGGGTCAGACCGCAGGCCTGTGCGCACTCCAGATACGCGGTCGCCGAACGGCGATCGAACACCCAATCGGCCTCGACCATGGCTTTCAGCGGTCCCGACACCCGAAGCTGACGCATCTCCCCCAGCCGGCTGGCCAGCACTTCGACGAAGCCGGGACCGCCGTCGGATTGCGGAGCGACGATGAACCGGTCGCCGGGACGCGATCGCGTCCAGCCAGTCGCGATGGCGGCGGAAGCCTCGATGGCCGTCATGCTGTCGGCGTAGCAGTCGGGGGCCACCAGAACTTGCATCGCGGGCAACTGAAGGCGGCCTGGTGCAAGGACGGAACCATCGTCATCCGAGGCCATCGACCCGTCTTCCATCAAAGGCAGCCGTTCATCACGTGTAAGAGTAGGGCCAAGTGCGACACTAACGCAGGTCTAATAGCAAGGCATTCCAGGCGAATTCCGGCGCCCGTCACCCGCGAAGTAACCTGGCCACTGTGAAGCTGTTGGGCCGTAAGAAAGGCCAGGAAACCGACCTCGACGAGACCGCGGCGGCGGCGGGAGTATCCGGCGTTGCCGACGCCTCGGGTGCCGCATCCCGCGAGTCGCAGCGCACCGGTCCCAAGGGGCGCCCCACGCCCAAGCGCACCGACGCCCGGCGTAGCGCCCGCAAGGGACCGGTCGCGCCGGCGCCCATGACCACCGCCGAGGCGCGGGCCCGGCGCAAATCGCTGGCCGGTCCCAAGCTCAGCCGCGAGGAGCGCAGGGCGGACAAGGTA
>NZ_LZKU01000161.1 GCF_001672975.1 Mycobacterium sp. 1465703.0
TTCGACCAGGCGCATAAACGCCTCGGCGGTGGTAGGCAACGGGGGCCGCTGACCTGAAGCGCCCGCGCCGTCGCCGTAATCACGCTTCCACTCGGCGATCAGCGCTTCCCGATGAGACGCCAAGGCCGCGTCGAACTTCGCGGCGTCGTGGTGGGCAAGTCTGATGCGGTAGCAGCTGCCCTGCTCGGTACTGGTCTTGCTGACCGAACGCTCGAGGTCAGGGTCGGGTTCGGGTTCGGGCCGCGGTTCCAGTTTGACCGCGGTGCGTAACTGGTTGACCGTGGCGACCGCGGCGAGCTGCGCGTAGTGCTCATCGGATCCCTGCCCGGCCCGCGACGCGATGACACCCACCTGATCGACCGACAAGCGGCCCTCGCGCATGCCCTGGGCGCAGCGCGGAAACTCCTTAAGCCGGCCCGCGATGGTGGCGATCGTGTGCGCGTTGGCCGGCGAACAGCCCGTCTTCCAGGCCACCAACGCCGGCACCGACCGCGCCCCGGTAGCCCCCCACAATTGGTCGCCATCGATCTCGGCGACGATCTGAACGATGCGCCCATCAATCGCGTTGCGCTGACCGGTCAACTCCGCCAGCTCCTCGAACAACACCTCCAGACGCTCGCCAGGACCCACCACCACAGAACCAGCGGATGCGATCGACGACATGACCTCATCATCGCAGCCACCACCGACAAATCCGGGCCATCGGATCCCCTATAGAGTTTCCGCTCTCCACAACGGGTCGCGGCCAAGCGGCGCCAAAAGCCTTGCCTGCGCATCGGTCTCGTCGCCAATCGTGACCGGGGCGCCGAACATCCCCGATGCGGCCAAGGATTGCGGATCCTCCGGTAGTCTGGCGCAGAACATTTCACACCACACGGGGTCCAGAGCGTCGTCGGCGCCCACCGCACGGGCGAGGTCCCAAGTATGCACCAGGACATCACGGGTCAGATTCGGCATCAGCCGGTACTCATTCAGCTGCGCCGCTTCGCCAGATCCAAGAGCCTCCGTCAACGAGTCATAGGTGAGTTGCCACCGGACCCGAGGATCGCCACTTGGCCGCTCGGGCTTAAGTCCCAACGGACGCAACAGAAGTACGTCATGAAAACCAATCACGTGCTCGAGTACTCCGCGGGCATCCCAAGCAACGCACGGGGATTGGCGATCCCATCTGCCATCCGCTGAGGCGACCGCCTCGCCGAACCGTCGGCACACCACCAAGTGCAGTTCGCCTACGTCATCCATGGTCGTCATGCACCTTTTCCGGCATCTGCAAAGTCAGCTCGACCGGACAGCACAGCACCCCGTGCTGATTCACCACCTGGATTTCGATGTCGACCAGACAGCGCGGCGGGTCTACCGAGGTGTCCCGCCGCTTCGCCACCACCCGGCCCCGGCCGATCATCGTGTCACCGGCATGCACCGCCCCGGCCAACCGCATGGACCGGCGCACCACGCGGGAACGCGGACCGGCCCAGTCGGTCGCGACGCGGTCGGCAAAACCGGCCAGGTGCATGGTGTTGACGTAGATCGTCGGATTTCCTTGCGCCCGAGCATAATCCGGGTCGAAATGGCCCGGAAAATAGTCCCAGGTGGCCCCGGCGTTCTCCACCACCCGCTGATAGCTGATGTGGTCGATCACTTCGGGCAGGATCACCGGAACGGTGATCTCGTTCCAGTCCGGGGGGTCGCCGGTCACGGCGATACTCCCGGAGTGAACCGGAACAAGGTGTTGCGGTTGGTGGCGACCACGGTCTGATCCTGGCGTCGATAGGTTTCCAGCGTCTCGACGAAATGGCCGACGCCCAGCCGGGTCCGCTTTTCCGGTGACACCGACACCAGCTCGTCGACAACGGTCAACACGTCGCCTTCGACGATGGGCTGCGGAAACTCAACCTCGTTGGCCGCGTTGATGAATGTGGTTCCCGGCAACGGTACGCGCAGGGCGATCAACGAGGCCGGGCTCCGGCCTCCGGGCTGCCACGGCGGTGCAATCAGCCAGCCCATCAACAGCGCAGGCGGTGCCAGCAGGCCGCCCCAGTGCCGGCGGGCGAATTCGGAATCCCAGTACGCGCGGTTACCGTCGCGGACCATCGCGGCGAACAACTGGATGCGCGCGGCGCTGACTGCGGTGGCCGCGGTGCGGGGCTCGCTCTTGGCGCCGACCATCCGCAGCGCATCTTCATAGGTGCCGAAGGCCAGCCGCTGGCTGAAGTCCTGGTCCACGTATGGGTGCCGCTCACATGACGAGCGGATGCCGGCTCGGCACCGAATCCCAGTGCAATGTACGGGAAGTGAAATACCAGCCGCCACGCTCGTAGATCAGCGTGTCTCGGAAGGTCCCGGTGGCCCGCAGCGTGGTATCGCCGTACATGGCGGCGAAAAGCACGGCGACACAATGCTGGGTCGCGTTGACCCCGTCGACGCGGATCTCGTGATCGACCGTGATGAGCCGCTGGTCGTCGCCGCCGTCGAATGCCGCGCGCAAATCGTTGAACACCTCACCGTCGCGGGTATAGCTGGCGCCGGAATGACGGAATGTGGCGATCCAGCGGTCGCGGTCGCCATCGGAGTAGGCCCGGTTGTGCCGGGCATTCAGATCCAGGATGGCAGCGCGGCCGGTGGCGGCTTGCAGCATTTGCTGTTCCTGATAAGTCATGGTCATCGCTGTCCAGCCTCTCTTGAAAAATGACTACCGACACCGGGCTGACGGAACACTAAGGCAACTTACCGACTAATACGTGACGTTAACGTAACTTAACGACTAACGATATACCCCCTACTTTCGCGATCCCACGTTCCTGGATTAACGCCCCGCTCGCGTAATAGATCTTTGCGAATGCGGCCAATCGCATTCTTCGGAAGTTCGTCAACCGTCTCCACGAATCGAGGCACGCAGAAGTACGGCATGCGGGCGGCGCAGAAGTCGAGAAACTCGGCGAAATCCAGTATGGCGCCGGGCCGCAACGTCAGGACCACCAGAACGTCGTCCTCCCCCAAGTCGCTGGGGACACCGACCGCAGCGGCCTCCGCGACGGCGGGATGGCGCATGACGACGGTCTCCACTTCGACCGAAGAGACATTTTCACCGCGACGGCGCAACGAATCTTTGATCCGGTCCACATATGTCAGATTCTGATCGCTGTCGAGCCGGCCGAGATCGCCGGTGCGGAACCATTCCGGGTGCGGATTTATCCGCGAGTCCGCGCCGACGTAACCCGCGCTCATCACATGCGGATGCCTGGGCCGGCAGGCGATCTCGCCGACGGTGCCGGGGGGCAGTGGGTTTCCCTGTTCGTCGAGGATCCGCACGTCGAAATTCGGGTTCGGCCGTCCCGAGGTGCCGGGAACCCCGCTGTCGGAAAGCGCTTTGACCGCGATGGGAAACGCCTCGGTAAGTCCGTACATCGTGACGATGCTGCAGCCGTAACGCTTTTCGATCTCGCGGTAAGACGTCGCGTCGATCGGTGCGGCGGAAATGAACCGCAGCGGTAGTTGTGCGTCGCGTGGATCAGCAGGCAGCGTCTGCAGCATCGAAACCATCACTCCGGCACCGGCGAATCCGACGGCGCCGCGGGCACGGATGTCGTCCCACACCTCGGCTGGGTGAAAAGCCCCCGCCAATACCGTTGTTGCGCCGATCAGCATGGGCGCCAATATGCTGGGCGCCGCACTCAAGTGAAACAGCGGCATCGCCGTCCACAGCACCTCGCCCTGGTGAAATTCCCAGGCCGACGAGACGGTCGCGGCCACCGAGAACAGGTAATGCCAGGTTGTGGCGACCGCTTTGGACGGGCCGGTGGTGCCTGAGGTGTAGAACAAGCAGCCCAGGTCGTCCTGCTCGCCGGGGCTGTCCGCCACCGGCCTGTCGGTCCGCTGACTCAGCGCCGCAGTCAGTGAATCATCCTGCACCACAACGCTCTTCAGAAAGTCCAGAGCGTCGGCGGCCTCGGCGGCGCGGGATTGGCGTTCGGCGTCGGTCAGGATCACCTTGGCCTGCGACAGCCGAAGGGCGTGCAACAGAAAATCGCCTTTGTTGGCGGCATTGATCGCCGCGCTCACCGCCCCGATCCGCGCCGCGCCCAGCCAGAAGTAGACCCATTCCGGACACGTGCCGGTGAACAGCGCCACGCGGTCACCACGTTCAAGACCCAAGTCGGTCAACATGTTTGCCGCCGCGCAGGACCGTTGGCGCATCTGCTCGAAGGTCACGTCGACACCGGCGATCGACATCATCACCCGGTCGGGGTACTGCTGCGCACGACGATCCAGCACCGCCTGGACGGTGAAACTGTCGACGCCGAAGTCGGAAGGCTGCACGGTCCCGCTGCGGTCAGCGCACATCAGGCTGCTCAGGTGTGATCAAGCTTTGGCGGCCGCAGGGTCGGGTTCGCCGTCCGCGGTGTAGCCGAAGTCGGAGTGCGACGGCTGCTCCCCGGGATAGAACCGGTGCGCCCAGCGGCGCAGGGCCGCGTAGTCGTGCGCCTCTTCGGGGGCCAGATTCGGCTTCTCCAGGTATTTCATGTTCTCCCACGTGAAAAAGTCCTGCTTGATGACCTCTTGCTGAAGAGCGAGGAACCGGGCGGCACGTCCGGTGGGTACGTCACCGCTGTCGCCCGGTTCACGGACGGAAGCTTGTGTGTAGAAGTAATCGGTGTAGTCCTCGTCGACCGGCGTCTGGCCGGTGACCTGAACAGTGGCCACCAGTTCGCTGGGGAAGCGCACCACGCCCAGGCCCAGCGAGTAGTTGTCGTAGATGATCTTGGCGTCGACCGGACCGTTCGGGGTCAGCCACGTCTGCGCCCGCCCCCCGCCGAAGTGGGCGTTGACCGTGGCGTGCAGGTGATAGCCGGCCACCTCGAACGACGCCGTGGTGGCTGGATTGGCGGCCTTGTGCACGTATTGAACGTGGTAGGGGTCGGCGGCATTTTCGATGATCATCTGCGGATGGACCTTCACCCGGTTGAGCATCTGGGTGTGCGGGTGCAGCGGGTAGTACTCGTTGGTTTCCAGTTCGGGCAGCACCGGCGGCTGCCAATACGGCGCCCGGCCGTGCCGCTCGTGCCAGGCCAGGATGAAGCCGTACCACTCCATGCTCGGATAGGTCCGGATGCGGACGTTGTTCTTGCAGCCGATCTTGCTGTACGGAATCAGCGCGTTGGTACCGTCGCCGCGCCACCGCCAACCGTGCCAGGGGCAGACGATGTTTTCGCCTTCCACGGTGCCGCCGACACCAAGGTTGGCGCCAAGGTGCTGGCAGTACGCCTCCATCACGTGGACCTGGCCCGACTCGGTGCGGAACAGCACCAACTCCTCACCGAAGTAGTGCGCGCGCTTGACCTGGCCGGGCGCCAGGTCGGTGCCAAAGGCGACGATGAACCAGCCCGTCGGGAAACGGTAGGTCGACAGCGCGATGCCGGCCTGCCCGAACTCTCGCTCCGAGGGGTCTGCTTCTGGAATCGTATTCGTCACGAGAACTCCGTTTCCCACGCGGCCGGGCGCAAATAGGCCGCTCTTACCTCACCGCGTTTCGACGACTAAAGTCTATTTTTACTATTTTAGACATTGAACGTCAACGCGACACCGGCCGCGTGGCGCCTGAGTAAGCGGGGTGGTGCATGACGACCGCGGCAGTGGACCTTTCCGATTTCACCCTGTGGCGTAACGGTTTTCCCGACGACCTGTTTTCCGAATTGCGGCGCAGCAAGCCGCTTTTCCGCCATGAGCTGACTCCTGGTGTCGCCGAGACGGTGCAGCGCGAATTCTGGGTCGCCACCAAACATCGGCACGCGGTCCGCCTGCATCGCGACACCGAGTCGTTCACCGCCGCCGACGGCCCACTCATTCAGCCGGTCGCCATGTTCTCGGCCTACCCGACGATCATCACCCTGGACCCTCCTGAGCTCAATAAGCGCCGCAAGCTCATCTCCAACGCGTTCAATCCGCGAGCGATCGCCAAGCTGGAGGACGGCATCAAGGCGCGTGCGGCACGGATGATCGACTCGCTGCTCGCCCGAGGCGGCGGAGATTGGATCGAGGACGTCGCCGACGCGTTGCCGATGACGGTGATCGGCGACATCATCGGCATCCCGGACGAGGACCGGCCGCGAATCTTCGACGTCTTCGACCGCATCCTCAAGGCGCTTGCGCCCGAGGCGCAGCCGAGCGGGCGGGTAGAGCTCGAGCTTTTTGGCTCAGTCTTCGAGTACGCGATGGAGCTCACCGCCGAAAAGCGGCGCAACCCGACTGACGACATCTGGAGCACGCTGGCGTCCGCGGTGATCACCGGCGACGACGGCGAGCAGTTCAGCCTCCCCGCCAACGAACTCGAGTTCTTCTTCTTTGTACTGGCCTTCGCCGGCAGCGACACCACCAAGAACGCGCTGGCCATCGGGTTGCAGGCCTTCGTCGCCAACCCCGAGCAGATGCAGCGGTATCGGCAGCGGGAAGACCTGCGGGCCGGCGCGGTCGAAGAAGTGTTGCGCTGGGCGTCGCCGGTGGCCTTCTGGACCCGCACCGCAAAGGTCGACGTCGAGATGGACGGCCAGCACATCGCCAAGGGCGACCGCGTGATGTCGACGCTGCGTTCGGCCAATCGTGACGAGGAAGTCTTCGAGGCCCCGTTCGCGTTCGACATCGGCCGGCAACCCAACCCGCATGTGGCGTTCGGGGGCGGCGGCCCCCATCACTGCCTGGGCGCGATGCTGGCCCGGGCCGAACTGCGGGCGGTTCTTGACGAACTGCTGCTGCGCTGCGATGACATCGAGATCGGCCCGGCGAAGGTGGCCCATCCGAACCTGGTCACCAACATGTCGATCTATGACGAGATGGCCATCAAACTGACCGAGCGGCGCTGAATCGGGGGCGCGCACCCTTGGCCGGAACGCCGCACTCGCGCCGGTGCGGCGCTCGCCGTCGTCGGGCGGGTCAGTCGATCAGCCGCAGTGCGGCCTTGGGGCATTGGTCCACCGCAGCCCGCACGTCGATCTCCAGGCGCGGCGGCACCGGACCGTCCGCGATCTGCACCACGTCCTCGTCACCCAGCTCGAATACCTCCGCCGCAAGCGATTCGCAGAAACCGTTGGCCTCACACAAGTTCTCGTCGACCGTTACGCGCATCAGATGCCCTCCACTTCTCACAAACCCTTGGGTCGGGTCCCGATCACCCCGCTGATCGCGAGGCGCGTCAGTTCTTCGTCGGTCAGCCCGCACCGATCGCGCAGGATCTCTTCATTGTGCTCGCCCAACTTAGGCGGCGGCCGCAGCAGCCACCTGTCCTGCCCGGTGAGCAGGGCGAACGGCGGGCAGGGGTACAGCCCCAGCCCGGTGCTGGCATGATGCAACGCCTCGAAGAAGCCGCGCTCACGCAACTGCGGGTTGTCGGTGACCAGCGAGGGCGACACCACCGGCGCCGCGGGAACACCCGCGCCGGCCAACCGCTCCACCGTCGAATCGAGTGGCTGACCGCTGAACCACTCAGCCAGCTGGTTATCGATCTCGTCGGCTCGATCACGGCGCCCGGCGACGGTGGACAGGCCCTCGTCGTCACACCAGGACGGCCGATCCATCAGATCCACCAGCGCGCGCCACTGCGCATCGTCACCAACGGTGATCGCGATCCAGTCGTCCGATCCGGTGCACCGGTAAATGTTCTGGATCGCCGCACCGTGACCGCGGTTGCCGCGACGGCTCAGCGTCACCCCGAAGACTTCGTACTCGATCGCTTGAATCGCGGTGGCATTGAGCACGGTTTCGAGCATCGGCAGCTCGACCAGTTGGCCCTTCCCGGTGCGTTCGGCGAAGTTCAGCGCCGCCAGCACGGCGAAAGCCGCGTGCACACCGGCCAGCGGATCACAGGCCCCCCGCGGTGTCACCGGCGGCGTCTCCGGCAGGCCGGTCACCCAGGCCAGGCCGGCGATCTGTTCCATGGTGGGAGCGAATCCGACGCGTTCCCGCCATGGCCCCTCGACACCGAAGGCGGGCATCCGCGCGAACACCAGTTTCGGGTTGACCTTGAGCAGCGCATCATCGGTGAGACCGAATTGCTCCATCACCCGCGGAGAAAAGTTCTCGATCACCACGTCGGCGCCGGCAACCAGCTCGGTGAGTAGACGGCGGCCCTGCTCGGACCCCAAATCCAGTGTGACTGAACGCTTGTTGGTGTTCATCGCATGGAACACCCAGCCGTACTCCCACCAGTCGTCCACGTCGGTGCGCATTCCGCCCGAGTACCGGATGCCGTCGGGGCGCTGGATCGACTCGATCTTGACGACGTCGGCGCCGAAGGCGGCCAGCAGATGGGTTGCCGCCGGACCGGCCCAGAACGCGGTCAGGTCGACGATGCGAACACCGGCCAGCGGCATCCTGAGCGACACCGCTTGGACTTCGGCTTCCGCAGGGCGCCAAAGAGATTCGTTATCGGCCTCGCCCAGACGGGGCGTGTCACCCACGGGTGCGGGCGCGCAGGCCGACATCAGCCAGGGCGGCCGGGGCTGGTGGAAGCCGGCGGGGTTGCGGGTGAAGACCCCGCGCTGGCGCACGTATTCCAGATCCCGCATGGTGGAGCCGTTGCCCAGCGCGGCGATCGGCAGCCGGAACAGTTGCCCGAGTTCGACGATTTCGGCGACAGTCCGTTCGGCCAACCAGGGATGGATCTGTTCGCGGATCATGTCTCGGTATTGCCACCGGCCGATTTGAAACCGCAGCTGTTCGATCTCCTCCAGTTGCGGACATTCGACCATCGCGGCGAAGTCGAGCCATTGCTGGCCGGTGACCATGGTGATCCCGACGTAGCCGTCTTTGGCTGGTTCGATCGACGGCACTTCGGTGGTGCGCCGGATCGGTGGGACGCGCAGCAACTGGGAATGCAGCCACTCACTGCTTTGCATCGTGGTTATCGCTTCCAGCATTGACAGGTCCAGGTGTTCGCCGGCGCCCCCACGCTCGACGCGGCGGCGCAAGGCCAGCACAGCGAACGCGGCGAAGACACCGCCCATGTACTCACCCAGATCGCCGCCGATGCAGATGGGCGGCCCGGCGGGATCTCCGCGGAAGCCGGGCGAGCCCGCCCAGGCTTGCAAGGTGAACTCGGTGGCGGCTCGGTCTGCGTACGGGCCGGTCCAGCCGAAGTCGGAGATGGTGACGATGATCGCCCCTGGCGAGTGTTCCAGCAGCTGTCCTGGGTCGATGCCCAGCGCCGCAGCCCGCGCCCGGCCGGCGGTCACGACGACGACTTCGGCGCCGCCTAGCATGGCGCGAAATCGCGCCGAATCCCCGGCGTCGGGGGCGAAAGTCACGCTGCGCTTGCCCGCATTCAGATAGCTGAAGAACGGGGCGGTGCCTGCTTCGGGAACCGCGGAACCGCTGGCGGTGTACCGCCGCAGCGAATCCCCTTGCGGCGGTTCGACTTTATGCACCTGCGCGCCGGCATCGAGCAGCAGCTTCCCGCAGTAGCTGCCCGCTATCCGGTCACTGATCTCGACAACACGCAGATCCTGCAGCGGTGTCGGCCGGCCTTCGGACCGCTCGCTCAATTGCACCCGCCCTTCCGATCGACATGCGACCAGAGAAGCTATTTATACCATTACTGCTAAAATAGCTAAGCCAGCGAGTTGCTTGTATTTCGAGGATCGGATGACCGCCTTGGGAATTGGCCCCGACGCCCGGCGCCGGTTGTCGGCGCCGCGGATCGCCGAAATCGTAGCCGATGAGTTGCGCCGTCAGATCATCGACGGTGAGCTCGCAGACGGTGATCTGTTGCCGCGCCAAGAGGTGCTCGTCGAGCAGTTCAATGTGAGTTTGGTTTCGCTGCGTGAAGCCTTGCGAATTCTGGAGACCGAGGGGCTGGTTTCGGTGCGGCGGGGTAACCGCGGCGGGGCCGTCGTGCACGCCCCGGCGAAAACCAGCGCCGCCTACATGCTCGGGTTGCTGCTGCAGAGCGAGTCCGTTGAACTCGGCGACCTGGGCATGGCGTTGCAAGAACTCGAACCCGCTTGCGCCGCCCTGGCCGCCCGCCGGCCGGACCGGGCGGAGACCTTGGTGCCCGAACTCACGCGAATCAACGAGTCGATGGCCGAAAACCTGGACGACGGTCGGCATTTCACCGAAATCGGGCGTGAATTCCATGATCTTGTTGTCCGCGGCTGCGGTAATCACACCATCATCGCGGTCGTCGGCAGCTTGGAGACACTGTGGAGCAGTCACGAACGGCAATGGGCCGACGAGAGCGCGTCCCGGGGCACCTACCCGTCGCTCGCCCAACGCCGCGCGGTGCTCAACACGCACGTCAAGCTGACCGAGACGATCGCCGAGGGCAACGTCGACCGGGCCCGTCGCATCGCGGGCCGCCACCTGGCCGACACCCAGACCTATGTCCTCTCCGGCCAGCACGATCAACGCATCTATGCGCTCTCCCCGCAGGCGTTATCGCGGCCGCGGGACATTCGGCACTCCTGAAGGGCGGCCTACAACGGTCATGCGAACCGCATTGGTCACCGGCGGTAGCGGCGGGATCGGAAAAGGCTGCGCCCGCAAGCTGATTGAGTGTGGTTACGACGTGGTGCTCACGGCACGCCGGGAGGACCCCTTACGCGCCGCCGCCGAGGAGATCGGCGCACGTTACATCGTGGCCGACGCGTCCGACCCGGACGGATTTCCGGCTGCCATAAGCACATTGGAGACGATCGACCTCGTGGTGCATGCGGCCGGCGCACTCGGCGGAACCTACGCGCGCAAGCAGACCTTCACACAGTGGCAGACCATCATGTCGGCCAACCTGGATTCATGCTTCGTGGTGACCTCGGCGGTGCTGCCCAAGATGGCCGCGGGCTCGCGGCTGGTGTTCATCTCGTCCTCGGCGGCACACGAGCCGATGCCGGCCCGCACCGCCTACTCGGCCTCGAAAGCCGGCATGAATGCCTTCGCGCGGGCGCTGGCGCTCGAAGTCGACCGCGACGGCATCAGCGTGCACATCGTCACGCCGGGTCCGGTGGCCACCGAGATGCTGCAGGACGTTCCCTTCGAGATGTACGCGATCGGAGTGTCCGACGTCGCCGACGCGGTCGCCTGGCTGGATACGGTCGACCCGTCGGTCGATCTGCCGGAGATCCGGCTGTCCGCCGTGGAGCGCGGCCCCTTCGCACGGCCGCCGGTCGTGCCAACCGAAGCGCGGCGCCGCGCGCAACGAGGCTGAGGTCTAGCTCGCGGGAAAGGCTTTGATCACCGATTCGCCGAACTCGTGCAGGGAGTCCGGGGCGGCGAAGTCGGCGAACCATACGTAGAACCGCTCGACGCGCTGGGCGGCCAAACCGCCAAAGTGCCCGATCAGCTCGTCGGCATCACCGCAGACCAGTCCGGAGCCGAGGTTGCCGAATCGCCGGGTGCTCACCTCGCGCACGGCGTCGGGATCGTTGCCCGATCGCACGAAGCCCACCATCTGTTGAATCGACAACCGGGCCGTTCCCGCCGCCGGCGCAAGCTTCGGCAGTCTGTCGAGCTGGTTCGCCGGCAGGTTCCACCAATCCGCGTATCCGCGAACGAGTTCCATCATCTTGGGCCCACTCCCACCTAGGACCAGCGGTATCGGGTATGACCGCCGTGGGGCTTGCGGAGCCGGGCCGGGCTGATCGTCATGGTCGCCCCAGTATCGCCTGATGAGTTCCAGGTGGCGGCCCAGTTGTTCGACCCTGGCTCGCGGATCTTGCTGACCCACTTCGAATCTGGCGAATTCAGAGGGCCACGATCCCGACCCGAGGCCCAAATCGAACCTGCCTCCCGACGCCTCCGACAGAGTGACGGCCTGCTTGGCCAGCACGGCGGGATGCCGAAACGCGTCACACAGCACCAGATGACCGATCCGCAGCCGCTCGGTCTTGGCCGCCACCCAGCTGGCAATGCCCATTGCCTCCCAGATGCTTTCGTCGGGCAGCCCGGGAGCTTCGAGGTGATCGATGAAGGCGATCCCATCGAATCCGCTGGCCTCGGCATGACGTGCCCGGTCCGCGATGTCGGCCGCCGACAGTCTCACTTGCGGCAGGAACAGATACCACTCGGCCATGCGCCACCTACATGTCGGGTTCCGTGCGATTGCGACGGCACGGCTAGTTTATTATCTTTACTATGTTAGAGGTCTTATGGATGTCGGACTGAACTCGGAGCAGCTCTCGCTGCGCGACACCGTACGCGACATATTACGTACGGAGTGCCCACCCGATGCCGTCCGTCAAGTAACCACCGATCCGGAGCGCTGGCGCGCGCTGTGGAAAACGGTCGTCGACCTCGGCTGGACCGAGCTCGCCGCCCCCTCAGCGGAAGGGGCCGGCGACTACGGACCCGTCGAGCTGGCCGTGGTGCTCGAGGAATGCGGCGCCGCCCTGGCGCCAATCCCGTTGCTGAGCAGTGTCGGTCTGGCCGCGGGCGTGTTGCGCAACAGCGGCCTCGACACGGTGCTGACCGACATTGCCGGTGGCGTGGTGGCCACCCTGGCCGTCCACGCTCCAGGATCTCGATTGCCCGGGACCCCGATGACCCTGAGTCAGCGGCGCCTGCGTGGCAGGGCGGTTGCGGTCCCCAACCTGTCACGCGCGGAGCTCGTCGTCACGCTGGCCCGCCGCGACGACGGCGACACCGTTGCGGCGGTCGCCCGCATCGGCGATGGGGTGACCGTCGTGGCGGTAGCCGAATCCACCGATCCCGCCCAGCCATTGGCCGACGTCGACATCGACGCGGAGCCCATCGCCGTTGCACCGGTCCACATCGAATCGGTCCTGCCGGCGCCCTGGGTGGCCTCGGCCGCCGACCTGCTGGGCGTGGCGAGTGCCGCCCTGCACCGCTCGGTCGAACACGCGAAATCGCGGCGCCAGTTCGGCCAGCCGATCGGCGCGTTCCAGGGCATCAAGCACGCGCTGGCCGACAACTACGTCAGCGTGGAACGTGCCCGCAGCCTTACCTACGCGGCGGCGGGCCGGCTCGCCGATCCGGATACGCCAGCCGCCGATCTGTGGACTGCCGCGGCGCTGGCCAAAGCGGCGGCCAACGACGCCGCGGCCAGTTGCGCGCGCACCACCGTTCAGGTGCACGGCGCGCTTGGGCAGACCTGGGAGCACGACGCGCACCTCTATGTCAGGCGCGCCTGGCAGGGCGCCGCCGTGCTTGGCGACAGCCGCGCCCTCTACTACGAGGTCGGTCGCCGGTTCTGTGGGGGTGCCGCGTGAGCCCGGTGGTGGAGGAATTCGGTAGCTGGTTGGCGGAGTTTCTGCCCGACGACTACTACGCGAACTATCGGCAATACCGCTGGGATCTGAGTCTGCGGCGCGCTTATCAGCGGGCCGCCTTCGAGGCCGGATGGTTGCAGCCGACCTGGCCGCGCGAGCACGGCGGTCGATCGCTGGGATTGCGCGACGCCATGGAAGTCCGGATCGAGGCTGCGTTGCGGTCAGCGCCCAAGCTGCCCAACATCGCCGGTCCCAACGTCGCCGCGCCGGGCATCCGTCAGTTCGGCACGCCCGCCCAGATCGAGCGTCTGCTCGTTCCGTTGTTGCGCGGCGACGAGTGGTGGGCGCTGGGCATGTCCGAGCCCGAAGCCGGATCGGATTTCGCCGGCCTGCGTACCCGCGCGCAGCGCCACGGCGACGTGTTCCGGGTCAACGGCCACAAAATCTGGACCACGCAGGCGCACGAATCACGCTGGTGCACCTTGTATGCCCGCACGGATCCCGATGCGCCGAAACACCGTGGCATCTCGTGCCTCATTCTCGATCTGCATTCGCCCGGGGTGAGGGTCGAGCCCATCCGGATGGCGTCCATCTCCGACGAGACGTTCTGCGAGGTCTTCCTCGACGACGTCGAGGTGCCGGCCGAGAATCTACTGGGACCACTCAACGGCGGCTGGAATGTCGCCCTGTCGTCGCTGCACCATGAGCGCCAAATGATCTGGATCATGAACTGGGTCGAGATCAAACGCGGACTCGCCTCGGTGCGCGATGCCGGTGCCGCGGACTCGAACCACGACGTGTATGCCGAACTCGGTTCGCTTCTCGCGGACGCCGAAGCGTTGCGGGCCACCGGATATCGCGCTCTGGGCAACGAGCTCGCCGGACGGCCCAGTCCGGAAGCCGACACCATGAAGCTGCTCGGATCACTTACCTTGCAACGTGTTTGGGATTTGAGTGCGGCCACGGTGGGTCCCGGTTCGGCTGCCGATCCGGATCTGCTGTTCGAACGTCAGGACGCGTTGGCCGCGACCATCTACGGCGGAACGTCGGAGGTGCAGCGCAACATCATCGCCGAGCGGCTGCTCGGGCTGCCGAAGGGATGACGACCATGGATTACGACCTCGGGGACGACGCCGGACAACTGCGCAGCCACCTGCGCGAGCTGGTTGCGAACCACATCCCCGCGGACTTTCTGGGCGCCTGCACCGAAAACCCGCAGGACCTCGCCACCACCGAGACGTTCTGCAAGCTGCTGGCGACCGAGGGGCTGCTGGCGCTGGCGTGGCCGAAAGAGCATGGTGGCGGGGGTGGTTCGGTCTGGCAGCAGACGGTGCTGCGCGAGGAGATGTGGGCCCAACACGAGCCGCGCGGCCCACAGTACATGGGGATCAACTGGGTCGGGCCGGCACTGATGCGGTATGGAACAGCCGAGCAGAAGGCCAAGCATTTAGCGGCCATCGCCTCGGGTGACGTCATCTGGTGTCAGGGCTTCTCCGAGCCGGAAGCCGGAACCGACCTGGTATCGCTGCGCACCCGCGCCGTTGCCGACGGTGATGGATGGCGCATCACCGGCCAGAAGGTGTGGACGTCCTACGCGCTGATGGCATCGTGGTGCGTGTTAGCGGCGTGCACCGACCCCGAGGCACCAAAACACAAGCGGCTCACGTTATTTCTGATCCCCATGGACCGGGCCGGCTTCACCGTCCGGCCCATTCCGTCCATGCTGGGACCGCACCACCTGAACGAGATGTTTTTGGACGACGTGCAGGCGTTCCCCGGCGACGTGCTCGGCGAAGTCGGCGACGGATGGCGGGTGATGCGCGAGGCCCTGGCTTTCGAGCGAGTGGGCATCGCGCGCTATGCACGGTGTGAGTCACTGCTCGAACGGATGCGCGCCCAACTCGGCGACGACTGGGAAAACCTGCCCGAAACCATCCGTACCCGGTGGGTGCGAGCACTCGTCGACCTGCGGGTCGCCCGCCTGCTCGCCTATCGCGCCGTATCACTACAGGACAATCCGGCGGCGGGGGCGGCCGCCAGTGCCGCTCGCATCATCACCACGACGTGCGATCAACTCGTCGCCGAGCTGCTGTTCGACGTGCTGGGCCCCACCGCGCTGGACAGCGGCACCTCGGCGGTACTGCACGGAGCGATCGAAGACCATTGGCGTTACGCCCAAGCGGCCACCGTGGCGTCGGGCACCATCGAGGTACAGCGCATGCTGGTGGCACGAGACGTGTTGGGAGAACACAGGTGAAAACCGATCTACCACAAGACATCAGCGACTTCGCCGCCGTCGCCGCAAAGCGACTGATCCGATTGGGCGGACCGCCGGCGGCGCTGCGCGCCGAAACCGACGACGCCATCCGGGATGCCGCGCGTATCGCGCTGAACGACGTCGGCGCGTTCGACCTCGACGTGCGCTCCGCGGCGGATGACCTGCTGGCCGCCGCGGTGCTGTGCCAGGCTGCCGGCGCCACCGTGCTCCCCTATCCACTGGTGGAGGAATTGCTGGCGATCGACGGCGCGCGCCTGTCACTGGTCAACCCCAAAGCCCCGCGCATCGACCACGGCGATCTGGCCGGTGACTGGATCGCCGCGGACCTGGACGGCAACCGGTACCGGCCCCAGCCGGGCTCGCGCACCGGCGCCAAGCTGGGACCGTTCCTGGTTCCGGCCACCGTGAGCGCACCCGAGGGAACCGTCCCTGCCGCCGACGTTAACCTTCATCTCGTGCTGGGATCATGGCGGATTCTGGGAGCGGTGCAGCAGTCGTTGCAGATCGTCACCGACCATGTGCGCGCCCGGATCCAGTTCGGCAAGCCGCTCGCGGACTTTCAGGCCGTCAGGTTCGCCGTGGCCGATGCGGCCGTCGCGATCCGGGGACTGCACGAACTCGCCAAGTACACGATTTGTCGACCGGAATCATTGCCGGCGCAGATTCATTCGGCTGACGCCCTGATCCTTCGCCTCAAGGCCGCCGACACGGCACGGCAGGTGATGCGTACGTCCCACCAATTACTTGGGGCCCTGGGTTTCTGCGACGAGTCTGACGTCAGTGTGCTCGATCGGCATACCCAACCCCTGATCCGGTTGCCGTTGGGTACCGAGGAACTCGCGCTGCGCCTGATTCCGAGCGTGTCGGATGGGTCATTCGAGACGCTGTTCAGTGAGCCGGTATCGGCGTGAGCACCGCCGGCGACGATGCAGGGCGCAGCGATGAGGAGGAGCGGCGCAGATGAGCACCGAACCCCTCGCGGACGCGGTCACCCCTAACCCGCTTGCGGACGGAATCCCGTTCGGCATCAAACTCCAACAGCTGGCCGAAGAACGGCACGACGATCCGGCCGTGACGATCGTCGCGCTCGACGGCAGCGCGGCCTCGCTGACCTTCGGCGAACTCGATGCCCGCGCCAACCAGTGGGGCCGGGCACTGGCCGGCAACGGTGCGCAGACGGGTTCGCTTGTCGCACTGGCCATTCCGAACTCACAGCATCTGGTGCTGGCGACGCTCGGGTGCTGGAAGATTGGTGCGGTGCCCGTCCCGATGCACTGGGACCTACCCGAGTGGGAGCGAGACCGGGTGCGTGAGGTGATCGACCCGACCGTCGTCGTCGACGAGCAGAGCCGCTGGGCGCTCGATGCCCGCGCGGCCGGCGAGTCCGACAGCGCGTTACCGGCGGCCGTCTCCCCCACTGCCAACGGGATCTGCAGCAGCGGCTCCACCGGCGTGCCCAAGGTGATCCTCAACCTGGCGCCGTCGCTGTGGATTCCGCAGCAGAGCGAGCCATTCCTGTCGAACTGGACACCGGTGGCCCAGCCGCAGACCATCATGGTGCCCGCACCGATGTATCACACCAACGGTTTCGCCACCTTCCTGATGATGCTGGGCGGCGATCATCTCGTCATCCTCGAAAAGTTCGACGCGGCACTGGTTCTCGATGTCATCGAACGTTTCCGGATCACCAACTTCACGGCCACGCCCACCATGCTGGCGCGCATCGCGGCCCGGCCCGACGTACGGCAGCGTGATCTGTCCAGCATCGTCTTCATCCTGCAGGGCGCCGCGGTGATGCCGCCGTCGCTGCTGCACACTTGGTTCGAACTGCTCAGCCCCGAGCAGATCGTGACGGCATACGGCATGACCGAAAATCTCGGGCTCACCGCGTTGCGGGGCGACGAATGGCTTGCCCACCCGGGCAGTGTGGGCCGCGGATTCCGGGATACCGAGATCCGGATCCTGGATGCCGACAAACGACCACTGGGTCCCGGCGAGGACGGCGACGTCTACCTGCGGGCGCCGATGAGCGCGGGATACCGCTACCTGGGTGGCGCGCCCCCGCTGCCGTCGACCGAGGACGGCTTCCGCTCCGCCGGAGACATCGGCCATCTGGACGAAGACGGCTTCCTCTACATTGTCGACCGCCGCGTTGACATGATCGTCACCGGCGGCGCCAATGTCTTTCCGGCCGAAGTGGAGTCCGCGCTCGCCGGCCATCCCGGCATCGCCGATGTCGTCGTCATCGGACTGGCCGACTCGCAATGGGGACGCCGGGTGCATGCGGTCATTCAGCGCGCCGACTCCGACGGATCCGCGCCACTGACCGAACAAGAAGTGATCGAGTACGCGAAGACCCGCCTCGCGCCGTACAAGGCGCCCAAAACCGTGGAGTTCGTCGATGCGATTCCGAGGACCGCGGCAACCAAGGTCAACCGGTCGGCCATGATCGAGGCCCGGGGCGGCTGATCGCTCGGAGCGTTGTCGGCCCCCCGACCTATAGTCGAATTTATGTTCGAATCGGCGCGCCTCTATCCGGCCGCGACGCCGGAGTCCTCGGCCTTGCTGGAACGGATCTGTTCGTCGTCGCGTGCGGAGAACCAAGCGGCCGGTGAGCGCCTGGTGGCAATCGGCGAACTCGACATGCTGCGGTTGCGCCAGTACGGAGAACACGAGACCTGGGCGACCGACACGTGGGATGCCATATCCGCCGAGATCGCCGCGGCGCTGCAAATAAGCCACTCGCTGGCGTCGAGCTACCTGAACTACTCGCGCGCGATGCGCAACCGACTACCAAAAGTGGGCTCCGCGTTGGTTTCCGGGGACATCAGTTATTCGGCGTTCCAAACCATCGTGTTCCGCACCGACTTGATTACCGATGCCGAGGTGATGGCCACCGTCGACGCGACGCTCGCGCTAAGAGTCCAACGATGGCCGACGATGACGCGCGGACGCCTGGCCGCCGCGGTGGACCGGATCGTGGCCCGGGCCGATCGCGACGCGGTCCGGCGTCGCCGCGAACAACAAGCGGGTCGTGAGATCTCAATTTGGGAGGGTGGCGACGGCTTAGCGCAGATATTCGGAAGGCTGATCGCCACCGATGCCCACGCCGTGGACGCGCGGTTAAACGCGTTGGCTGCCACAGTTTGCGAGGGTGATCCGCGCACCATGCAGCAGCGTCGCGCTGATGCGATGGGGGCATTGGCGGCCGGAGTCGAAAGACTGCAGTGCCGCTGCGGGCAACCGAGTTGCCCGGCCGCCGCAATCCCGGTGCCCAGCCCGGTCGTGATCCACGTGGTGGCCAACCAGTCCACCGTTGACGGCACCGGAGCGGGCCCCGCTTCCATCGTCGGCACAGATTGGCTCATCCCCGCGGAAGTGGTAACCCAGCTTGCCGAATCGTCGAGACTGCGACCGCTGACGCATCCCGGGGACGCACCGCCCGAGCGCGGGTACGTCCCATCGCAGGCGTTGGCCGATTTCGTGCGCTGCCGCGATTTGACGTGCCGCTTCCCCGGGTGCGACCGACCCGCGACCGAAGCCGATCTCGACCACACCATCCCCTACTCCCACGGCGGCGCGACGCACGCTTCCAATCTCAAATGCCTTTGCCGTCAACATCATCTGATCAAAACCTTCTGGGGGTGGCAGGATCAGCAGCTGCCTGACGGCACGGTGATCTGGCACTCCCCGTCAGGGCACACCTACGTGACCACGCCGGGCAGTGCACTGCTGTTTCCGTCCCTGTGCGCTCCCACCGGGGAGATCCCCGCCCCCGAAGCCGATCTCCCGCCCGACTACTGCGCCGAGCGCACGGCGATGATGCCCGAGCGTCGCCGCACCCGTGCAGAGAACCGCGCGAAATACATTGCCGACGGACGCCGGCATAACCGCGCAATGCTTCCAGCCCGTCAATCCGCACACCAAGCGGCTTCACCCGGCCCCGCCCCACCGGGCAACGGCGACCCTCCACCGTTCTGAGACCCGAGAACATTGCGAAACCCTATTTCCGCAGGAACGTTTCTGCTGCTCAACAGCGCGAAAGGTTGGGATCGGTAGCAGAATCAGACGCACGACTTTTGCCAATCGTCGGCAAACACTACGGCCGGCAACAGCGAAAGGAATGCGTCGTGGCCCGCATCCAGATCATGAAAAGGCTCGTTGCCGGTGCTGTGCTCGCGGGTGGTCTGGCGATACCCGGCGCCGGGCTCACCGCGGGCATCGCCCAGGCTGACAACCCCGACTGGGGTCCAGCCCACCATTGGTGCCCGGGTGAGCCGCTACCAGTGACCGGTAACCACGTCACCGACCCGTTCCGCGGCTGGGACATGAACGTATGCCACACCTACTACTACCTGTGGCCGGGCATGGGCAATGTCTCCAGCATGATTTGGGACGGAGACAACCCACCCCCGAAGCCTCCGCCACCGCCAGCCCTCATCACCAAAGACAACTGCCAGCAGATACTCGGGATCTTCTGCCCCAAAGCTTGAAAGCACCGCGGCCTCTACTCGTCCGCCGGCCGGCAACGCGCGGTAACCTCATTCTCATAGAGCGACCAGTGCGCTATGGAAGGGGACAACCGCTCATGGCCGACCCCAGCGACGACGTTGAGATAACGCGCGGCGACCGCTTCATCAAGACGGCCGTGGCGATACTGGGCGAGACGGGACGTACCGACTTCACCGTGCAAGAGGTGGTCGCGCGCTCCAAGACCTCGCTGCGGGCCTTCTACCAACACTTCAGCAGCAAGGACGAACTGCTGCTGGCGCTGTTCGAGCGAACCATCGCCCAGTCGGTACAGGCCTGGCGCGCTGAAACCACGGAGTTGGACAGCACCTCGGCACTGAAATTGCTGATCGACCGACTCAGTCAGCAACCGGAATCGAGCACCCAGGACAGCCTCAATCGGGCGCTGACTCTCTACAACCAGCACCTGGCCGAGACTCGTCCTCGCGAATACGCCCGGGTGCTCTCTCCGCTGCATCGCCTGATTCGCGACATCGTCGGCCAAGGCATCACCGAAGGTGTGTTCAATCCCGGATTGGACGTCGGCGCCGCGGCCGCCATCGTCATGCAGACGATGATGGGTGCGCAGCGATTGCATTGGCTGGGTTCGGAATTGAATGGAACACCAGTCGATGTCGGCCAGCTCTATGACTTCTGCAGCCGTGCCCTTGGCATCCGCGAGACCGACGAAGAAGCGGCCAGCCCGTCGCTGGCCGAGCTGTTCGCCCAGATCGGCATGCGACCCGGCACCCGCAACGGCGAATTCGCCATGACCATGCCGGTCAGCCCCCAGGTGGTCAACACTTCCGGTGCACTGCAGGGCGGCTTGCTCGCCACGCTGGTAGATGTCGCGGGCGGGCAGTTCGGGCTGGACTATCTGCAACCGGGCACCACGATGACCACCGCCGATCTGTTCATTCGCTACCTGCGACCGGTCCGGCAGGGAGCGGCCTTCGCAGTGCCCAGGATGCTGCGATCCGGACGCCGCGCGATGGTGATGCAGGTGGACATCTACGGCGATGGCGACGACGAGCTGCTCGCCACGGCCACCGTCAATTTCGCCATCATCAACGGAAACACCCCAAAGCTTCCGAGCTGGCCGGAAGGATGAGCTGGCCGGACGGATGAGCCGGCTGGTGCGGGCGCAAGCCCGGTATACCTTGTTGCGCAAAAGTGGTAACGTCATTACCACACAGCGAGAATCTGAACGTTTTCAAGGAGATCGCCATGCCATCGCGTGAGCTTCCCTTCCCCGTATTCGACGCGGACAACCACATGTACGAGCCGCAGGAAGCGCTGACCAAGTTCCTCCCCGACAAGCGCAAGAACGTCATCGACTACGTGCAGGTTCGCGGTCGCACCAAAATCGTTGTGCGCGGCCACATCAGCGAGTACATCCCCAACCCGACATTCGAAGTGGTCGCCCGCCCGGGTGCGCAGGAGGACTACTTCCGCAATGGCGCGCAGGGCAAGAGTTACCGCGAGATCCTCGGCGAGCCGATGAAGGCGATCCCCGCCTTCCGGGAACCGGGCGCGCGCCTCGAGGTGATGGACGAACTCGGTATCGACTACGCGCTGATGTTCCCGACCCTGGCCAGCTTGGTCGAGGAGCGCATGAAGGACGACCCGGAGATGACCCACGACGTCATCCACGCGCTCAACGAGTGGATGCACGAGCAGTGGTCGTTCAACTACCACGACCGTATCTTCGCCACCCCGGTGATCACACTGCCGATCGTCGACCGCGCACTGGAAGAACTTCAGTGGTGCCTCGAGCGCGGCGCCCGCACCGTGCTGGTTCGCCCGGCGCCGGTACCCGGCTACAAGGGCAGCCGATCCTTCGGGCTCGAGGAGTTCGACCCGTTCTGGCAGGCCTGCATCAAGGCCGAGATCCCGGTTTCGATGCACGCTTCGGACAGCGGCTATTCCGAATTCGCGAATGTGTGGGAGCCCGGTGACGAGTTCCTGCCGTTCAAGCCGACCCCGTTCCGGAGCTTCGCGATGGGCCACCGGCCCATCCTGGATGCGATGGGTGCGCTGGTGTGTCACGGCGCGCTCACCCGCAACCCGGAGCTGCGGATCCTGTCCATCGAAAACGGTGCGGACTGGGTGCCAGACCTGTTCAAGGGCCTCAAGGGCGTTTACAAGAAGATGCCGCTGGCGTTCGGCGAGGACCCGATCGAGGCGTTTAAGCGCTGCGTCTACATCACCCCGTTCTGGGAGGACCGATTCACCGAGATCGTGAACATGGTCGGGACCGACCGGGTGATGTTCGGCTCCGACTGGCCACACCCCGAAGGACTGAAGGACCCCATCTCCTTCGTCGACGAGCTTGCCGACTTCAGCGATGAGGACAAGGCAAAGATCATGGGCGGCAACCTGATGAAGCTGATGAAGGTGTCCGCGCCCGCCAAAAAGCCGGTCTCGGCCTGATCGCTGTCTGACCCGATCCCCCCACTCGGTGTAGCCGGACCCGTCGGCGGGTAGTCGTCGGCATAACCGCCAACGAGTCGCGCCTGATCGCAAAGGGAGGGCAGATGAGCGCGACACCAAACGACCGGACACCGGTCAATATCGATGACGACGTCGCGTTTCTCACCGAGCAGATCGAAGGGCTCAAGCAACTGGCACAGCGTGACGACGTCGACGACGAAGAGATCTATGACCTGAGTATCCGGTGGGGTACCGCACTTGCGGGACGACTGCCCCGCCTGGCTCATTACAACTCGCTAGGCGAACTCGACGACGAGGATCAGCAGCGGTTTGGTTCGCTATGTGATCAGTTGCGCGAGTTATCGCCGCTGATAGAGAGATTCGACTTGACTCGGCCGCGACTTCCCGGTTCCACGGACGATCAGGTTAGCGGTAGTCGTCATGCCCGGAAGCGTCTGGCACGCTTTCTGCATAAGTGAGAAAGTCTATGTCGCGCAATCTGATCGCGGTCCGCGGCTTAGAACAGTCCGGATTACGGCACGTCAGCGCGACCATGTAAGCGTCGGCATCTTCGTTCAGGAACAGGAAACCAAGGTACAGCGCGTCGCCGACGGCGAAATCCGTTGCGCCGCAGGCTTCGCAATGGCCACCCTTGGCTGTGATGTGCTCGAGGACGCGATGCCGGGCCACCGTATCCAAGCTGATCAACTCGGGCCGTACCCCTATACCCTCGGTCGCGATGTCGACCATCTCAGATCTCCACGTCTTTGTCGTAGTACACCCGGTCCTCGCGCCAGCCACCGGTACCCATCCCGATCCCGGCGTAGTCCTCCACGAACTCAATCTGGTTGATCCACTTGGCCATTTTGAAACCCACTTGGGTCTCCACCCGTAGGCGCAAGGGCGCACCGTGCTTGATCGGCAACGGCGCGCCGTTCATTTCGTAGGCCAGCAGCGTCTGCGGCTTGTCGGCGAACTCGAGATCGAGCACTTCGTAGAACTGGCCTCCGCCGTGCGACGCCGGCTCGTCGGTGCTGTTGTCCTGCATAGTCAAAAAGCAGATGTAACGCGCTTGCGGCAGCGGCCGCACCAAGTCCACCAGTTGATGCAGGTGAACTCCGGTCCACTCGCCGATGCTGGTCCAGCCCTGAACGCAGTTGTGCATCACACGTTGGCTTTCCGACTCGGAAAGCGCGCGCAGTGCATTCAGGTCAAGGATCACCGGGTTTTCCACCAAGCCGCCGACCCGTAGTCGCCAGTCCACGAAGTTGTGCACCGCCATCACTTTGTATTCCGTACTGGTGGGTGGCTTTCCGTTGATGCGGTGCTGCTTGGAAATTTTGTGCGCTGGATAGTTCTGTCGTGAGTTCAGCGGCCGCAGCAGCAGCAGACGAGCCGCGGTGACCACCTTCCCCAGCACGCGCTGCACCGACCGCGGGTTACGCAGACTCCAAATGGTCGCCGCGACATGCACGGCAACGATCGCCGCAATGATCAGCAGCGAGATGGCGGTCGCCCAGTAGGTGTTACGGACGGCACCGAAAATCATTGCCGCGGTGAGCCTGCCCCAGCCCCAGAAGAAAATCATCGACAGGTGAATCGCGATGAACACCAGGAACGCGATCAGGCCCAGGAAGTGCAAGCTGCGCGCCCACTGGCGGCCGCCCCACATTTGTACGTACCACGGGAACCGTGCCTCGATCGCCGGAGACTGAGCGGCCCCGGTCAGGATCTGAAATGGCGCAAGGACAAACACAACCCCGGCGTAGGTCAACTTCTGCATCGCGTCCAGCGGCTCACCGGGCAACACCGGCGGCAGATTGAACGTCAGGTAAGTAACGATGTCATCCCACGCTTCGGGGAAGATCGACCACGAGGCCGGCCAGTAGCGGTGCCATTGGCCCGTCGCGAACAACAAGATGTAATACGACAGGCCCAGCAGAATCCAACCGATCACTACGAAGAAGTGCCAGTGCCGGCCCACACCGAGTTGCGCGCGGCCAGGCAACGAAATGAATGGGCTGTAGTCCTCTTCCTCGTCGAGGGTGTCGTAGATCCTGTCCCGCGGCATGACTTTTCGGGTGAAGCGAGCCCACTCGGTGCCCGGCTTGCTGTCGTCGTGCCAGTACAACTTCGGGTGGGTGGCCAGAATTTCCAGGCCACTGCGCAGAATAAGCGTCACGAACAGCACATTGAGCCAATGATCGATGCGCAGCCATACCGGATAATCCAACGTCGTCATACCTGCGCTCCGTCAGTCGTGCCACTGTCGGCGCTGCGGATAGGCCACGTTGATGCCCGACAACACGGTGGTGTGCACGGCGATGAACGCGGCCGCCAACGCCATCGCCAATGTTCCGGGTGCGAAGTCCCATCGGGCGGTCACGGTGACGAGTCCGGGCAGGCTGACCCATCGAGTAATTAGGTACACGCCGAGAAAGGCCGAGCAGACCATGCTGCCAATATGCCAACCAGCTTGTGCCACAGCAGGTTTGATGCCGACCAGCATGGAAGTCGCCGCGGCCAGGCAAGCGACCGCCAGCACCACCACGTAGCCGGCGAAATACCAGGGCAGGTTTTCAATGGCGGCCAGCAGATAGACGTGCACCATCACCAGGCCGGTCAGCAACGCCCCGCCCAGCGCGGTTACCGTGCGCGGCAAGTTGAATGCCACCCAGCCGTTCAAGGTGAGCACCGGTGACGACAGAAGCCGCCGGCACAGCCCCGTCGTGCGTCGTGCCACGAGATCGGCCACGACTGCGAGATACCCGCCCCGCCCGGCCACAAAACGGGCCGTTCGGCGTTAGAAGAGCCTCGTCTTCGCAAGTGTCAATTGTCTTTTCCGGGCGAATTGGCCGACACCAAACCGGTGGTATCAAACGGTTGAGATGCGTACGCGGCAACAATTGCTAATCTGAACAACTACGTGTGCAAATTGGTCAGCCCATTTGACCCCGGTTTCCATCCGGCCCACTCATTGTGGGCCGCTTGGAGGTGCTAGGAGGAACGGCCGAATGGAGGCTGAAGATGACTGGGACAGAACCGTCGGTGCGGCCGACGACGTGCGCCGCGTCTTCGATAATGTGCCCGCGCTGTTGGTCGGGCTTGAGGGGCCCGACCACCGATTTGTCGCAGTAAATGCGGCTTACCGCTCACTTGGTCCACCGATTGACCCCATTGGGTTGCTTGCACGTGAGGTTTATCCGGAGCTCGAGAGCCAACAGATCTTCCAGATGTTCGACGAGGTATACCAATCGGGCGAACCACAGTCGGGCACGGAATGGCGGGTCCAGGCCGACTTCGACGGCACGGGGCGCGCACAGGAGCACTTCTTCGATTTCATCGTCACGCCGCGGCGCGCGACAAACGGCTCAATCGAGGGCGTACAGCTGGCTTTCGTCGACGTCACCAGACGGGTGCAGACGCGGATGGCCGCCGAGGCGCGCCTCGAGGAGCTGTCCGAGCGGTACCGCAACGTCCGCGACTCCGCCACCGTCATGCAGCAGGCGCTGCTGGCACCGTCGGTGCCGGTCATTCCCGGCGCCGACGTGACCGCGCAGTATCTCGTCGCCGCCGAGGACACCGCGGCCGGTGGCGACTGGTTCGACGCGATACCGCTCGGGGACCGGCTGGTTCTCGTCGTCGGTGACGTCGTCGGCCATGGCGTGGAAGCGGCCGCGGTGATGTCGCAACTGCGAACCGGGCTGCGGATGCAGATCGTCGCGGGCTACCCGATCGCCGAAGCACTGGAGGCCGTCGACCGCTTTCGCAAGCACGTCCCCGGGGCGAACACGGCCACCATCTGCATCGGTTCACTCGACTTCGGCACCGGCGAATTTCGGTACTGCACCGCCGGACACCCTCCCCCGCTACTGGTGACGGCGGACGCATCCGCGCGCTATCTCGAGCCTTCCGGCGCGGGTCCGCTCGGCAGCGGCACCGGTTTTCCGGTGCGCGCCGAATTCCTTGACGTGGGCGACTTGATCCTGCTGTACACCGACGGCCTGATCGAACGGCCCGGACGGCCGTTGGTGGCCAGCACCGCCGAATTCGCCGAGATGGCCGCAAACATCGTCGGCGGCCAACGCGGCTTTGTCATCGAGTCATCGTTACGGCCGATCGACCGCATCTGTTCGGAGACACTGGAATTATTGCTGCGCTCGACCGGCTACAGCGACGACGTGACACTTCTTGCGGCGCAACGCCGGACGCCGCCAGCCGCGCTGACCCTGACAGTGGATGCGACGATCCGTGCCGCACGTACGATACGCGCCCGGCTGCGGCAGTGGCTGTCGGAAATCGGCGCCGACGCGGACGACATCTCCGATGTCGTGCACGCGATCTCGGAGTTCGTCGAGAACGCGGTCGAGCACGGGTACGCCACCGACGTCGCCGACGGCGTTGTCGTCGAAGCGTCGCTGTCCGGCGATGGCTATCTGCACGCCTCGGTGACTGACCGTGGGCGGTGGAAGGATCACCTCGAAGGCGAGACGGGCCGCGGCCGCGGCCTGGCGATGGCCGAGGCCCTGGTGTCGGAGGCGCATGTCAGCCACGGCGCCGACGGGACGACCGCCCGTGTGACGCATCAACTCTCGCGGCCGGCCAATTTCGTCACCGACTCAGCGGTCAGCCGGTCAGCCCGTCGACGGGCGGTCAGCGCAGAATTCCTGTCCGAGGTCACCGAGCCGGGTCGCATCGTGGTCAGCGGCGATGTCGACTCGAACACGGCATCCACCCTGGACCGTCAGATCGCAGTCGAAAGCCGTTCCGGCGTCGCACCCTTGACGGTCGATCTCAGCGCTGTCACCCACCTCGGATCGGCAGGCGTCAGTGCGCTCGCCGCCGCGCGCGAGCGGGCGCACCGACATGGCAGTGAGTACGTACTGGTGGCCCCGCCGGGAAGCCCGGCGCATCACGTCTTGTCGCTGGTGCAGATCCCGGTGGTCAGCGGACTCGCCGAGAACGTCGTCGCCGAAGGCTAAACCCGGTCGGAGCGCTCGCCGTGCCGCACCTGGCTGAACGGCACGCCGCGGTCGGCGGCGTATTCCCGGGGGAAGCCCAAAACCCGCTCACCGATGACGTTGCGGGCCATCTCCGTGGTGCCACCACCGATGGCGACTGTCTGCCGGGACAAATACCGCAAGCCCGTTTCCAGGCCCGCGCCTTGTTCACCCACCACTGCCGCACTTCCCGCGATCGCCAACGCCGTGTCGACGTCTGTGGTCGTGGTCTCGGAGTGAAACAGCCTGATGAGAGTTCCGGCGGCCGGTGGCAGCGCGCCGTCCCTGACGCTGCGGTATACGTGACCGATCAATTGCTCGGCCACCGCGCGGTGCACCAACGCGCGACCGGCCATCTCCTGCACGCGTTCGTTGTCGGCTTGCCCGGTCTTCTCCGCAAGGGCCACGTAGTCAACCGGATTCGCATTGCCGCCCTCACTGCCACTGCCGCTGGCAAACTCCGACCCCTGCCCCACCGCTCGACGTTCGTGGTACAGCTGGCGTGAGGCTACCGCCCAGCCGCCGTTGACCTCTCCGACGACGGCATCATCTCCGACATCGACTTCGTCGAGGAATTCCTCACAGAATTCGGTGGACCCGCTCAACATAGTGATGTGCCGCAACGTGATTCCCGGATGCGCGATGGGCACCAGAAACATCGTCAGGCCCTCGTGCTTGGGCACATCCCAATTCGTGCGAGCCAGACACAGGCCGTAATCGGCGGCGAACGCGCTCGTGCTCCAGGTCTTTGCGCCGTTGATGATCCATCGGTCACCACGCCGCTCGGCCTGGGTGAGGACACCGGCCAGATCCGACCCGCCGCTGGGCTCACTCAACAACTGCACCAGCACTTCCTCGCCACGCAGCGCCGCGGCGATGTGCTGCCTCTTCTGGTTTTCGCTACCGGTGTCGAGCAGCGTGGCGCAGCAGATGGTGAACGTCGGGGTATTGAGGATCAAGGGCATCTCGTAATCAAGAGACTCGGCATCAAATGCCCTCTGATACTCGTAGTCCAGCCCGAGGCCGCCGTATTCGCGGGGAAAGCAGATGCCGGCGAATCCCCCGTCATACAACCGCTTTTGCAGTTCCCGAGCTCTCAACCACGACTGTTCCCGGTCACGTGGCGCTGCCGGTGGGGCCTCACGATCGATGCCGGGCATGTTGTCGGCCAACCATGCCCTGGCCCGGGCGGCGAACTCCGCTACCGATTCGGTGGACGTCATCTGGTCTTCATCATTTCGCCGAGCGCCCCGCCTTTTCGAACTCGTACACGCGCAGATTATGCTCCTCGGGCGTCCCGAACATGTTGCGGTACAACGTGATCCGACGCAGGTACAGGTGCAGGTCGTGTTCCCAGGTGACGCCGATGCCACCGTGCATCTGTACACACGCCTGCACGATCTGGCCCGCCATCTCGCCCACGTAGGACTTGGCGATGCTGGCCGAAAGATTCGCTCCCGGCGAGCGGGCGGCCACGTCGGCCACTGCCGCAGACGTGGTGGCCCGACAGGCTTCCAGCCACAGCTTCATGTCGGCGAACTTGTGTTTGAGGGCTTGGTAGGACGCCAGCGGACGACCGAAGGTGTGCCGGTCCAGCGCCCATTGCACGGTGAGGTCGAAGACCGTCTGCAGGGCGCCGACCACCTCGGCGCATTGCAGCACCTGAGCGATCTGGCTTTGTCGATCGACTAGCGCGACAGTCTCGCCGGCCGTGCCGACAGCTGCCGACCGAGGCACCAGCACACCGTCGAAGTGCACGCGCGCGTATTGCTTGACCAGATCGACCGACTGCTGGGGCTCAATCCGGACTCCCGGCGCGTCCGTCGGTACCAGGAACTGACGAATCTCAGCGGCGTTCGCGGCACAACTCGCCACCACCAGCAGCACCGCGCTTTGGGCACCCGCCTCGACGCGGTCCTTGACGCCGTCGATGCGGTAACCGGAATCGGTTTCGGTAGCAGTCACCGAGGGCTCGAGCGGCGCCCAGCCACGGCCCGGCTCGCAGACCGCCCACGAGGCCACGGTTTCACCCGACACCAGCGCCTCTATGGTGTCGGCGTGTTCGGCGGAGTTGGTGCACTCGACCAGCCCCGCGAGCACGGTGCTGACCGGATAAAGCGGTCCGGGGGCCACCGTCTTTCCGAGTTGTTCGGCGACCATCGCCAGATCGGCGAAGCCGTTGTCGGAAACGCTTCCGCCGCCCAACTCCTCTGGCACCAGCAGAGCGGTCCAGCCGAGTTCCGCGGCGCGTTGCCACCAGGCGGGGTCGAATGACGTGCCCTCGGCATGCAGCTCCCGCACCCGACGCAGCGGCGCTTCCCTTTCCAGAAAGGCCTGCGTGGTCGAGGTGAAGAGGATCTTTTCGGGAGAGTCGAGGGTGGTCATGGTGCCGAGGTGATCCTTCTTGACATTCGATCGCTGCGGGTGCAACGGAAACGGTTTGAGTATTTGATCATCCGCCCGATCGGTCCTCGGTTGGCTGGCATCCTGATGTTAGCAACGTGCAATACGGTAAGAGATACCGGAGTTCAGTCGGTAGACGCTGTGACGAGGACGCCGATCGAGGAGTTCGGCACAACAACCGTCAAAGCCTGCGACGCAGTCGTGCTACATGGCGAACACGCGGCGCAGCGCTTGGGCATGCAGCGCCCGATTCTCTTGGGAAACAATCCAATCCGGGACCATCGAGTCGAAGCCGTTGAAGGTCGCGGCGATGACATGCAACTCGGTGTGGACGTACGCGTGCAGCAGCCGATTGGCGTAGTCGATGGCCTCGTCGCGGCAGGGATCGATCTCCGAGCAGCTGACGAACGTGGGGGGCAGGCCTTCGAGATTGGCTCGGTGTGCGGGGACGTGCTGACCACTGGCGCTGGCGTGGCCCAGGTAGTGATTCCACGCCCGGCTCACGGCCGGGCCGTTAAGGCCAGGGGTGCGCTGGAATTCACGACGCGACGGCGTGGCGTCGGAATCGAGCATCGGCTGGTGCAGGATCTGCATCAGGATCGTCGGGCCTTCCTGGTCGAACATGCGCTGAGTCAGACCCGCGACAAGTGCCGCACCGGCATCGCGGCCCATCACGGCGATGCGGCCGGCGTCGGCGTCTAACTCTGCGCTGTTCTCGACGACATAACGAAAGGCCGCTTCGACATCGTCGAGTGCCGCCGGACACGGGTTCTCGGGCGCCAGTCGGTAGTCGACCGAGACCACCAGACAGCCGCCGTCCCGGGCCAACTCAACGCAGTGCGCATGGTCGGTCTCGAGGTTTCCGGTGACGAACCCACCGCCATGGGCGTACACGACCAATGGCGCCGCGGATTCGCTGGGGCCGCGGTACAACCGCAGCCCCAGCTGCTGACCGTCCGGCCCGGCGATGATTCGGGAATCGACGGAGACGCCAGTGGCGTCGGCCGACGCGGCGCGCTGCGCGGCCAGCAGGTTGGCGTGTTCGCGCTCGGCCGGCAGTGTCTCGGTGCGGAATTCGAAGGCGCCTAACTCAACGGCAGCATCCCGCAGCACCGGATCGATGCGGGTAAGACCTTGCGGCCTGGCCAGGTTCGTCTGTGTCATAACTACTCATTTTCAGGCTCGTCGTGTGGAGTCATCGGTGGTCCCGGACTGTGAGCCATACCGGAACCACCTTCAAGGTAAACCTGCGCTTTCAGGTGGTGACACACCAGGTACTTGGTGTCGCGAACTGAGCAGGGCGCCAGCGTTGCGGTAGGAACAGGGCCACTTCGACACCGCGTTCAGGCCCGAGCCGTTGGGCTTCGTTGCTATTTATACTATGATAGCTATTTTCCGCTCGGTACCACCGCCGTGGATCGCGGGCACTAGTAGACGGTCCGCGTGAACGGCCTTATCGGTTGTTTCAGGAGGAGCGCTGATGACGCTCAGCACTGGCCCGAACGATCATCCCTTGCCCTTGCTCGACTTCACCGGCGAGACCAGCCCCTACCCCTTCTTCCAGCACATGCGGCGTACCGACCCGGTGTGGCACGGTTCTCTTAACGATGCCAGCCAACTGCCAGAGGAGCTGCGTCCGAAGGACGAGTGGGTCCTTTTCGATTACGACGGTGTGTCCCAAGCTTTTCGCGATGACCGGATCTTCACGTCGGCCGCCTACGACAAAACAATCGGGTTGGTGATGGGACACACCATCCTGGCGATGGGCGGCAGGGAACACCACGATCACCGCAACCTGGTTGCCAAGGCGTTCCGCGCAACCGCGTTGCAACGCTGGGAACCGTCGGTCATCGGCCCGGTCTGCGACCAACTGGTCGACGAAATCAAGAACGAGGGTCATGCCGACCTGGTGAAGGCGGTGACCTTCGAGTTCCCCACCCGGATCATCTCGACACTGCTCGGCCTGCCGGCCGAGGATCTCGACCTGTTCCGGCGGCTGTCCCTTGACCTGATCTCAATCCCGACCGACATCGTGGCGGGCTTGAACGCCGCCAACGAGCTCTACGACTACTTCCTCAAGCAGGTCGAACAGCGCCGGCGCAAGCTCACCGATGACATCATCGGCGACCTGGTTGCCGCCGAGATTGACGGTGAAAAGCTGACCGACGAGGCCATCATCGCCTTCTTACGGTTGCTGCTCCCGGCCGGCCTGGAGACCACCTATCGCTCCTCGGGCAATCTTCTGTACTTGCTGCTGACCCACCCCGAACAGCTGGCAATGGTCTACCAAGACCGGTCACTGATACCGATGGCGATCGAGGAGGGCCTGCGGTTCGAAACGCCGCTGACCACGGTCATGCGGACCACGACCGAAGAGGTCGAAATCGGCGGCAAGACAATCCCTGCCGAGGCCCAGATCGACATGTGTATGGGCTCGGCCAACCGTGACGAGAGCCGCTGGACCGATCCCAACACGTTCGACATCCGCCGGCCGCGCCAATCCCACATCGCCTTCGCCGGCGGAATCCACATGTGCCTCGGCATGCACCTGGCCCGGCTGGAAACCCGGGTCATGTTGAACAGCCTGTTGGACCGCGTCGAAAATCTTGCCTTCGTGCCCGACGACGGAACCGGCGAGGAATCCAAGATCGTCGGGCTCACCTTCCGGTCGCCGAACAAGCTTCCGGTGACGTTCGCCCCGGCCGCATGAGAAGCCACGCAGCGATCCTGCACGACGTCGGCGGGCCGTGGTCCGTCGAGGAATTCGAGCTCGATCCCCCCAAGGCCGGTGAGGTCCTGGTGCAGATGGCGGCGGCCGGCTTGTGCCACTCCGACGACCACATTCTCAAAGGCGACATGTCGGCACCCAACGAGGTGATGCGATCGATGGGGCTGCCGACCATGTTCCCGACGATCGGCGGTCACGAGGGCTCGGGCATCGTGCGCGAGGTCGGCCCGGGTGTCACCGACTTCGAGCCGGGTGACCACGTGGTGATGTCGTTCGTGGCCGTGTGCGGCCAATGCCGTTGGTGCGCCAGCGGAATCGAGTACCTATGCGATGTCGGCATCGGCACCATGATCCCGGGGATGCCGACGGACGGCACTTTCCGCCACCACACCGCCGACGGTCGCAGCCTTGGCCACATCGCCAAGATCGGCGCATTCGCCGAACACACTGTGGTGTCGACGAATTCACTGGTGAAGATCGAACCACACCTGCCACTGACATCGAGCGCTCTGCTGTCCTGCGCCATCCCGACCGGTTACGGTTCCGTCGCCAACCGGTCCAACATGCGCGCCGGCGACACGGTCGTGGTGATCGGCGTCGGTGGGATCGGTACGGGCGCGATCCAGGGAGCCCGCATCAACGGCGCCGCGCAGATCGTCGCGGTGGATCCCGTTGACTTCAAACAGAAATCCGCGCTGCAGTTCGGCGCGACACACAGCGCGGCGACGATCGACGAGGCGCTGGATCTGGTGCGCGGTCTGACCTACGGGGTGATGGCCGACGCGGTGGTGGTCTCGCCCTCGTTGATCACCCCGGAGGACGTCCGCGACGCCGTGAAGCTCACCCGCAAGGGCGGCACCTGCGTGCTCACCGGCATGACGTCGCAGTTGACCCGGTCGGTCAAGATCGACCTGCAGGACTTCATCCTGATGAACAAGACGTTGGCGGGCACCATATTCGGCTCGTGCAACCCGAAGGCGGACATCGCCCGGCTGGCCAGGCTTTATGAGACGGGCCAGCTTCAGCTCGACGAGATGATCACCAAACGCTATCGCCTCGACGAGGTCAACGACGCCTACGACGACCTGCTCAACGGCAAAATCGTCCGGGGCATCATCGATTTCGGCGTCGGCTGACAGCTCTGCCTACATCTTGATCGCGGGGATCAGCCTGCTGAGATTCCAGAGCCGGTCTCTTCGCGCCGACAGGCAGGAGATCGCCAGTGCGACAGCCGTTATCCCAACCAGCACGATGATCGCCTGCCATAGTCGGGCATCGATGCCGCCGAGTATCAGCTGCCGGAGTCCGTTGACGCCATAGGTCATCGGATCGAAGCGGTGCAGGACCTGGAATGGCCGTGACGTGGTTTCCACGGGATACATGCCGCCTGCACTGACGAGCTGCAACATGAGCAAGGCCATGATCAGCACCCGGCCCACGGCTGGACCGACAACCGCATTGATCGCCTGCGTCGCGGCGACGAACGCGCCGGAAATCAGCACCATGAACCCCAGCATCGCCACCGGGTGCACGGCGTGCATACCGAGGGCGAACCGGACCACACAGTAGAGAATGACGGCTTGGAATACCGCGATCGCGGCGGCGGGTAGGTAGCTGGCGAGCACCACGCGCAGCGCAAGCACCTCCGCGGCGATCGCGCGAGTCTGCAAGGGCCGCAGCACCATCCACAGCACCAGGGCGCCGAAGAACAAGGCGAGTGTGAGGAAGAACGGAGCCATCCCGGTGCCGAAGTTGGGCGCGGCGTTCTCGTGCGAAGCCTCGAGTTGCACCGGGCCCCCGATGGTGTCGGCGACCGCCTCCTTCTGCTGGGTTGTCCAGTTGGGCACTTGCTTGGCCCCTTCGGCGAGTTTGGTCGCCAGTTCGGCCGATCCCGTCTTGAGTTGTCGTGCGCCGTCGTCGAGCTTGGCGATGCCGCCGGCCAATTCGGCGTTACCGGTGGCGACTTGCTGGGCTCCGTCACGCAGCTGGGTGAGCTTGTTCGTCAGGTCCTGTCCCTTGCTGCCGACCTGGTCGAGCGCCGACCCGAGCGGACTGCCCGGGTTACGCAACCCCGATGTCATGGCGATCGCCGCGTTCTGCGCGTCGGTGAGCTGCTGGCGGATCTGGGGTGTGAACTGGTGACCCCGGAGCTGATCTTGGATGCCGCGCAGGTTGTTTGCCAGCGGATCCTGTCGTGCCGAGAGCTGATCGATCACCGACGAAAGCGAGTTCGCGGCCGCATCCTGCGCCGCGGCGATGGCACCGATCTGGTCGTTGGCCTGCTGAAGCGCGGTTGCGCCCTGTTGCAGTTGCTGTGTGCTGCCACCGATTTGCGACACCGCCTTGGTCACCGCAAGCAGCGGGTCGGTGGCCTGGTTGATTCCGTCTGACAGTTGCTTGGCACCTGCGGCAAGCGTTGCCGAACCGGACCGCGCGGTGTCCAGACCGGCCACCAGCTGACCGGCGCCGTCATCGAGTCGAGCGGCCCCGTCCGCTGCCTGCTTGATCCCCGATCCCGACGAAACCACTACCGACAGCATCTGATTGACGGCCTGTCCGGAGATCCGGCTGGACACGGCGTTGAGAACCTGGCCGATCGCGGTACGACCGATGCTCGTGGAGATGTAGTTGTTGGCGTCGTTATAGACGGCGATCAGATTGGCCTTCTTGGGTTGCCCGGTCACCGGCGAAGCGATCGCCGCGCTGAAGTCCGGCGGCAACTCGACCATGAAGTAGTACTTGCCGTGGTCGACTCCATTGCGTGCCTCCGGCAGGTCGACGACGTGCCAGTCCAGCCCGCCGTCCGCGGTCAGGCTCTTGGCGATCTCCGCGCCGGCGTTGAACTGCTGCCCGGACACGACGGCGCCACGGTCGGAGTTGACCAGCGCCACCGGCATCTTGTTGGTGTGGCCGAAGGGATCCCAGAACGCCCACAGGTACAGCGCCCCATACACCAGGGGCAGCAGCAGCAGTACGACGATGGCCACGCGCGTCAATCGGCTGCGGCCGAAACGTTTGATCTCCGAGCCAAGGGCGAGTCCAGCCAGCATCGTCAGTCCTCTCCAGTCAGGATGCGGTGATCGTGAAGTTCGTGGTCGGGTGCGTCCGCGCCGAGCGGGTTGGTCACCCCGACGACGACGGTGCGCTGCTTCGCGATCACGCCCAGCCGGTCGGCCGCGATCGCCCGTCGGGAATTGTCACGAACCTGCTCGAGGTCGCCGACCACCAGGATCGGACGGTTCGACAGCAACGCCAGCGTGATTCGCAGCAAAAACAGTTCCAGGTCTGACAATTCGACGATGTACGTGTCGTGGGACGGCGGGGTCATCTCGCCGAAAACCTCGGTCAGCTCGGCCTGGCCGGCTTGCAGCGGCACAGCTGAGTACCACGGCGCCAGCCACCGGCGTTGCTCGGCGAGCACGGTCTCCACGGTCACCGATTCCTCCAGCTCGTCGATGTCTTCGAAGGCCGCGATCGAGCAGTGCCGGCGGATCGCGCGCGGGGTTGTTTGACCGAGGACGGTCAGCGTGCCGTGGCTCAGCTTGAAACGTCCCGCGAGCGTCAGCAGCAGCGTGGTCTGCCCTGGTCCGCCGGGCATCCGAATCGCGTGAAAACCCGGTGGGAGCTCGAGATCGATATCCGAGAAGAGGGGGCCGTGCTCGCCGTCGACGCCTAAACCGCGCGCGGTGATCATCGGCGCCGCAGCGTCAGGCCCGTCATTTGTATCCAT
>NZ_LZKU01000162.1 GCF_001672975.1 Mycobacterium sp. 1465703.0
AGCGTATTGCGCCGGGCGGCGTTGCGGCCCGACCAGCTAAAACCGCCACCCACCGAGGTATTGCGCCACCTGCGCGAACCCATCGGCATTGCGATCCCGGTGAGCAGAACCTGCCCAGCTGTGGAACTCTAATTCGTGGTTCGCCGGCATGAATCAGCAGCGACGACGGAAGATGACTCAAATGACCGACGTTTCGCACCACGCATTGACCAAGGTGCCGGCGGTCACCCTGGGCTTCTGGGTGATCAAGGTCCTGGCCACGACGCTGGGCGAAACGGGCGGCGACACCGTCACCATGACCCTGAATTGGGGTTACGCCGCCGGGGTCGCGATCTTCGGTGTCGCGCAGGTGGCGCAATACCTCGGTGGGTGGCGGTTTTAGCTGGTCGGGCCGCAACGCCGCCCGGCGCAATACGCTCAGCGGCCGTCGGGGGGTCGGATCGTCGACCCAAAAAACGGCCCTGAGCTGCGTTAGCGTGACTCCCGTGGCGCAACCAGTACCGATCCAGGGACCCCGGGCTGACCGTGCCCGCCGGGTCGCCGATGTGTTGCGCCAGCAGATCCACGCCGACGCCTACCCGCAGGGCCTGCCCGCCGAATTGGATTTGGCCGCCGAATTCTCGGTCTCCCGCAACACCATTCGCGAGGCGCTGGCCGTCCTCAAGCACGAGGGGCTGATCGACCGCGGGCCCAAGGTCGGCACCCATGTCGCGCAGCGCAAGTATGACCACGGGCTCGACGCACTGCTGGGTCTCAAGGAGACGTTCAAGGATCTCGGTGAGGTCCGCAACGAGGTGCGCGCGGCGATGGCGGTCACCGCGCCGCCGTCGGTGGCCCGCCGGTTGCGGCTGCAGCCGGGCGAGCAGGCGGTGTTCGTCGAGCGGTTGCGTTACCTGGGCGACCTGCCGCTCAGCCTGGACCTCACCTACCTGGCCCCGGACATCGGCAGGCAGGTGTTGAACCATCCGCTCGAGACCAACGACCTGTTCGCGCTCATCGAGGAGGTGAGCGGGCAGCGGCTGGGCTCGGCGGCGCTGGCGCTCGAGGCCATTCCCGCCGACGCGCACTCGGCGGCCACGCTGCAGGTGCCCGACGGCGCGGCGCTGCTGATGCTGGAGCGGCTCACCAGCCTCGCCGACGGCACGCCCGTCGACCTGGAATACATCAGGATGCGGGGCGATCGAATCACCATGCGGGGCAATCTCGTTAGAGCCGAGCCGATGAGGAGCAACCCATGACGCTGATCCACAACAACCGCGCCGACGTGCCCGTCACGATCGACGAGTCGCTGTGTATCGACGGCTGCACGCTGTGCGTGGAGGTCTGCCCCCTCGATGCGCTGGCCATCAACCCCGACACCGGCAAAGCCTTCATGCACGTCGACGAGTGCTGGTACTGCGGCCCCTGCGCGGCGCGCTGTCCCACCGGCGCCGTCACCGTCAACATGCCCTACCTTCTTCGCTGAAAAGCATTCACCCTCAGGACTTTTGATGAAACGACGCGCCATCCGGCTGGCGTCGGTCGTGTCCGCGATCGTCGCACTTAGTTCCGGTTGCTCGCTGGAATCCCTGTCGCAGTCCTCCGGTGTGGTCAACGTGGTGGTGGGATACCAGTCCAAGACCATCAACACCGTCACCGCGGGTACGCTGCTGCGTGCGCAGGGTTACCTGGAGCACCGACTGGCCGACATCACCACCCGCACCGGCACCAAATACGCCGTGCGCTGGCAGGATTACGACACCGGCGCCCCGATCACCGCGCAGATGCTCGCCGAGAAAATCGACATCGGTTCGATGGGCGACTATCCGATGCTGATCAACGGCTCCAAGACGCAGACCAACCCGTTGGCGAAAACCGAGATCGTCTCCATCACCGGTTACAACCCCAGGGGCGCGCTGAACATGGTGGTGGTGGCGCCCGGTTCGTCGGCGACCACGCTGAACGACCTGGCCGGCTCCAAGGTCTCGGCGAGCGTCGGCTCGGCCGGACACGGCACCCTGATGCGGGCGCTGGACCGGGCCGGCATCAAAGGTGTCGAAGTGCTCAACCAGCAACCGCAGGTGGGCGCCTCTGCCTTGGAATCCGGTCAGGTACAGGGCCTTTCGCAATTCGTCGCCTGGCCCGGACTGCTGGTGTTTCAAGGCAAGGCCAAACTGCTGTACGACGGCGCCGAGCTGAACCTGCCCACCCTGCACGGGGTCGTGGTGCGGCGCTCCTATGCGACATCTCACCCGGAGGTGCTGGGCGCGTTCCTGCAGGCGCAACTGGACGCCACCGATTTCCTGAACCGCAAGCCGCTGGAGGCGGCTCGCATCGTCGCGCAGGGCAGCGGGCTGCCCCAGGAGGTGGTGTACCTCTACAACGGACCCGGCGGCACCTCGTTCGACACCACGCTCAAACCGTCACTGGTTGAGGCGTTGAAAAACGATGTCCCGTACCTGAAGTCGATCGGCGACTTCGCCGACCTGGACGTCTCGGGTTTCGTTCAGGACGGGCCGTTGCGCGGCGTGTTCGGCGCGCGCGGCCTGAACTACGACGCGGCCCGGGCCGCCACCGCCAACCCGTCGGCGCTGCGCGGCGATCCAGCCCTGGCCAGTGAACTGTGGCTGGACGGAACCGATTCCACCCAGACGCTCGCTGATCCGACCAGTCTGCTCCGGGCGGTGCGGGACGCGACCGTGCGCGGCAGCAAAGTCCGTGCCGCGTATGTTCCCGACGCCGAGTTGGGCACTCGATGGTTCGCCGACAAGGCGGTTTGGGTGCAAGACGGTCGAAACTACCTGCCGTTCGGCACGCCGGCCGGCGCGCATCGCTATCTCGCCGCGCACCCGGGCGGCGTCGTCGTGAATTACCAACAGGCCCTTGGAGGTTCGGTATGACCGCTTATCTGACCGGCGACCCGGCAGCGCCGGTAACCACCCAAGTCGTCGCCGCGGTCCCGGCGACGGGCCCCGCGCGACGTGCCGGCTCGCCGTGGCAGTGGCGGTTGCTGCGGCTGGCTTCGGTCGCCGCCGCGATTGGTCTGTGGCAGCTGCTCACCGCCGACAAGGTCCGGCTGCTGCTGCGCTTCGACACGCTGCCCACCGTCACCGAGATCGTGCATGCGCTGGGGCGCCGGCTGGGCACCTCCGAGTACTGGCTTGACCTGGCGCAGTCGCTGATCCGCATTCTCACCGGCTTCGGATTGGCCGCCGTGATCGGTGTCGCGACGGGGGTGCTGCTGGGCCGTTCCCGCCTGTTCGCCAACACCTTCGGCCCACTGACCGAGTTGGTCAGACCGGTTCCAGCCATCGCGATCGTGCCGGTGGCGATCCTGCTGTTCCCGACGGATGAGGCCGGCATCGTGTTCATCACCTTCCTGGCGGCGTACTTCCCGATCCTGGTCAGTACCCGGCATGCGGTGCGCGCGTTGCCCACGCTGTGGGAGGACTCGGTGCGCACTCTCGGCGGCGGCCGGTGGGATGTGCTCAGGCAGGTGGTCTTGCCGGGCATCCTGCCGGGAGTGTTCGGCGGCCTGTCGGTCGGTATGGGCGTGGCGTGGATCTGCGTGATCTCCGCAGAGATGATCTCCGGCCGACTCGGAATCGGCTATCGCACCTGGCAGGACTACACCGTGCTGGCCTACCCGCAGGTGTTCGTCGGCATCATCACCATCGGCGTGCTGGGCTTCGCGACCGCGGCGGCCGTCGAAGTGGTGGGCCGCCGGGTGACCAGCTGGCTGCCGCGCGCCGAGGAGGAACAGCGATGACTATCGGAGTGAGTCTGGAACTGGATCGAGTCCGATTGTCCTACACCGGAGAACCGGTGATCGACGGGCTGAGCCTGACGGTGCGGCCCGGGGAGATCCTGGTGCTCACCGGTCCCTCGGGCTGCGGCAAGTCGACGGTGCTGCGGGCCTTGGCGGGGCTGCTGCGGCCCGACGAGGGCCGGATCGTGGCCGACGGCGACGAGGTGACGACCACCTCGGGCGACCGCGGCATGGTCTTTCAGGACAACGCCTTGCTGCCATGGCGCACCGTGCGCTCCAATATCGAGTTGGCGCTGCGACTGCGCGGTGTCCCGCGGGCCGGCCGGCGCGCCGAGGCGGACCGCTGGATCGCGGAACTGGGTCTCACCGGCTTCGGTGATTACCTGCCCAAGAGCTTGTCCGGCGGCATGCGGCAGCGCGTTCAGCTGGCCCGCGGCCTGGCCGGGGCGCCGCGCGCGGTGATGATGGACGAGCCGTTCGGCGCGCTGGACACCCAGACCCGTACGGCCATGCAGCGGCTGCTGATCGACACCTGGCGCGCCCATCCGACGACGATCGTCTTCGTCACGCACGACGTCGACGAGGCGCTGCTACTGGGCGATCGCATCGCCGTGCTGGGCAAGGCCGGTCAGCCGCTGCGCGCCGTGATCGACGTGCCGGAACCGCGCGTCGATCAGCAGCGCGCCGCGCTGCGCGCCGAAGTCATTGCGGCGCTGAATCATTCGGCGGTTGCGGCATGATGCAGATTCCCGACCCGGCGGCCCCGATCCGGCTCGACTGTGACGTCCTGGTCATCGGCGGTGGTACGGCGGGCACCATGGCGGCGCTGTCGGCCGCCGAGAACGGTGCGCAGGTGCTGCTGCTGGAGAAGGCCCACGTGCGCCACTCCGGCGCCCTGGCGATGGGCATGGACGGGGTGAACAATGCGGTGATTCCCGGCAAGGCCGAGCCCGAGGATTACGTCGCCGAGATCACCCGCGCCAACGACGGAATCGTCAACCAGCGCACCGTCTATCAGACCGCTACCCGCGGCTTCGCCATGGTGCAGCGGCTGGAGCGCTACGGGGTGAAGTTCGAGAAGAACGAGCACGGCGAATACGCCGTGCGCCGGGTGCACCGCTCGGGCTCCTATGTGCTGCCGATGCCCGAGGGCAAGGACGTCAAGAAAGCGCTGTATCGCGTGCTGCGACAGCGGTCGATGCGCGAGAAGATCCGAATCGAGAACCGGCTGATGCCGGTCCGGGTGCTCACCCAGGAAGGCCGCGCGGTGGGCGCGGCGGCGCTACACACCCGCACCGGTGAGTTCGTCACCGTCGGTGCCAAGGCGGTCATCCTGGCCACCGGCGCGTGCGGCCGACTCGGCCTGCCTGCGTCGGGCTACCTGTACGGCACCTACGAGAACCCCACCAACGCCGGCGACGGTTACTCGATGGCCTACCACGCGGGTGCCGAGCTGTCCGGCATCGAGTGCTTCCAGGTCAACCCGCTGATCAAGGACTACAACGGGCCGGCGTGCGCCTACGTGGCGAATCCCTTTGGCGGCTATCAGGTCAACGCGCACGGCGAGCGGTTCGTCGACTCCGATTACTGGTCGGGCCAGATGATGGCCGAGGTCAAGACCGAGATCGACTCCGCGCGCGGACCGATCTACCTCAAGGTGTCGCATCTGCCCGACGAGACGCTGACCGCGCTGGAAAACATCCTGCACACCACCGAGCGGCCCACCCGCGGCACCTTCCACGCCAACCGCGGTCATGACTACCGCACCCACGATATCGAGATGCACATCTCCGAAATCGGCTTGTGTAGTGGGCATTCCGCATCGGGCGTGTGGGTCGACGAGCACGCGCGCACCACGGTCCCCGGTCTGTACGCCGCCGGTGACATGGCCTGCGTCCCGCACAACTACATGATCGGCGCGTTCGTGTTCGGCGATCTGGCCGGCACGCACGCCGCCTCGACGCTGTCGGAAGTTGATGCACCGCAACAGCTTCCGGATGATCAGGTGCGTGAGGCGCACGAACTGATCTACCGGCCGCTGCGCCATCCGGACGGGCCGCCGCAACCGCAGGTCGAATACAAGCTGCGCCGGTTCGTCAACGACTACGTCGCACCCCCGAAGACGGGGGCGAAACTGTCCCTGGCCATCCGCACCTTCGAGCGGATGAGCACCGAGATCGCCGAGATGGGCGCCCGCAATCCGCACGAGCTGATGCGCGCGGTGGAGGTGTCGTTCATCCGGGACTGCGCCGAGATGGCCGCCCGCTCCTCGCACACCCGAACCGAATCGCGCTGGGGCCTCTATCACGACCGCGCCGACCTGCCCGGCCGCGACGACAGCCAATGGGGCTATCACCTGAACCTGCGTAAGGACGCAGACAGCGGAATGGTATTCCTCAAGCGGCCGGTGGCACCGTATTTCGTGCCGGTGCCCGAACTCGACGGCTTGCCACCCACCGACCGGACCGTCTACCCGGTGGAGCAGCCGCCGCTGGTCGGCGGTCAAGCACCGGCCACCGCGGTATCCCGAATCAGCACTACCACAACGGCATTCGAGCCACCTTCACCGCGCATCGCCGAGGTGCTGGCGCTCGAGGAGCCCACGGTGGCCGATTTGCGGCCCTATCTCGCCGACCCGGATCCCGGGGTGCGCCGCACCGCGGTGTCGACGCTGACCGAGCACATTCCCGACGGGTATGCGCCCGCGCTGGTGTCCGCGCTGAACGACGACGACACCGCGGTTCGCCTCACCAGCGCCGACGGCATCCGCGAGCTGGTCGAGGTGCTGCCCGAACCGGAACGGGTGCGTGAGCACCTGGATTCGGCCGACCGAGTGGTACGCGCGGCCTCGCTCTACGTGCTGGCCGCCCGCCGGGCCGGTGACCCCGCGCAATACCGGCGTGCTCTCGACGATGCCGATCATCGGGTGCGCATCGAGGCGGTGCGCGCGCTAGTGTCCGTCGATGACGTGGACGGGGTCATCGCCGCCGGCGGCGACGAGAACCGCGAGGTCCGGATCGCGGCCGCCGCCGGGCTGGCGACGCTGAGGGCGGCGGCAGCCCCAGCTAGCCGGGCGGTGCGCCGGCTGGTCGCCGACTCCGACCCGTTGGTGCGCGCGGCCGCCCTCGCCGCCTTAGGTGAATTGGGTTGCGGCCAAGACGATTACGCGGCTATCAAGCAGGCGTTGCGGGCGCCGGCCTGGCAGGTGCGCCAAGGCGCGGCGCGGGCGCTGGCCGGTGCGCCGGTGGACTTCGCGGTTCCGCACCTGTCCGAGGCGTTGGCCGACGCGCATCTGGACGTGCGCAAGGCGGCGGTGCTCAGCCTGACCCGTTGGGCCGGTGAGCCCGCCGCCCGCGACGCACTGGGGCTCGCGCTCAAGGACGGCGATGCCGATGTGCGGGCCTATGCGCGCCGGGCGCTGGAACACGACGGGTAGTCAGCGCAGAATCTTGGCGTAGAGCAGGCTGTCCTGGGGTTCGGGCCCCATGGTGGGGTAGACGGCGTGCCGGGCCAACCGGCCCTCCAGGAAGAAGCCGGCGTGCTCGAGCAGGCGCGCCGAGCGCTGGTTGTCGACGCTGCAGGTGGCCCAGACGCGGTACACCTCCCGGTCGGCGTCGAGCACGGTGAGCAGCATGCCGAGCACCTCGGACATCAAGCCCTTGCCCCACCAGCGCCGGCCCAGGCAGTAGCCGATCTCGACCGAGTGCGGCGCGGCGCGTCGACAGCTGGCGAGCCCGATGACCTCGCCGCGATGCCGCGACTCGATGACCCAGGTCTTCTCGTCCGCGGTGGCGTTGAGTTTTTCGGTGATCACCCGCCGAGTTGCGGCCACGTCGGGGTGCGGCGCCCACAGCAGATACTTGGTGACCTGCGGATCGCGGGCGACCCGCTGGAATAGCGGCCCGGCGTCATCCAGCGTTGGCAGTCGCAGCGACAGTCGCGGCCCGCTGATGCGGTCGGGTGGGTATTCGGCCATCGCAATGTCACTTTAGAGGCCAAGCGCGCGATAGGTGTTGCGGACGAATCTCGGTTGCGCCGTGCGGAGTTTGGCCAGCGACGTGTTGCCGGCGACGGCCGTCGCCGCATCGACGGTCAGGTCCGGCAGGTTCTGAATCAGGTAGAGCAGGATCAGATCCGCGCTGGGGTCGGCCTGCCACCAGGTGCCGTAAGCACCGGGCCAGCTGAACGTGCCCAGACCGCCCGGCCCGAAAAGCGGCGTGCTTTTGGCCGGGTCGGTGACCAGCGACAGGTTGAGCCCGAAGCCGCGGCCGACCCAGTAGGGGGCGCCAAGAAAGTTGTGCCGTTTCTGTTCGTCGGTGAGCCGGTCGGTCCGCATGGACCGGACGGACTCTTCCGAGAGCACTCGCACGCCGTCGATCGTTCCGTCGCCGAGCAGCATCCGGACGAACCGCAGGTAATCGTCGGCGCTCGACCACAACCCGCCGCCGGCGTTGCAGAACGACGGCGGGGTGATGTGCGGTGGCCCCATCACACCGTGATGCAGTCGGCTGTGCTCGTCGAGTGAGTACATGGTGGCCGCGCGGCGCCGTGCCTCGGGTGAGACGAAGAACCCGGTGTCGGTCATGCCGGCGGGGCCCAGGATCCGTTCGTCGAGCACCTGGTAGAACGGCTTGTCTTCAATGCGGGCAGCGATGACGCCCAGCAAGTCGATGGAGTGGCTGTAGGTGACCCGGTCACCCGGCTGATGGACCAGCGGCAGCTTGGCCAGCTCGGCCAGCCAGGCGTCCGGGCCTTGATTGAACGGCAGCCGCAGGTAGGCCTTGGAGATCGGGCCGGACACCGAGAATCCGTAGGCCAGCCCGCTGGTGTGGGTGAGCAGATCCTCGATCAGAATGGCGCGGTTCACCGGGTGCGTGCGGTCCAGCGGGCCGTGCGGATCGTCGAGAACCCGAACGTCGGCCAATTCCGGCGCCCACCGCGTGACCGGATCTTCGAGTGTCAGCTTGCCCTCGTCGACCAGGCTCATCACGGTCGCAACCGTCACCGGCTTGGTCATCGACGCAATGCGAAACAGCGTGTCGCGCTGCATCGGGAGGCCCGCGTCCACGTCGCGGTAGCCGATTTCGTTGACCTGCAGCAGTTCTCCGCGCTGCCAGACCATCGTTACCGCACCGGCGAGCAGGCCCGCGTCGCAGACTTCACGAATTGAGGCGGCATTGCCGTCGAGATTCACCCGGTCAGGGTAATGGTCGGCACGCCCGACTGCGCCGGTAGGGTGTTCGTCCGGCCGGCTGGCACCGCAAGTCGCCCGATGCGGTCGAATCGCAGTCTGCGTTCGGCCAGCCTTTCCCCGGTGTCGGAATCGTCGAGTGCCGCGAGTTCGTTCCGGATGGCGGCGCCGACGCGTCGGCAAAAGGGTGCCGGCTCGGCCGCGGCATCGGGGTATTCGGCGATGACGTAGTCGACGATCCCGTGCGCCAACAGGTCGGTGGACCGGACTCCTTGTTTGGCCGCCATGATCGGTGCGTGGCCGATGTCGCGGCACAAGATCGCGCTGGCCCCCTCGGGGGGAAGGGGCGAAAGCCAGCCGTGTTGAGCGACGAGGATGCGGTCGGCAGGGACGAGCGCGAGCGCTCCGCCACCGGTGCCCTGGCCGAGAAGTATTGATACAGTGGGCACTTCGAGTGAAATCAGGTCGGCGATGCACCTGGCGATTTCGCCGGCCAGTCCGCCTTCTTCGGCTTCCCGGGACAACGCGGCGCCGGCGGTGTCGATCACCGTGACCAGCGGCAGGTTCAGGTCCGTGGCAAGGCGCATGCCGCGACGGGCCTGCCGCAGTGCTCCCGGACCGAGTGGCGTGTCCGGGGTTTGGCCGTGCCGGTCTTGACCGAGTAGTACACAGGGCATGTCCCCGAAACGGGTCAGCGCCAGCAGAAGTCCGGGATCATTCTCGCCTTGGCCGGTTCCGTTGAGTGTCAGCACGTCGGTGGCGGCGTGGTGCAGCAGCTCACGAACACCCGGTCGCTCCGGGCGGCGCGAAGCTGTCACCGACTGCCATGCCGGGACGTCGGCCGGTGCCGGGTGCACTGACTCGGACCAGGGGGCCGCGCGCGGGCCGCGGGTGATGATGGCCAGGGCACCGTTCACCTTGTCTGCGAGCTCGTTCAGCGGGGAAACCGCGTCGATCAGCCCGCATTGGTAAAGGTTTTCGGCCGTCTGCACGCCGGCGGGAAACGGGCTGCCGTACAGCGTTTCGTACACCCGCGGGCCGAGGAAGCCGATCAATGCGCCGGGCTCGGCGAAGGTGACGTGCCCCAGCGAAGCCCATGACGCGAACACCCCTCCGGTGGTCGGGTCACGCAAGTACACCAGGTAGGGCAGGTGCGCGGATTTGTGGGCGACCACCGCGGCGGTGATCTTGACCATCTGCAGGAACGCGGTGGTTCCTTCCTGCATCCGGGTGCCTCCGGATGTCGGCATCGCCAGCAACGGCAGCCTCTCTGCGGTGGCTCGCCTGATCGCCGCCGTGAGGCGATCGCTCGCCGCGACTCCGATCGAACCACCAAGAAAGCCGAAGTCGCACACCAACATTGCGCATCGGCGACCGAGGATTGTTGCGACTCCGGTGATTACGGCCTCGTCGAGCCCGGTCTTGGCGCGCGCACGCGCTAAATCCGCGGCGTACCCGGGGTCGACGGCCACCTCGGCGAGTGGTTGGTCCCACGATTCCCACGATCCGGGGTCGGCGACGAGGCCGACGACGGCGTGGGCGCCGAGCCGGGTCATCGCTGTTCGGCCGACATCGCCGCGATCAGGCCATTGTCGGCGCCCAGCACGGGCGGAGCGGTGTGTTGCCGGCGGGTGCGTTCGGATCCGTCGGTGTCGAAGAACCGCAGCGGCGGACCAGGCAGCGCAATGCGTCCCAACGTGGCGTGCTCCACCTCGATGAGCAGCCCCTGCGAGCGGGTCTGCTCCCACTCGTAGACCTCACGGATGCTGCGAATCCGGCCCGCGGGCACCCCGATCGCGTCCAGCTTCGCCAACAGCTCATCCGTGGGATAAAGCGCAAACGACGCCTGGATCATGTCGTTCACCTGCTTGCTGTTGGCCACCCGTTCTGGATTCGAAGCCATTCCCGGCGCCGCGGGATCGAAGCCGAATCCCGCGCACAGCCTCTTCCACAGTCCCTCGCTGCCCACCGAGATCTGCACGGCGCCGTCAGCGGCGTCAAACAATCCGTAGGGGCAGATCGACGGGTGGTGGTTGCCGGTGGGCCGACCGACCTGGCCGCCGACCGTCCACTTGGTTCCCTGAAACGCATGTACCCCCACGACGGCGGCGAGCAGTGACGATCGCACCACCTGGCCGCGGCCGGTGCGTTCGCGTTCCCGCAGCGCGGCCAGGATTCCGAAGGCGCCGTACATGCCGGCCAGCAGGTCGGCGATCGGGACGCCAACGCGCTGAATGTCGTCCGGTCCCGAGCCGGTCACCGACATCAAACCCGCCTCGCCCTGTGCGATCTGGTCGTAACCGGCCCGTCCCGCTTCGGGTCCGTCGTGGCCGAAACCGCTGATGGACAAGACGACTAGCCGCGGGTTGATCTCGGCAATCTGCTGTAACGAAAAGCCAAGCCGGTCAAGGACTCCCGGACGGAAGTTCTCCATCAGCACATCGGCGCGCCGAAGCAAGGCGCGCAACGCGGCCGCGCCGGCAGGGTCTTTGAGATCCAGGGTCACCGACCGCTTGTTGCGGTTCGCGCACAGAAAGTAAGTGGACTCCCGGTCGCCCCCAGTGCCCGGTTCAACGAAAGGTGGGCCCCAACCGCGGGTGTCGTCGCCACCGGTTGGGTTCTCCACCTTGATCACCTCGGCGCCGAGATCGCCGAGCATCATCGCCGCGTGCGGCCCGGCCAGTGCGCGGGTGAGATCGACGACGACCAGACCGGCGAGTGGTCCGCGCGAGTCGGGTCGGGTGGGGGATTGGGCTGTGGATGTCATGACACCGCCTTGGCCTAGTGACCTAGTGGACTATCCAATTACCAAACCAGCGCCGGACCTGCGATGTCAAGGTGCTGTGACGAGGAACTCGCCCGCAATCTTGGTCGGCGCCAGGCGGGTGAGAACGCGCTTCGACCGCCGGCGTCGCGGAGCGCTGGCCGGCGGTCGACGTTTCGGGAATTGCCTAGTCCGGGAGTTCCTGCCCGCGGGTTTCGGGCGCCAGGCGCACCATGGCGATGCCGAAGAGGAAGACAACGGCGGTGAGGCTGATGGGGATCGTCAGTGATCCGGTGGCGTGGATGCCGTAGCCAATGAGGAAGGTGCCGACTGCGGCGAACCATCGTGAGAGCGTGGTCGCGAAGGCGAATGCGGTGGCCCGCATACGGGTGGGATATTGCTCGGGAAGCCAGATGGTGAAGACGGCGAAGTTGGCGCCGCCCAGGCCCAGGATGGGCAGGAACGCGAAGGCGAGCACGATCGACTGCAGCGGGTAAGCCACTCCATAGGTGCCGACCGCGCCGACAACCATCAGCGCGAACAGCGCTGCCAACGTCCGGCGTCGCCCGTATCGGTCGGCCAGGCGGGGCACGATGAAGCAGCCGATGATCGTGAAGACGGCGACCGTCATCGCGGAGATTCCGGCGAGACGCACGGTGGCGTCATGCCCGAAGCCGGCATGGTGGGCCAGCGTGGTCATGGCGGTGGGAACGTAGGTGGATCCGGCCCACAGGCCGATCACGCAGACCGCCAGCAGCAGCAGGTTGCCGATGGTGCGCGCCCGGTAGGGCGGGTTGAGAATCTCGACGACGGGTTGCCAGAACGAGCGCCGGTGCGCATCGTCGGCGTTGTGCTGCCAGCGCTCGGGCTCCGGCGTGGTGCGCCGGATGATGAAAACCGCCAGCGCGGGGATGCCGCCGACGAGGAACATGCCCCGCCAACCGAGTTGGGGTCCGGCCACCAGATACAGCGCCGACACCAGCAGCACACCCACGTAGGCGGCCGAGTGCATGGCACCGCCGAAACGAGCGCGAACCCGCTCGGGCAGCACCTCGGCCAGCAGTGTCCCGGCCATGGCCCACTCGCCACCGACGCCAATGGCGGCCAGGAAGCGATAGCCGTTCCATTCCCACACATTGCTCGCGGTGCCGGCGAGGGCGGTGAAGATGCCGTACACGAGGATCGAGGCGGTCATGGCCGGCTTGCGTCCGAAGTGGTCCGCAATGGGCCCCCAGATGGCCGAACATCCCCAGCCGAGCAGGAATATGGCGGCGCTGATCTGCCCGTACCAGCCCACGTTGGCGGGCGTGGCCTCGATGCCCGCGCGCGGGAGCAGGGTCGCCATGGTGGGGGCGAGGACAAGACCGAAGACGGTCCAGTTGAAACCGTCTATGGCCCAGCCGCCGAACGAGCCCCAGAACGCCCGGCGTTGCGCTTTGGTCAAACGGACCGGGTCGGCAGTGCGGCCGGCGGCGCCGGCGTCGTTGATTTGCGACCGATCTTGACTAAGCGTCACGGTGAGTCTCGATTCCTCGGGTTCGCGCTCGGATGAGCGCGCCGGCGTGGGGCCCGCGCCGCCAAGTGGCGACCGTGACCTAGTGGCATATTGGCCTAGCCAGTAAAACAGTGGGCGTCACCACTGTCAAACGCTCGGAGTGACGGTGGTCACCGAGCGACGGGGAGCCGCTATGGTTGGCAGAGAGAGTAGGTGAGTGAGTGGTTGAGCAACTTCGGCCGGTGACCCGTCCCCGGCTCTACGAAGTCATCGTGGAGCAGCTGTGCGCGTACATGGCCGATAAGGACATGACTCCCGGCGACCGCCTGCCCGCCGAGCGGGATCTTGCCGCCAAACTCGGCGTCAGCAGGGCATCGCTCAGCCAAGCGTTGGTGGCCCTCGAAGTCCAAGGCGTGGTGTCGGTGCGGCACGGCGATGGTGCCGTCCTGGTGCGCCGCCCGACCGAAGAGCGTGCGATCGAGGCGCTGCGCGAACATGCCGACCGGATCCCCGAAGTGATCGAGGCGCGGGAGGCCCTCGAGGTAAAGCTCGCGGCCCTGGCCGCCGCGCGGCGCAGCGATGCAGACATGGCCGCGATCGACGCGGCGATCGCCAAAATGGAGGCAGAGATCGATGGCGGCGACAGGGGAGTCGTGGGAGACGAAATGTTCCACGAGGCCGTCACCGCTGCGGCGCACTCGTCACTGTTGGCCAAGCTGATGCACGAAATCTCGGGATTCATCAGGGAAACCCGCATCGAGTCGTTGTCGCAGGAGAATCGGCCACGCGTCTCGCTCGAGGGCCATCGTCGGATCGCCGACGCGGTGCGCAGACAGGATCCACAAGAGGCCTCCCGCGCGATGGCCGAACACATTCAATTGGTCTCCGACGTCGCCCTCCTGCGCGGCTCGGAGTCAATCGCGGCTGTCCCGGACGAAATCTACTGACCGTGCCGGCGTCGGAGAAGCAAAGTTTCACGACGGTTTCGGTTGAGCAAAGGTAGTGCAGCGTGCCCGCGATGCGAGGGCCGACATCGCCTGTGTGGCTTTAATGTCGGCTGCTATGGGCGGACTGAACAACCACGTGAAACGTTGGCGCACAGCGCTGCACGTAACCGTGTCGGCAGCGGTAGTTGCCGTCCTGGGACTTGCCATCACGCCCGCAGCTCATGCGGCCGCCGCCGCCACGGCGACGTTGTCGGTGTCGCATTCGTGGCAGAGCGGTTTCATCGCCCACTTCACCGTCACCAATTCGAGCATGGCGCCGCTGACCGATTGGAGGATTGACTTCGACTTGCCGGCCGGGGAATCCGTCTTGCACGCGTGGAACAGCTACATTTCCCAATCTGGCACGCACTTTGTGCTCACCCCCGCGAATTGGAATCGCAGCATTGCACCCGGTGGTTCGGCGACCGGTGGTTTCAGAGGCGTGTTGACCGGTTCCTACTCGCCACCGTCGAATTGTGTGCTCAACGGGCAATACCCCTGCACCTAGGCGATCTGCGCGGGCGGGCGCTCAACCCGCGACGCCTGGGCACGCGACTTGTCGCTATGAGGCGGGCGCACCCGCTGGCCCCCTTTTTGGTGACTCATGTGGCGGGTGTGACTGCAACCGGTGACGAGCGACGGCGCCACACGTGGCTGGCGCCGTCGCTTTCGAAATAAGTGCTACGCTGCGTCGCAGTCGACATCCTTTAACGATCCGTCCGGCGAGGCGGAGAAGGAGGTCAAGTTTCGTATGGGTGCTGCAGGCGAGACCGGCCTGGGCAGCGATTCCCGGGAGTTGATGTCGGCGGCCGATGTGGGCCGCACCATTTCCCGTATTGCACATCAGATCATCGAAAAGACCGCGCTGGACGGCGCCGATGCGCCACGGGTGGTGCTGTTGGGCATCCCGACCCGCGGCGTGATCCTGGCCACCCGGCTGGCCGCCAACATCGCCGAATACAGCGGCGTCGAGGTGGGCCACGGCGCCCTCGACATCACGCTGTACCGCGACGATCTGATGCAAAAGCCGCCCCGTCCCCTGGAGGCGACCTCGATCCCGGCCGGCGGCATCGATGACGCCTTGGTGATCCTTGTCGACGACGTCTTGTACTCCGGCCGCTCGGTGCGTTCCGCGCTGGACGCGCTGCGCGACGTGGGCCGGCCGCGGGTGGTGCAACTGGCGGTGCTGGTCGACCGCGGCCATCGCGAACTGCCGCTACGCGCCGATTACGTGGGCAAGAACGTCCCCACCGCACGCGGCGAGAGCGTGCATGTGTTGTTGAGCGAAACCGACGGTGACGACGGGGTGGTGCTTTCACGATGACACGCCATCTGCTGGCCGCCGGCGACCTGAGCCGCGACGACGCCACCGCCATCCTCGACGACGCCGACCGGTTCGCTCAGGCCCTGGTAGGCCGCGAGATCAAGAAGCTTCCGACGCTGCGCGGCCGCACCATCGTCACGATGTTCTACGAGAACTCGACCCGCACCCGGGTGTCGTTCGAGGTGGCGGGCAAGTGGATGAGCGCCGACGTGATCAACGTAAGCGCGTCCGGATCGTCGGTGGGCAAAGGGGAGTCGCTGCGTGACACCGCGTTCACACTGCGCGCGGCCGGCGCCGACGCGCTGATCATCCGGCACCCGGCCTCCGGGGCGGCGCACCTGCTGGCCGACTGGACCGGGGCGAAGGACGACGGGCCGTCGGTGATCAACGCCGGGGACGGCACCCACGAGCATCCGACCCAGGCGCTGCTGGACGCGCTCACCATTCGCCAGCGGCTCGGCAGCATCGAAGGCCGGCGCGTGGTGATCGTCGGCGACGTGCTGCACAGCCGGGTGGCCCGCTCCAACGTCATGCTGTTGCACACCCTGGGCGCCGAAGTGGTCCTGGTCGCGCCGCCGACGCTGTTGCCGGTGGGCGTCGAAGGCTGGCCGGTCACCGTGTCGAACGACTTCGACGCCGAGCTGCCCGCCGCCGACGCGGTGCTGATGCTGCGGGTGCAGGCCGAGCGGATGAACGGCGGCTTCTTCCCGTCGGTGCGCGAATACTCCTCGCTGTACGGGCTTTCCGATCGCCGCCAGGCGATGCTGCCCGGGCACGCCGTGGTGCTGCACCCGGGGCCGATGTTGCGCGGTATGGAGATCGCCTCGTCGGTGGCCGACTCATCGCAATCGGCTGTACTGCAACAGGTTTCAAACGGTGTTCACGTGCGGATGGCGGTGCTGTTCCATGTGCTGGTCGGCACCGAACTGGCCGGGGAAGAGGGTGCGGCGTGAGCGTGCTGCTGCGCGGGGTTCGGTTGTACGGCGAAGGCGATCGTGTCGACGTGCTGGTCGATGACGGCCAGATCGCCGACATCGGCCCGAGTCTGGAGATTCCCGACACCGCTGATGTGATCGACGCGACCGGCCACGTACTGCTGCCCGGCCTGGTGGACTTGCACACCCACCTGCGCGAACCGGGGCGCGAATACGCCGAGGACATCGAAACCGGTTCGGCCGCTGCGGCTTTGGGCGGCTACACCGCGGTGTTCGCGATGGCCAACACCAACCCGGTCGCCGACAGCCCGGTGGTCACCGACCACGTCTGGCATCGAGGCCAGCAGGTCGGCCTGGTCGACGTGCACCCGGTGGGCGCGGTCACCGTCGGGCTGGCCGGCAAAGAGCTCACCGAGATGGGCATGATGGCGGCCGGGGCCGCGCAGGTGCGGATGTTCTCCGACGACGGCATCTGCGTGCACGACCCGCTGGTGATGCGCCGCGCTCTGGAATACGCCACCGGTCTGGGCGTGCTGATCGCCCAGCACGCCGAGGAGCCCAGGCTGACCGTCGGATCCGTCGCCCACGAAGGACCGACCGCTGCCCGGCTGGGTCTGGCGGGATGGCCGCGCGCGGCCGAGGAATCCATCGTCGCCCGCGACGCGCTGCTGGCCCGCGATGCCGGCGCCCGGGTGCACATCTGCCACGCCTCCACCGCCGGCACCGTCGAGATTGTGAAATGGGCCAAGGAGCAAGGGATCTCGATCACCGCCGAGGTCACCCCGCACCACCTGATGCTCGATGACAGCCGGCTGGCCAGTTACGACGGGCAAAACCGCGTCAACCCGCCGCTGCGGGAAGCGGCCGACGCGGCGGCGTTGCGTCAAGCGCTGGCCGACGGCGTCATCGACTGCGTGGCCACCGATCATGCCCCGCACGCCGAGCACGAGAAGTGTGTGGAGTTCTGCGCTGCGCGTCCGGGCATGCTGGGACTGCAGACGGCGCTGTCCATCGTGGTGCAGACGATGGTCACCCCGGGCCTGTTGACCTGGCGGGACGTCGCCCGGGTGATGAGCGAAAACCCCGCACGCATCGCGCGCCTGCCCGATCACGGCCGGCCGCTGGAGGTGGGGGAGCCGGCCAACCTGACGGTGGTCGATCCGACGGCCTCGTGGACCGTTGCCGGGTCCGACCTGGCTAGCCGGTCGGCCAACACGCCATACGAGGCGATGACGCTGCCCGCCACCGTGACCGCGACCCTGTTGCGCGGCAAGGTGACTGCCCGCGACGGGAAGTCCCCGGCATGAATTCAGGCACCCTGGTGGGCTCGCTGATCTTCGCGGCCGTTTTGGTGGCCGTCATCACGGTGGCGATTCAGCTGATGATGCGGTCCTGGCAGCGTCGCTCGCAGCGGCAGGCGGAACTGATCGGGGCGTTGCCTGATATGCCAGACCATGTGGGGGCGGCGATTATCACCACCCGCGGCCACTATTGCGGTTCCATGATGGCGCCGGGCTGGAGTGAGCGGATCGCGGCGGGTGATTTGGGTTTTCGTAGCAGAGCGGTGCTGACCCGCTATGCCAGCGGCATCATGGTGGAACGCGTACGAGCCCAACCGATTTGGATCCCGGGCGACTCGATCACGCACATCCGTATGGAGCGCAGGATGACGGGCCGGATTGGGATTCTGGCGATCCGCTGGCGACTGCCGTCGGGCGTCGAAATCGACACCGGCTTCCGGGCGAACAACCGCAGCGAATATGCCGGCTGGCTCGAATCTCAGCAGCAGGAACCGCGCTCGTGAGTCGCGCCGTCGACGATGCAGAGCGAAGCGATGAGGAGGAGCGGCGCTCGTGACTAAAGCGCAACTGGTGCTTGAAGACGGCCGCGTCTTCACCGGCACACCGTTCGGCAAGATCGGCCAAACACTGGGCGAGGCCGTGTTTTCCACCGGCATGTCCGGCTACCAGGAGACGTTGACCGACCCCAGTTACCACCGGCAGATCGTGGTGGCCACCGCGCCGCAGATCGGCAATACCGGCTGGAATGCCGAGGACGCCGAGAGCCGCGGCGACAAGATCTGGGTCGCCGGCTACGCGGTGCGCGATCCGTCGCCACGCCCGTCCAACTGGCGGGCCACCGGCACCCTGGAGGACGAACTGGTCCGCCAGCACATCGTGGGGATTGCCGGCATCGACACCCGTGCGGTGGTGCGGCACCTGCGCACCCGCGGGTCGATGAAGGCGGGGGTGTTCTCCGGTGACGCGCTTGCCGATACCGACGAGTTGGTGCAGCGGGTGCGCGGCCAGCAGTCGATGCTGGGCGCCGACCTGGCCGGCGAGGTCAGCACGCCGGACACCTACATCGTGGAACCCGAAGGGTCACCCCGGTTTACCGTGGCCGCACTGGATCTCGGTATCAAAACCAACACGCCGCGCAACTTCGCCCGCCGCGGTGTCCGCACCCATGTGTTGGCATCGGCGGCGACCTACGAACAGATCGCCGACATCAATCCCGACGGCGTGTTCTTGTCGAACGGCCCCGGCGATCCTGCCACCGCCGACCACATCGTGGCGGTCACTCGCGAGGTGCTGGGCGCCGGAATCCCGCTGTTCGGCATCTGTTTCGGCAATCAGATCCTGGGCCGGGCGCTCGGACTGTCCACCTACAAGATGGTGTTCGGTCACCGGGGCATCAATATTCCGGTGATCGACCACGCCACCGGCCGGGTGGCCGTGACCGCCCAGAACCACGGCTTCGCGCTGGAGGGGGAGGCCGGCCAGTCCTTCGACACACCGTTCGGTGCGGCGGTGGTCAGCCACACCTGCGCCAACGACGGCGTGGTCGAAGGCGTCAAACTTGCTGACGGGCAAGCATTCTCGGTCCAGTACCACCCCGAAGCGGCGGCCGGACCGCACGATGCCGAGTACTTGTTCGACCAATTCATCGAGCTCATGGCGGCTCCAAACCGCGGAGGGGGGCGGTAGTGCCGCGTCGTACCGACTTGCGTCACGTGCTGGTGATCGGTTCGGGTCCGATCGTGATCGGACAGGCCTGCGAGTTCGACTACTCCGGTACCCAGGCCTGCCGGGTGCTGCGTGCGGAGGGGCTGGAAGTCAGCCTGGTCAACTCCAACCCGGCCACCATCATGACCGACCCGGAGTACGCCGACCACACGTACGTCGAGCCCATCACCCCGGCCTTCGTCGAACGGGTGATCGCTCAGCAGGCGGAGCGCGGCAACAAGATCGACGCGTTGCTGGCCACCCTGGGCGGGCAGACGGCGCTGAACACCGCGGTCGCGCTGTATGAGAGCGGGGCGCTGGACCGCTACGGGGTCGAACTCATCGGGGCCGATTTCGACGCCATCCAGCGCGGTGAGGACCGCCAGCGGTTCAAGGACATCGTCGCCAAGGTCGGCGGTGAATCCGCCCGCAGCCGAGTGTGTTTCACCATGGACGAGGTCCGCGAGACGGTCGAGGAGCTCGGCCTGCCAGTGGTGGTGCGGCCCAGCTTCACCATGGGCGGACTCGGTTCGGGGATGGCCGATTCGGCCGAGGCCGTCGAGCGGATGGCCGGCGCCGGGCTGGCCGCCTCGCCCAGCGCCAACGTGCTGATCGAGGAATCGATATACGGCTGGAAGGAATTCGAGCTCGAGCTGATGCGCGACGGCAACGACAACGTGGTCGTGGTGTGCTCGATCGAGAACGTCGACCCGATGGGTGTGCACACCGGCGACTCGGTCACCGTCGCGCCGGCCATGACGCTGACCGACCGGGAATACCAGCGGATGCGCGATCTGGGCATCGCGATCCTGCGCGAGGTCGGGGTGGACACCGGCGGCTGCAACATCCAGTTCGCGATCAATCCCGCCGACGGCCGGCTGATCGTCATCGAGATGAACCCCCGGGTGTCGCGGTCCAGTGCGTTGGCCTCCAAGGCCACCGGCTTTCCGATCGCCAAGATCGCGGCCAAGCTGGCCATCGGGTACACGCTCGACGAGATCGTCAACGACATCACCAAGGAAACGCCGGCCTGCTTCGAGCCCACCCTGGACTACGTGGTGGTCAAGGCACCGCGGTTCGCATTCGAGAAGTTTCCGGGCGCCGACCCGACCCTGACCACCACGATGAAATCCGTCGGTGAAGCAATGTCGTTGGGCCGCAACTTCGTTGAAGCGCTCGGCAAGGTGATGCGATCGCTGGAGACCAGCCGTGCCGGGTTCTGGACCAAGCCCGACCCCGACGGTGACGTCGCCGAGGTGCTGACCCGGCTGCGGACGCCGACCGAGGGCCGGCTCTACGACATCGAACTGGCGTTGCGGCTGGGCGCCTCGGTGGAGCAGGTCGCCGAGGCCAGCGGTGTGGACCCGTGGTTCGTCGCACAGATCGGCGAGCTGATCGCCTTGCGTGCCGAGCTGATCGCCGCCCCGGTGCTGGACGCCGACCTGTTGCGCCGCGGTAAGCACAACGGGCTGTCGGATCGCCAGATCGCCGCGCTGCGGCCCGAATTGGCCGGCGAGGACGGGGTGCGGTCACTGCGCGAGCGGCTGGGCGTTCATCCGGTGTACAAGACCGTCGACACCTGCGCCGCCGAATTCGAGGCCAGGACGCCCTATCACTACAGCAGCTACGAGCTGGATCCCAGCGCCGAGACCGAGGTGGCGCCGCAGACCGAGAAGCCCAAGGTGCTGATCCTCGGGTCCGGACCCAACCGCATCGGGCAGGGCATCGAATTCGACTACAGCTGTGTGCACGCGGCAACCACGCTGTCGCAGGCCGGCTTTGAGACGGTGATGGTCAACTGCAATCCGGAGACGGTGTCCACCGACTACGACACCGCCGACCGGCTGTACTTCGAACCGCTGACCTTCGAAGATGTCCTCGAGGTGTTCCGCGCCGAGCAGCAGTCCGCCGGGGATGGCCCCGGGGTGGCCGGGGTGATCGTGCAACTCGGCGGTCAAACCCCGCTCGGGCTCGCGCAGCGCCTCGCCGATGCGGGCGTGCCGATCGTCGGCACTCCGCCGGAGGCCATCGACCTGGCCGAAGACCGCGGCGCCTTCGGCGATGTGCTCACCGCGGCCGGTCTGCCCGCGCCGAAGTACGGCACCGCAACCACTTTCGGCCAGGCTCGCCGGATCGCCGAAGACATCGGATACCCGGTGCTGGTGCGGCCGTCCTACGTGCTGGGCGGCCGCGGCATGGAGATCGTCTACGACGAGGAGACGCTGCGGGGCTACATCACCCGCGCCACCGAACTCTCACCCGAGCACCCGGTGCTCGTCGACCGCTTCCTCGAGGACGCGGTGGAGATCGACGTGGATGCGCTGTGCGACGGCACCGAGGTGTACATCGGCGGCATCATGGAGCACATCGAGGAAGCCGGGATCCACTCCGGCGACTCGGCGTGCGCGCTGCCGCCGGTGACGCTGGGCCGCAGTGACATCGAGAAGGTGCGCCGGGCCACCGAGGCCATCGCGCACGGCATCGGTGTGGTGGGCCTGCTCAACGTGCAATATGCGCTCAAGGACGACGTGCTCTACGTCCTGGAGGCCAACCCGCGCGCCAGCCGCACGGTGCCGTTCGTGTCCAAGGCCACCGCGATCCCGTTGGCCAAGGCATGCTCACGAATCATGCTGGGCGCCAGCATCTCCCAGCTGCGCGACGAGGGCATGCTGGCGGCGTCCGGGGACGGCGCGCACGCGGCCCAGAACGCGCCGATCGCGGTCAAGGAGGCGGTGCTGCCCTTCCACCGCTTCCGCCGCGCCGACGGGGCCGCCATCGATTCGCTGCTGGGCCCGGAGATGAAATCCACCGGCGAGGTGATGGGCATCGACCGCGACTTCGGTACCGCCTTCGCCAAGAGCCAAACCGCCGCTTACGGGTCGCTGCCGGCCCAGGGCACCATCTTCGTGTCGGTGGCCAACCGGGACAAGCGCTCACTGGTCTTCCCGGTCAAGCGGCTGGCCGACCTGGGATTCCGCGTCCTGGCCACCGAGGGGACCGCGGAGATGTTGCGCCGCAACGGAATTCCCTGCGACGAAGTACGCAAGCACTTCGAGGACCCGCAGCCGGGTCGCCCGGCGACCTCGGCGGTGGACGCGATCAAGGCCGGTGAGGTCGACCTGGTGATCAATACGCCCTACGGCAACTCCGGGCCACGCATCGACGGCTATGAAATCCGTTCGGCCGCAGTGTCGGTCAACATCCCCTGTGTCACCACGGTGCAGGGCGCCTCGGCCGCGGTGCAGGGCATCGAAGCAGGCATCCGCGGCGTCATCGGGGTGCGCAGCCTGCAAGAACTGCACAGCCAGATCGGCCAGGGTGGCCTGCCCGGCAACGGGGCCCGATGACCAGGTTCGGCGTCCGGCTGGCGAACGCGAAATCAGCACGCGGGCCGCTGTGTCTGGGCATCGACCCGCATCCCGAGCTACTGCGCGCGTGGGACCTGCCTACCACCGCCGACGGCCTGGCCGCCTTCTGCGACATCTGCATCGAGGCGTTTGCCGGATTCGCCGTCGTCAAGCCACAGGTCGCGTTCTTCGAGGCCTACGGGGCCGCCGGATTCGCGGTGCTGGAACGCACCATCGCGGCCCTGCAGTCGGCCGGGGTGCTAGTGCTGGCCGATGCCAAACGCGGCGACATCGGCACCACGATGGCGGCCTACGCCGCGGCCTGGGCGGGTGATTCGCCGCTGGCCGCCGACGCCGTCACGGCCACGCCATACCTGGGGTTCGGCTCGCTGCGGCCGCTGCTGGAAGCCGCCGCGGCGCACGACCGCGGGGTGTTCGTGCTGGCGGCCACCTCCAACCCGGAGGGCGCGACCGTGCAGCGTGCCGCCTTCGACGGCCGCACGGTGGCCCAGCTGGTCGTCGACCAGGCGGCGGTGGTGAATCGGTCCGCGACGCCGTCCGGGCCGGGATATGTCGGCGTGGTGGTGGGCGCGACGGTTTTGCAGGCACCCGATCTCAGTGCGCTGGGCGGCCCGGTGCTGGTTCCGGGGCTCGGTGTCCAGGGCGGGCGGCCCGAGGCGCTCGCCGGGCTGGGCGGCGCGGAACCGGGCCAGCTGCTGCCCGCGGTGGCCCGCGAGGTGCTGCGGGCCGGGCCGGGTGTGGCGGAGCTGCGCCGGGCGGCCGACCGCATGCTGGACGCGGTCGCCTACCTGGCGGTGTGAGCGGGCTGCGCGGCTAGTCCGACGCCACTGCGGTGCTGGGCCGCGCGGTTTCCACGATGACGGTGGTCGCCTTGACCACGGCCACCGCGACGCTGCCGGGACGCAGCTGCAATTCGTCGGCGGCCTCGGTGCTCATCAAGGAGACGACGGTGAAGGGACCGCACTGCATTTCCACCTGGGTCATCACCTTGTCGCTGACCACCGACGTGACCAACCCGACGAAGCGATTGCGGGCTGAACTGCCGATGCTGAGCGGGTCCGCCGGCGGGGCGGGCGCGTTGGTGCGGGAGAAGCGGGCGAGGTCCTCGCTGGCGATCACCTTGCGGCCGGCGGCGTCATGGCTGACCGCCAAAGTGCCCTGGTTGATCCAGCGGCGCACGGTGTCGTCGCTGACGCCGAGCAGCTCAGCTGCCTGGCGAATTCGCAGGTTGGACACGTCTCCGATGGTATCGGATCCGGCACCGCGGGTTAGCTGAATGCGCCCGGGCCACCTCTGCTGTCCCGCAATTACGGAAGCAGTCTGGAGTTTAGCCCGCGATTGCGTGATATTCGCCCTGCTGCGCTGCAGCGTCAGCCGAAACCAGTGCCGATCATCACCCGTGCGCATCCGGTGCGCTGTCGGATTCCCGGTGCTCAACAACGGTGCGGCCGTTGGCGGTTGGCGAAGTCTCGTGCGGTTCGGAGCGTGACGGCGGCAGGCGCGTTCGCTGGGGCGCCGACTCGGACGGTCCGCCGCCGGTCGCGCTTACGTCCCGGCGTGCCAGCCGCTCAGCCCAGCGGCTTCGACGACGGATTCCGGCGATGCGCGGCGGCGGACCGCGGTGGTTGCTGGACATCCGTGCGCGCGCCCGAAAGCCCGCGACCCTGGAGTTGAGGCGAAAACACCCCGCGAACCCGCCGGGGGAGGGTGCATCGGGGCCAAACGGCGGGGTTGGCCTGCCCTTTGACCGGCGACACGACACGCGCGACACGCCGCAACAAATCCGTGATCCCTCGCACCACCTGCAGCGGCGACCCGCCGCCGCCTTTCCGCGCGGCTACGCCCGGACGCCCGTTATCGTCACTGCGCGGTAAAACCGCAGGTAAAACGCGTGATGACGCCGGGAAACGGGGTTGCAGAGGCCGCCGAGACGGTTCCGATCGTGGCTGCTACCGACGTCGGCCGGAGGACCGCCATGGGTGGCCACACGCCGGTCCATGCTGGGAGTTTCCAGCGTTAAGCAGGGGGTCGGGTTAGATTTCGTCAGAAGGCCTGAGTACGGTCGTCTGCGCTGGCAGAAGAACCGGCGAGACAAAATGAGATCGATTGAAATTGATTGATCAGATACGGAGGAATCGTGGCCCTTCCCCAGTTGACCGACGAGCAGCGCGCGGCCGCGTTGGAGAAGGCGGCTGCCGCACGTCGAGCGCGAGCAGAGCTGAAGGACCGCCTGAAGCGAGGCGGCACCAACCTCACCCAGGTGCTCAAGGACGCCGAGACCGACGAAGTCCTGGGCAAGATGAAGGTTTCTGCGCTTCTCGAGGCGTTGCCCAAGGTGGGCAAGGTCAAGGCGCAGGAAATCATGACTGAGTTGGAGATCGCCCCCACTCGCCGCCTGCGCGGTCTCGGCGATCGTCAGCGCAAGGCCCTGCTGGAAAAGTTCGGCTCCTAACCCGGCCGCCGACGATGCAGGCCGAAGGGCCTGAGCAGAAGGCGGGCAATCCGATTCGAGCCGTGAGGGCACCGACCCAGGAGCGCCGGTGAGCACCGGCGGGGGACCGGACGTCCAGCACGGGACACGTCCCGAACCGTCAGGCGACGGACGTGTGGTCGTGCTGTCCGGTCCCTCAGCGGTTGGCAAATCGACCGTGGTCCGATGCCTGCGCGAGCGGGTACCGGACCTGCACTTCAGCGTCTCGGCCACGACGCGGGCGCCGCGGCCCGGCGAGGTGGACGGCGTCGATTACCACTTCGTCAGCCCCGCCCGCTTCCAGCAGCTCATCGACGAGGGTGCGCTGCTGGAGTGGGCCGAAATCCACGCGGGGCTGCACCGTTCGGGCACCCTGGCCGAGCCGGTTCGGGACGCGGTGGCCCACGGATTTCCGGTGCTGATCGAGGTCGATCTGGCCGGGGCCAGGGCCGTCAAAAAGGCGATGCCCGAGGCCCTCGCGGTCTTTCTGGCGCCGCCCAGTTGGGAGGATCTGAAGGCCAGGCTTATCGGCCGCGGCACCGAGACAGCGGCGGCCATGCGGCGGCGTCTGGAGACCGCCCGCATCGAAATGGCGGCGCAAAAGGACTTCGACCGGGTGGTCGTAAACCATCAATTGGAGTCTGCGTGCTCCGAATTGGTATCCTTGCTGGTGGGAACTGCGCCGGATCGGCATGATCCGTCCGGCCAGACCGGAAGCCGGACCACATCCCAACACGATTGAGCACCGCTTTTCAGTATTTTTCAGTGGCTTTCAGTGGTCAAGAGCCGCTCCAATCCGCCAGGAGATTGACCTAAGTGAGTATTCCGCAGTCCGACGCGGCGCTGGCCGCCGTCCCCGACCGGTTCGATCCGTCCGCCGGGGGACCGGGCGCCTACGACACCCCGCTGGGCATCACCAATCCGCCCATCGACGAGCTG
>NZ_LZKU01000163.1 GCF_001672975.1 Mycobacterium sp. 1465703.0
CCCGGCACCCAGCGGACGCGATCGCGGCCGTTGTCGTCGGCGTAGTGCTCGGCGTAGCCGCCCCACTTGACCAGGAAGCTGACGTCGGGTTTGGCGATCTCCCAAGGGTTTCCGTTGGACAGCCAGTTGTCGGTCTGCTCGACCTGCCAGCCGTCGTGAATTTCCTGGTCGAAGATGCCGAATTCGTAGCGGATGCCGTAGCCGATCGCCGGGCGTTCCAGGGTGGCCAGCGAATCCAGGTAGCAGGCGGCGAGCCTGCCGAGGCCGCCGTTGCCCAGTCCCGGTTCCTCCTCGCAGGCCAGAACCGTGTCAAGATCTTGGCCCATCGCTTCCAGCGCCTCGTGTGCTGCCCGCTCCATGCGCAGGTTCAGCAGATTGTTGCCCAGTTGCGGACCCATCAAGAATTCCGCCGACAGATAGCACGTCACCTTGCGGCCGAGGTCGAGTGAAGTCTGCGTCGAGGCTACCCGGCGGTCCTGCATGCGGTCCCGGACCGCGAGCGCGAGCGCGCGGTAATAGTGCTCGGGCCGCCGCGCGGCCGCCGGACGCCCGATCGAGTACCGCAAGTGGTCGTTGATCGCCCGCTGCAACGCGGCCGCGCTCATCCCGGTGCGAGAGTGCTCAACCAAGTCGGCCCGGCTGGGAATGCCGGGCGAGAGACCATCGGAGGGCGTCTGATCGACATCGGTCATGGCGGGTCCTACTCGCTAGGGGATGGCGGGCAGTAACGCCCCGGGCCGCGACACGCCCGGTGGCGACAGACCGACAGTGTTGCAGCGATATTTGCACATCCGGAGCGGAATTGACGTCTGCAACGTGAACGGAATCACACGTACTGGCGACGAGACAGCGTTGCCAGCCGGGGTCGGTGAGACCGGGCGGCGACCCCATGGCGCAGAATCCTCACCCGTGGAGCGGCCTGGTGGCGGTGAATCGAGAGGGCCACGTCAACTGCCGTTGGCGTCGGCCGGTGCGCGCTGGCTCATCGCCGCGGCTGTCCTCGGTTCGGGAATTGCGCTGCTGGACGCGACCGTGGTCAACGTCGCGCTGCCTACCATCGGCCGGGAGCTTGGTGGGGGTCTGACCGGCCAACAGTGGGTCCTCGATGGCTACCTGTTGACGCTGAGCGCCTTGCTCCTCTGCGGAGGCGCTGCAGGCGACCGGTACGGCCGGCGGCGGGTCTTTCTTGCCGGACTGGTGGTTTTCAGCGTGGCTTCTCTCGGCTGCGGTTTGGCGCCGACGATCGGATGGCTGATCGGAACTCGGCTGGTGCAGGGTGTCGGCGCGGCGGCGTTGGTCCCCGGCAGTCTTGCGCTGATCGACGCCGGCATCATCGACAGCGACCGCGGCCGTGCCGTCGGTCTGTGGGCGGGCATGTCCGGCGTGACGACGGCGCTGGGTCCCTTCATCGGCGGCTGGCTGGTCGACGCGGCGTCGTGGCGCTGGGTTTTCCTCTTGAACCTTCCGCTGGCCGTCGTGGTGGCATGGATCGCGACGCGGCATATCTCGGAATCTCACGATCAAACCGCACGGGGCGGCCCCGACATCCCCGGGACTGCCGCCGTCACGATCGGCCTGGCGGGGGTGATCTTCGCGCTGATCGAGGCGCCTTCGCGCGGTTGGTCGTTCGTGACTGTCACCCCCGCATTTGTGGGGCTGACGGCGTTGGTCGCTTTTCCCATGATTGAACGGCGCGTACGGTCACCGCTGTTGCCCCCGAAGCTTTTCCGCTCGACGCAATTCACCGGCGCCAACCTCACCACCTTGGCTGTGTACACGGCGATCGGCGGTGCGTTGTTTCTCTTGACGCTGCAGCTGCAACAAAGCCTGCACTACTCTGCCCTCGCGGCCGGGCTGGCGACGTTGCCGATGACGATCATCATGATGATCGGCTCCCCGTTCGCCGGTGCGTTAGGGGAGCGGACCGGCCCCAGGCTGCCCATGACGGTCGGCCCGTTGGTCGCTGCGGGCGGTCTGGCGTTGATGGCGCGTATCGTGCCCGGGGCAACTTGCCTGGCTGTAGTGCTGCCCGCGGTGGTTATCTTCAGCGTCGGCCTGGCGATCACTGTGGCGCCTCTGACTGCAGCCGTTCTTTCTGCTGTTCCCGAGAGCTATGCCGGGACCGCTTCGGGTGTCAACAACGCGGTTTCGAGGATCGCGAACCTTCTCGCAATCGCCGTGTTACCGGTCGCAGCCGGGATCAACGCAGCCCCCGGGACGCCCCTCGGCCCCGGCTTCTCGTTGGCGATGATCATCGCCGCGGCCGTGTGTGTGGTCGGCGGAAGCGTCGCGCTGGTGACCATTCGCACCGGCGCCGACTTTGCGCATCAGTTGGTGCCGGGCATCAACCACGCCTGTCAAGACCCGTGCACCCGACGACCGGGCAACCGCGCGCCCGACGCGGTTTAGGTCTGCGACAGGAGCCAGCGGATCGTTGGTTGCCACGGCGGATTAGCCGGCCTGTCAGTGCGCGCCAGTCAAATTCAGTGTGACCACTCCGGCGATGATCAGCCCGACCCCGACGATCTTGGTCGCAGATATCGCGGACCCCAGGAACAGCACGGCGATCAGCACGATAAGAGCCGTACCGATGGCCGACCACAACGCGTAGGCGACGTCGGTCTGCATGCCGCGCGAAATCGACAACGCGAGCAGCGCGAAGGAGACGGCGTAGCCGACCAGGCATACCACGGTCGGCCACAGTCGTGTGAAACCCTCCGTGCTCTTGAGCAGACTGGTCGCGATCACCTCTGCGAATATGGCGCAGAAGAGAAATAAATAGCTCAAAAACGCCTCCTTGCGTACCCGTGTACACGTACGTATTTACATGACATGGAACCGATGGCATCTGCTGACTCGAAAGGATTGCGCCGGATGACACTTACCGCGCATCAATTGAAGATTGACGTCAGCGAGGTGATGGGGGAAACAGCGTCGCTGGCGGCGACTTACTATCCGGTGCGCACCGGCGCGAAGGCACCCGCCGTGTTGGTTTGTCTGCCGGGCGGTACCTACAGTCGCGAATACTGGGACCTTCGCATCCCCGGCCATGACGGATACAGCTTTGCCGATTTCGCCACCGGCAATGGGTACGCCGTGGTGACCATCGACCCGTTGGGCACCGGCGAAAGCTCGCAGCCCGCAGGTGATTTCGATTTCACCGACATCGCCGCCACGCTGGCATGCGCGGTCTCCGCCTTGCCGGACACCACCGGCATCTGTGCGCCCCCGGTCGCAATCGCGCATTCCCTGGGCGGGTATTTGGCCATCACCCAGCAAGCGCTGTTTCGCAGTTATGCCGGCATGGCGGTTCTGGGCTGCACCAATCAACACGTGGCACCGCTGAACCTGGATCCGGCGTTCATCGCCCGCGCGGCAACCGCGCAAGGCCGCGCCGAGTTGGCCTCCGAGATCCTTTCTGCACTGCCGCAGACGTACTTCGAGGGTCCGCGCGAGTATTTGCAGAGTTGGTTCCACCTCGCTGACGTCCCCGCCGACGTCGTCGCGGCGGACTGCGTCACCGCAAAGTCGATGGTGCCGCGCATCTTCGGCACCGCCATGATCCCCGGTGTCGTCGCCGAGCATGCCGCATCGATCGACATTCCGGTGCTCGTCGGTTATGGCGTCGTCGACGTCTCACCCGACCCACGCGCAGAGGCCGGCCTCTATCGCAGCTGCCCGGACATCACCACCCTCGTCATCGCCGACAGTGCGCACTGCCACAACATGGCGTCGAGTCGGCGCCGGCTTTGGCGGCGCCTGCTGGACTGGACAGTGACCGTGAGTTCGCGATCGTGACGAAGAATCTCGAGCAAAAACTGGTTCGCTGTGCCCCGGCCGCGCTGAGTCTGTTTCGATGCGTCTACGGCCTGCTCTTTGCCGCATACGGCTCGAGAAGCCTGTTCGATTGGCCCGTCCGTTCCCCGGTCCCTATCGAGTTCGCGGCATCGCCCGAGTGGTATGCCGGGCTGATCGAACTCGTCGCGGGTCTGCTCATCGCCGCAGGGTTGTACACCCGCGCCGCCGCGTTCGTCGCCTCGGGAGAGATGGCGGTCGCCTATTTCGCCATCCATCAACCTCGGGCGCTGTGGCCGGTCGCCGATCCGCCGGCGGGCAACGGCGGGGCCCTGGCGATCCTGTTCTGTTTCGCCTTCTTCCTGCTGGTCTTTACGGGCCCCGGCAACTACTCCCTGGACGCGCGCCGCGGGCGGCGGGCCGCTCGGCGTCGGGGCGATGACGGGCGATTCGAAAAGCCGTGACGCAATGCTTTCCCTCGATCGCCGATAATGGCATTCTCTGATACGGAGAAGCCGTTTCCGACGGCGGGCGGTTTCGGAGGAGGTCGACGATGAGCGCACGACGCTGCGACGGGATGGTGGCTCTGGTCACCGGAAGCAGCCGGGGTCTGGGCCGGGCAATCGCCGCGCGGCTGGCTTCGGAAGGTGCGACGGTGGCGTTGACCGCCCGCACGATGGACCCCGATCCCAAATACCAGGGGTCGCTGAGCCAGACCCGCGACGAGATTGCCGCCGCGGGCGGAAAGGCCATCGCCGTCCAAGCGGACCTGTCCCAATCCGAGGACCGGGAACGGCTTTTCGCCGAGGTCGTCAGTGCCGTCGGCGCCCCGGACATCCTGGTCAACAACGCCGCGGTGACGTTCCTGCGGCCTCTGGAAGGGTTCCCCGAGCGGCGTGCCCGGCTGATGATGGAGATGCATGTCCTCGGGCCGCTGCATCTGTGTCAGTTGGCGATACCCGCGATGCGTGACCGCGGCCGCGGCTGGATCGTGAACCTGACCTCGGTGGGCGGCGACCTGCCGCCCGGGCCGCCGTTCTCGGAATTCGACCGGACCGCGGGCTTCGGCATCTACGGTACGGCCAAAGCGGCGCTCAACCGATTGACGAAAAGCCTTGCGGCTGAACTGTACGACGACGGAATTGCGGTCAATGCCGCCGCTCCGTCCAATCCGGTGGCGACGCCCGGCGCCGGCACCCTCGACCTGGCCAAAACCGACACCGAGGACATCGCGCTGATCACCGAGACGGCGTTCCGGTTGTGCACGGGTGATCCGAAGACCCTGACAGGTCGCATCGCACACACCCAGCCCTTCCTCGCCGAGGTCGGCTGGACGGCGCCGGCGGGCTGAATGGCCGAGCTCAATCTTGACGAGCTGCGCCGGCGACTCGACCGGATTGGTGTCCTGGACATCGCTCCGCTGGCCGGGGGAGCGTCCGGTCTGACCTTCGCCGGCGCCAGGGATGGCGAACGTGTGGTGATCAAAGTCGCTCCGCCGGGCGTCGAACCGGTCGCGCATCGCGACGTACTGCGCCAGGCCCGTGTCATCAAAGCGCTTGCCGGCAGCGGTGTTCCGGTCCCGGCAGTCCTGTGCGAGGACGCGGGGGATCCACCCGACACACCCCCGTTGTATGTGATGTCGCATGTCGACGGCGATTGTGTGGAACCGTTGTTCGACGGTTTGCCGTCGACCGGAGGTCTGTCCGATCGGTATCGAAATGCGTGCCGGGCGATGGCCGCGCTGCACAGACTCGCGCCGACGGACCTCGGGCTGGGCGATGAACCGGTGGTCGATCCGGTCGCCGAAGTCCACCGGTGGTCCGACACGCTGCGGACTGTCGACCCGGCGCTGGTGCCCGACTGGCCGAAAGTGCGTGATGCCCTGCTGGATTGCGCACCGAGCGCGATGATGCCCCGGGTGGTGCACGGTGACTTCCGGCTGGGCAACCTGCTCGCGACCGGGCCGCAGGTGAACGCCGTGATCGATTGGGAGATCTGGTCGATTGGCGATCCGCGCATCGACGTGGGCTGGTTCCTGATCAACAGCGACCCTGACACCTACCGCCGGGTCGCGGGGCCCGACGGCACGGTGCCGCCGATCGCCGAGCTCGCCGGGCTCTACCAGAGTGAGTTGAGTTGCCAGGTAACTGATTTGCCGTGGTTCACCGCGCTGGCATGCTTCAAGTCGGCCGCAACCTGGTCGTTGATCGTCAAGCACAATCGCCGCCGATCATCGCCGCGAGCTGAGTTGGAAGATATGGCAGCAACTTTGCCGAGATTGCTCGACCGTGCCCGATCAACGCTGGCTTAACGCCGGTATTAGTGGCAGCGCACCAGAAGATTTTCGCAGATCATTCCGACATCGCCCGTATCGTTCACGGGCTGGCCTTCATTGGATGGGTTCTGCCACGTAGTCGGAAACGGGCTCCATATCTCGTCCATCCCTGGCGGCGGTTGGGGTCGCGGATCGACGTTCGGGCTCGCGTAGGCCACGCCAGAGGAGCTCAGCAGGGCGATGATGGTGGACGCGCAAACCAGCAATCCGCGAACGCGCATGCGCAGCGTCATCGCCGCCTCCTCGGTTTCTGGCCGGATTGTTGGCTTTGGAATTGAACTCTACCTTTGCACCGCATCGCATAACAGTTACAAACACACAACAACTTCGTCCGGCTGTTCAGCAAATTTCGCGACTCGAATCGTCGGGTGCGTACGGTGTCGCACGTGAGGCCCGTGTCCATGGTGGTTCGTCGCGCGATGGTGGTTGCCGCCTGCCTGGTGATTTCGTTGCCCACGGCGGCAACGACGGGTGCAGATCCCGACGTCGTTCCTGCCGCTGCGGAAGCAGCGCCGGACGTCGAGGGAGCGATGCCGTCGAATCCGCCGGCAATCCTCAATACCCCCGACGGTTGGACCTTGGGGGTGGGCGCTAAGGACGAGAAGCAGGTTCCGGTGGCGCCGTTGACCACCGCCACGTCGTCGCGTGAGTATCTCGCCAGCGGGATATTCGTCGGCTCGCTGGTGGGGCCGGGACAGCCCCAGGGTGTGCTCGAGGTGGGGTACGAGATCGGTTGTGGCATCGACATGAGCACCTCCGATGGCGTCACGATCGGGGGGAGCGCCGGTGTTACCCCGGGTGTGACGGGGCCGGTGACCGGTGTGCCGTTCGACCTGTTGCCGTTGGTCATTTTTCCGACCTCGAGCTTGCTGAATGTGGGGCTCAAACCCGGTCTGGTGGTTGTGGTGCCGGTGGTCAAGAAACAGTTCCGGGGACCGAATCCCTGGGTGATGGTCAGCGACTTCCACGTCAAGATCGACGGGTGCGTGGGCGAGTCGTTCATCCGGTCTTATGCAGTGCTGAATCGAGTGACCGACGAATCCGACGTGGTGCTGTCCTACATCGGTGTTACCAAGAAGGTCTGATCGGGCTCGCTGCTCAGCTGCGCGGAATGCCCGCCAACTTGTCGGCGAACTTCGCCTCCGCGGCCGCGCGCAACCGCAATAGATGTTCGGAGGGAAACAGATCAGGTGCGGGTTCGCGGTCTTTCAGCAACAGCCGTGCCAGCGTTACCTTGTGTACTTCGGTCGGACCGTCCGCCAGTCCGAGCACGAAGGACTCCACCAGATACTGCACAAACGGCATCTCGTGGGTGGTGCCCAACGACCCGTGCAGTTGCAGCGCCCGCGACGAAACATCATGCAGCACCTTCTGCATCATTGCCTTCACCGCCGAGATGTCGGCTCGCACGGCCTTATAGTCGTTGAATTGGTCGATCTTCCAAGCGGTTTGAAGGGTCAGCAGGCGGAACGCCTCGATCTCCATCCACGAGTCAGCAACCATCTCCTGCACCAGTTGCTTGTTGGCCAGTACCTCGCCCTGGGTGTAGCGCGACGCAGCCCGCTCGCAGATCATGTCGAAGATCCGGCGGACCAGGCCCACCGTGCGCATTGCATGGTGAATCCGCCCACCGCCCAATCGGGTCTGCGCGACAACGAAGGCCCCGCCCCGCGGCCCCAACATGTGGTCGGCAGGTACGCGGACGTTTTCGTAGCGGACATAACCCTCACGCCCACCGCCGATTGGCTGATAACCCAACCCGACGTCGCGTAGCACGTTGATGCCGGGGGTGTCGCCGGGAACGACGAACATCGAGTAACGCTGATACGGCGGCGCCTCGGGATCGGTCATCGCCATCACGATGATGAACGACGCCATCGAGGCGAACGACGAAAACCACTTCTCGCCGTTGATGACCCAGTGATCACCGTCTTGCTCCGCGGTGGTGCGAAACACTTTGGGGTCGGCCCCGCCCTGCGGTTCGGTCATCGAAAAGCACGAGATGATGCGGTTGTCCAGCAGCGGCTCCAGATAGCGTTCCTTGAGCTCGGGTGTGCCGTAGTGCGCCAGGATTTCGCTGTTGCCGGAATCGGGCGCCTGCGAGCCGAAGACGATGGGTGCGCACTCCGAGCGGCCCAGAATCTCGTTGAGCAGAGCCAACTTCACCTGCCCGTAGCCGGGACCGCCGAGGTGCGGGCCCAGGTGGGTGGCCCACAGTCCCCGCTTTTTGACGATCTCCTGCAACGGCGGTATCAGCGCCTGACGCACCGGGTCATTGAGATCGTGAGATTCCTTGACGATCAGGTCGATCGGCTCGCACTCTTCGCGCACGAAGCCGTCGACCCAAGCCAGTTGTTCTGCCCACTGCGGGTCGGTGGAAAAGTCCCACGACATCAGTTACCCCTTCTTGCTTTGTGCCACCACGCCGGCGTCGACGAGTTTGGTGATGGTGTTGCCATCCAAGCCCAGTTCACCCAGCAGCGCCCGGGTGTGATCACCGGGCAGCGACGGCGATGCCGGCAGCCCGGGCGCGGTCCGCGAGAAGCGGGGCGCCGGCGCGGGCTGCGTGATGTCGTCAAGCTCGACAAATGTCTGCCGAGCGACGTGGTGTGGATGCCGTGGCGCCTCGGTCAGCGAAAGTACCGGTGTTGCACAGCTTCCGGGCGAGTCGAGGAGGCGCTCCCACTCGGCGCGGGACTTCTCGGCAAAGCGTGCGGCCAGTGCCTCGCGGTGGGCGGCCCACGCCGCCGGCTCGTCATCGTCGTGGGGCACATCCACGTCGAGCCGATCACACAGTTCGGCGTAGAACTTTCGTTCCATGGCGCCGACGGCGATATGGCCGCCGTCGGCCGTGGCGTACGTACCGTAGAAGTGCGCGGCGCCGTCGAGCAGATTGTCCTGACGCCGGTCGCGCCAAGTGCCGGCGGGCAGCATCCCGAAATACGGTGTCAGCAGGGCGGCGACGCCGTCGACCATCGCCACGTCGAGGACCTGACCCCTGCCCGACTCGCGGGCCTCGAGGATCGCGCTCAGCAGCCCGACCGCCAACAGCATTCCGCCGCCGCCGTAGTCGCCGACGAGATTCAGTGGCGGAACGGGTGATTCGGCGGTGCCAATAGCGTGCAAGGCACCCGTCAGCGCCAGGTAATTGATGTCATGGCCGGCGTGGCCGGCCATAGGCCCGTCCTGTCCATAGCCCGTCATGCGGGCATAGACCAGGCGGGAATTGCGCTGGCACAGCGTGTCCGGACCGATGCCGAGGCGTTCGGCCACCCCGGGCCGGTATACGTCGACGAACGCGTCGGCGTCGTCGGCCAGTCGATGGACAAGGTCCCGGCCGCGAGGATCTTTCACGTCGGCGGCGAGTGAGCGCTGACTGCGGCGGACCGTGTAGTCGACGGGTAGCGGACCGTCGACTCCGGCCACCGCATCGATGCGAATGATGTCGGCGCCCAAGTCTCCCAGCAACATTCCGCAGAACGGCGCGGGCCCCAACCCGCCCATCATGATGATGCGCACGCCGTGCAGGGGACCGGTCATGAAGACCACTTCTTGCGGCGTTCGGCCGCTTCGTCGGTCGCGTGTGAGATCACCTGATTGCGGTTTTCCAGTTCCATGGCCGATGCCAGGTTCGGGGCGTCGGTGTTGACGTGGATGGTGCGCTTGGTCAGTTGCACGCCGAGCGGAGCATGGCTCGCGATCAGCGCTGCCAGTTCTACCGCGCGGTCGGCCAGCTCGTCCGGTTCGACAACCTCGCTGACCAGACCGCGGCGATCGGCCTCGGTAGCCGATACGGTGCGGCCGGTGAGCATCCAGTCGGCCGCCACACTGGTGCCGACGATCCGCGGTAGGTGATAGCTCATCCCCATCTCGGCGCCCGAGAGCCCGAGCAGGATGGCGGCGTTACCGAAAGAAGCTGCCGCAGAGCAGATACGGATGTCGGCCGCCAGGCATAGTGCGAGTCCGGCCCCCACGCACGGGCCGTTGACCGCGGCGATGACTGGTTGCGGCAGCGCGCGCACCGCTTCGGCGAGTGCGGCCATCCTCTCTTGAAAGCGCATCCGGTCCAGCGCGGGTGCGCTCGCCTCCAGCATCGAGGGTCCGAAGTCGCGCATGTCGATGCCCGCACAGAACCCGCGCCCGGCGCCGGTCAGCACGACAGCGCGCACTGCCGCGTCGACGGCCAGATCGCCGAGCACATAGCGCAATTCGGTCTGCATCGCCTCGTCGATGGCGTTGAGCCGCTGTGGCCGGTTCAACCGCAGAATGACCACGCCGTCTCGGGGCCGTTCGAGCTCCACAGTGTCGGGCATGGTCACACCCGCTCGATGATCGTTGCCGTACCCATCCCGCCGCCGGTGCACATGGTCACCAATCCCGTTGTCAGATCACGACGTTCGAGCTCATCCAGCACGGTGCCGATCAGCATGGCGCCGGTGGCTCCGATGGGGTGGCCGAGCGCGATCGCGCCGCCGTTGACGTTGACCAGCTCCGGGTCGATGTCGAGATCGCGCATCGTCTTGAGCGGAACGGCGGCGAAGGCCTCGTTGATTTCCCAGAGATCGATGTCGGCCACGGTCATGCCCGCGCGTTCCAGACATCGCTGAGCGGCGGGCCCGGGCGCGGTGAGCATGATGATCGGTTCCGTGCCGATGGCCGCGGTGGCCCGGATTTGCGCTCGTGGCGTCACCCGATGGGTGTGCATCCAGTTCGAGGAGGCTAGCGCCACCGCGGCGGCGCCGTCGACAACCCCGGAGGAATTGCCGGCATGGTGCACGTGATCGATGCGGTCGATGTCGGGATAGCGCTGCAGGCAGATCTCGTCGAACGTGCGATGCTCACCCTCGGCGCACGCGGCACCCATCGCGGCAAAGGCCGGTTTGAGGCGGGCCAGTGACTCGGTGGTGGTGCCGGGGCGGGGATGCTCGTCACGTTCAACGCAACCGTCCGGTGTCGGAACGTCCACCAGCGAGCGCGCGAAGCGCCCCTGTTCGATGGCCGCGGCGGCGCGGCGTTGGCTCTGCGCGGCGTAGGCGTCGACGGTCTCGCGGCTGAATCCCTCCAAGGTGGCAATGAGATCGGCCGAGATACCCTGCGGGACAGTCGGATACAGTGCACGAAGGTCCGGGTTGTTGCCGTCGATGGTGGGGACTCCGGCGGTGACGTCCCAGCGCGACATCGACTCGACACCGCCGGCGATCAGCAGATCCTCGCTGCCGGCGGCGATGGCCGACGCCGCAACGGTGACCGCTTGCTGGCCCGAGCCGCAGAATCTGCTGAGCGTCATCCCTGGAACGCTCTCCGGCCAACCGGCCAGCAGCACCGACAGGCGGGCGATGTCGTCGCCGTGGTCGCCGCTGAGGATGCCGTTGCCCGCGATCACGTCGTCGACGTCGGCGGGATCGAAATCGACCCGCTCGGCCAGCGCGGTGAGACAGCGGGCGAGCAGGGCTTGTGGATGGACGGCGTGCAGGCCCCCGTCCGGGCGGCCACGCCCGCGGGGCGTGCGGACCGCGTCGAGAATCCAGGCGTCGATGATGGACTCCGATCGTTAAGGTTCGGGGCGTGACCGTGACAGGTCACCAGCGATCGTAATCTGTCTCTCGACTGCGGAGAACCGCCTTCTCCGAATCGGCGAAGCTGTTCTCGGCCGACGCAGGGGTGTGGCGGATGGCGTTTCTGCGGCCACATTTATCCCGCCAGTCCCGCCTGTACCGGCTGGAAAGGATTCGCTCTTTTGCCCGCCTCGCAGCGACAATGGCGCGGGCGCGCGGTGGCAGCACGGAGGTGTCGCTGTGAGGCGGGCAAAAGGCACTGTCCTTCCGTGGCGCACTGTCCTTCCGCGGCGCACTGTTCGTCCGCGGCGTACCGTCCTGCCGCGGCGCCAAGCGCAACCGGTGCGCCTTCATGACTCCAGATCAAGCACCGCCCCGATCAATGCGAGGTGGCCGGCAGTTCCCAGATGCCGGCGTCCCGGTGCCGCCAAGCGGCAAACCCCCGGTCGGCGAAATCTCTGAGCAGATGGCCGGTTTCAGTATCCGTGACGGGTCCGCTGTCGACGATGCATAAGCAGGCGTTGAGCGGGTAGCCCGGCGCCATGACCAAGATCGGATACTTTCTTTCCTGCGAGCAATTCGGCCCCAAGGAGCTGGTAGACCAGGCCAAGCGCGCCCAGGATGCCGGATTCGACGCGCTGTGGATCTCGGACCACTATCACCCCTGGAACGACGAACAGGGCCAGAGCCCATTCGTATGGGGAGTGATCGGTGCGCTGTCGGAAGCGACGTCACTGCCGGTCAGCACCGCCGTCACCTGTCCGACCATCCGAATCCACCCGGCGATCATCGCGCAGGCGTCGGCCACCGCGGCCGTGCAGCTCGACGGACGCTTCGTACTCGGAGTCGGCAGCGGCGAGGCCCTCAACGAACACATTCTGGGCGATCCGTGGCCGTCGGCCGGTGTCCGGCTCGAGATGCTGGAGGAGTCGGTCGACGTCATCCGCAAGCTGCACAAAGGTGGCGAGGTGAGTCACCATGGCAAGCACTACGAGGTGCAGGAAGCGCAGGTCTACACCCGGCCCGAGCAGCCGGTGCCGATTTACGTCTCCGCGTTCGGCCCGCAGGCCGTGCAACTGGCGGCCCGCATCGGCGACGGATACAGCATCGCCATGCCCGACGGCGAGTTGGTCAAGCAGTTCCGGGAGGCCGGCGGCGGTGACAAGCCGGTGCAGGCGGGCACCAAGGTGTGCTGGGACCAAGACCCCGACGCCGCGCTGAAGACGGCGCACCGATTGTGGGGCAACGAAGGACTGCCCGGTCAGACATCGCAAATCCTGCCCCGCCCCAAGGATTTCGCGACCCTCATGTCGCTGGTGCCACCCGAGACGGTGGCCGAGAGCGTCACCTGCGGCCCGGACCCCGACCAGCACATCGCCCAGGTCCGCAAGTACATCGACGCCGACATCGACGAGATCTATGTACAGCAGATCGGTCCCGACATGGAGGGCTTCTTCGCGGCCTGGGAACAGGCCGTATTGCCCCAGCTGCGCGGCTAGAGGTCAGCGAAGTCGGTGCCGCTGGTGAGCGTTTCCCACCGCCGGATCTCGTCGGCCCGCGCGTCCGCGGTGTAACGATAGGCGGCCAGCGCATCGGGCCCGAGCAACAGAAACGCCGGGGGCTCAAGCGATTCGACCGCGGCGATGATGGCGTTGCCTGCCTTGGCGGGGTCGCCGGGCTGGTTGCCGTGCATGGTGTCGTTCTCTTTGCGCCGCCGCCCGGCGGTGCCGGCGTAGTCATCGATGACGGTGGCCGACTGGATCAGTGAGCGTCCGGCGAAATCGGTGCGGAACGCACCCGGTTCGATGATGGTGACCGAAATACCCAGCGGCATAAGCTCACCGCGAAGGGCTCCGCTCATGCCCTCGACCGCGGCCTTGGCCGCCGAGTAGTAACCCGACCCCACCGGCGTCAACTGGGCGCCGATCGAGGAGATGTTCACGATCGCCCCGCTGCGGCGTGCCCGCATGCCGGGGAGTACGGCCTTGATCATGGCGACGGTGCCGAAGAAATGCGTCTCGAACAACGCGCGCACGTCGGCGTCGTCGCCTTCCTCGACCGCGGCGCGATACCCGTAGCCGGCGTTGTTGACCAACACGTCGATATGGTCGAAACGCTGCAGCGCCTGCTGCACGGCCGCGGCGATCTGGGCGGGGTCGGTGACATCGAGGGCAACGGCGAGCACCCGCGAGGGCGCGGACTCGGCCAGGTCGGCGACCGCGGCCGGGTCACGCGCGGTGACGACGGCGTTGTGGCCGGCGCCGATGACAGCCTCGGCCAGCGCACGCCCGAGACCGGTCGAGCATCCGGTGATCAGCCACGTGGACATAACAGCCGTCTCCTTTCGATCAGTCGGTCAGTGCCCGGCCCACTATCAACGGGTCGGGCTCGCCGACCACCTCATCGTCCTTGTCGGCGTAGTCGGCTTTGGCGAGCACGTAGCGCATCGCATTGATCCGGGCACGTTTCTTGTCGTTGCTTCGGACCACCACCCAGGGGGCGTCGTCGGTATCGGTCGCCTCGAACATCGCTTCCTTCGCCGCCGTGTAGTCGTCCCACTTATTCACCGACTCCATGTCCATCGGGGAGAACTTCCACTGCCGCACCGGGTCGACCAACCGGATGGCAAACCGGGTGCGCTGCTCGGCCGGCGACACCGAAAACCAGAACTTGGTCAGGTTTATCCCATTGTCGACCAGCATCTGTTCGAAAAGCGGTGCCTGCTCCATGAATTCGGTGTATTGGTCCTGGGTGCAAAATCCCATCACCCGCTCCACACCGGCCCGGTTGTACCACGAGCGGTCGAACAACACCATCTCCCCGCCGGACGGCAGATGGCTTATATACCGCTGGAAATACCACTGCGTCTTCTCCTGGTCGGTCGGTTTCTCCAGCGCCACCACCCGCGCGTTGCGCGGGTTGAGGTGCTCCATGAACCGCTGAATTGTCCCGCCCTTCCCAGCGGCGTCGCGCCCCTCGAACACGATCACCTGTCGGCCGCCGGTGCGCTTGTTGTGCTTCTGCAGCTTCAGCAACTCAACCTGTAATCGCCGTTTCAGCCGCTCGTACTCGTCGCGCGGCATCCGGTGGTCGTAGGGGTACCGTTCGCGCCACGTTTCGATGTGCTTGCCGTCTCGGTCCAGTAGCACAGGATCGTCGTCATCGCGGTCGTCGACCGTGTACCCGTGGTCGGGGGTCGACAGCGCGTCCAAATCCATGTCGGTCATAGTTCGACGCTATCGCTGTTGTGGTGGGCCCTCACCCCTCAAAGGCCGGACCGTCGAATCGATCACGAGTGATGAACTCTGAGACCGGCCGGCGACGCAGCTTGGTCAGCTGGCGCACCGGTCTACCGAGCGGCACGACGGCGGCCACCGCATGCAGGTCGGGGATGCCCAACAGTTGGCGGACTTGTTCTTCGGCCGCGATCGCCATCGTGGTGAGGGTGCCGCCGTAGCCCTCGCTGCGCGCGGCGAGCAAGATGTTCCAAATCAGTGGATACACCGATGCCCCGCCGGCGACGCCGACCCGGTCCAGATTCTGATCGATCGCGGCGACAACGGATAGGTCCACCGAAACAACAAGGACCACAGGAGCTTTCGCAATCGGCGCCACGAACGTGTCGGGAATCTCGGTCGCGTCGATGACCTCTTGCGGGACCGCGCTGGGATGGACTGAATTCCAAGGGTTTTCACCTGCCCGCAGCTGTGCGACATAGCGGCGAGCGGCGGTCTTGCCGAGTTCGGCCAGCTCGCGCCGAATCTGTTCGTCGCGTACCACGGTGACGTGGGCGCCTTGTCTGTTGCCGCCGCTGGGCGCGAACCGGGCATTGTCGAAAATGCGTCCCAGCACCTCGTCGGGCAGCGGGTCGTCGGTGAATTCGCGTGCCGCGAAAGTTGTTCGCATCACGTCATAAAGCTGCATGGTGGGCTGGCTCATCAACTCGCGGACGCGCACCGCTCCAGGCGGAATGTTCGTTCGAACCCGGCCGGCTGCGTCGTCAACGTCACTTCCACCGCACCGTTGGGGGCGATGACGTAGCGCTCTTCCACGTCGGGCCCGTCCGGCCAGCGGCCGACCGGCTGTCGCCTGAGGTCCTCCCGGTCGTAGAGGGCCGGGTCGAACGGAAACAGCACCGCGTCATAGGGCGTGACGTCGCCGTCGGGCCGCCCATTGACCAGGCGGCTGCATTCGACGAACCGGAAGTGTCCGATGTTGTGTGCCGCTCGATATTTCCGTCTCACCACCAGCGGGGATTTCCCGTCGGCCGGAAGCGAAACGTCCTTGCACACGATCGGGTCGAAGACGACGCCGGCGCCGGCCTCGGCCTCCCGGAAAACGCCGAAGTTGCGCGAGAAGCGTTCGGACAGTGCGAAACCGGACTCCTTGTCGAGGAAGACGGCAAGACCGATGGCCGTGGCGGCGAACGGGTGCGGCGAGCGTTTCACCCGCTTGTCGCCGAAGGTGCTGCGCAGCATGCGGGACACCAGCGGGAAACCGCCCGCGCCGCCGACGACGTAGATGCCCGCCACCTCCGACCACTTCACCTCGTTGCGGCCTCGCGCCGGGTCGTGCAGGACCCGGTTGAGCAACTCCATCGTCTGGTCGACCAGCGGCGCGCACGCCTCGTAGACGTCGTCGATGGGGCAGGAGAACGGCGGGCGGTCGACCGCGGACAGGTCTACCAGAAAGCGGCGGGTCTGCGGGCCGACGGCCTCCTTGCGAGCGGCGCATTCCTCGGCCAGCAGGTTGCGCTTGGCAGCATCGACGCCGGACAGCTGCGCCCCGGACAGCACCAGCTCGAGGATCGCCTCATCGAAGTCGTCACCACCGAGACGCTGGATGCCCTCGCTGATGACGACTTCGTTAGCGTGCCCGGTCATCTTCAGCAGCGACGCGTCGAAGGTGCCGCCACCGAGGTCGTAGATGAGTACGTACTCCCGCTTGGCGGTGATCGTGGAGCGGTACCTGTGCGCATACTCGAGGCTCGCCGCCGAGGGCTCGTTGAGCAGTGCGACGACATGGAATCCCGCTGCCACGTAGGCATCCAGCGTCAGCAGGCGCTGGGCGCTCGACGCGTTGGCCGGCACGCTGATGGCGGCTTCGATGGCTTCGCCCGGGGCCACCGTGGCGTTCGAGTGCCGCTGCAGATCGGTTTTCAGCTGGGCCAAAAAACCTGTGAGAAGATCGGCCAGCCGATAGTCACGCCCGGCCAGGGTGACTTCGGTCTGCGGTCCGGCGTCGTTGAGCAAGCGTTTGAACGAGCGCAGCACCGACCATCCCGGTTCGTGACGGACGGCGGCAGCGTCGGGGCCGAAGCGCAATTCCCCGGCGGCATTAGCGGCGATGATCGACGGCCACGCGTCCACTCCGTCGAAGGAGACGACGGGATAGTTGCCTCGGTCGACGGCCGCAACGACGGTGTGGGTGGTGCCGAAGTCGATGCCGACTCTCATCGCGCAAGTTTAGGACCGCGACGCGGGCTTGGGCACGACCTTTTGGCCCGGCGCGTCCCAACGCCGTTGCAACTCACGCTCGGCGGCGGTGGCGATCAGACCCGACGGCGCGAAGAACTTCGACGGCACCGGGTCGTCCTCGGTCAACGGTCGGCCGGATCCGCGAATTGCCCCGAGTGCGACCACGACTCCGGCGATCAACACGATGATGACGGTCAATGCGAAGAGGATGGACAGCGTGCCCTGGATGAAGGTGTTCCTGATGACGTCGTCGAGCTGATGGGGGTTCTTGGCCGATCCGAACGACGTCTTACCGGCGGTCCTGGCGGCCAGGTACTGGAAATGCTGCGTCCAATAGCCGACGGCCGGATCCTCGGAAAAGACCTTCTGCCACGAGGCGGTCAGGGTGACCGCCAGATCCCACAGTAGGGGTATGCCGGGGATCCAGACCCACTTCAGTAGGCCCTTCTTGATGACGATGACGGTGATGACGGTCAGCGCGATCGCGGCGAGCAGCTGGTTGGCGATGCCGAACAGCGGGAACAGCGTGTTGATGCCGCCCAGCGGATCGGTGACACCCATCAGCAGGATGCTGCCCCATCCCGCGGCCACGGCCAGGCTGCACAGCCAGACGCCCGGGCGCCAACTGGGGTTGCGCAGTTTGGTGAACGGGCCACCCAGATTGCTCAGGGCATCGGAGAGCATGAAGCGGGCGACCCGGGTGCCCGCGTCGACGGCGGTCAGGATGAACAACGCCTCGAACATGATCGCGAAGTGGTACCAGAACGCCTTGAGACCGGCGCCGCCGAACACCCGGTACAGCACCTCCGACATGCCGACCGCCAGCGTCGGCGCGCCGCCCGTGCGTGACACGATCGACTTCTCGCCGACGCTGGTGGCCGCCGCGGTGAGCTGATCCGCGGTCGCCGGGGAGCCCGATAACCCGAGTCCGTTGACGTAGTGCGCGGCGGTGGCGGCGGTACCGCCGGTCTGCGCGGCCGGGGCGTTGAGCGCGAAATACACGTGCTGGTCCAGGATCACCGCGCTGACCAGCGCCATCACCGCGACGAACGATTCGGTGAGCATGCCGCCGTAGCCGATGAAGCGCATCTGGCTTTCCTTCTCCAGCAGCTTCGGCGTGGTGCCCGACGAGATCAGCGCATGGAATCCGGACAGCGCGCCGCACGCGATGGTGATGAACAGGAACGGGAACAGCGAGCCGGCGAACACCGGTCCGTCGCCGCGAGAGGCGAAGTGCGACACCGCGGGCGCCTGCACGAGTGGCCGCGCGACGCAGATGCCGACGGCGAGCAGCGCGATGGCGCCGACCTTCATGAACGTCGACAGGTAGTCGCGCGGCGCCAGCAGCAACCACACCGGCAGCACCGATGCCACGAAGCCGTAGCCGACGATCAACCAGGAGACGGTCACCGGGGACAGGTTCAACCACGAGGCGCCCCACGAGCTTTCGCCGACCCAATTGCCAGAACCGACCGCGAGCAGCAGCAGCGCGAAGCCGATCAGCGACACTTCGGCGACCCGGCCGGGACGCAGGAACCGCAGATAGCAGCCCATGAAAAGGGCGATGGGGATCGTCATCGCGATGGAGAACACGCCCCACGGGCTCTGGGCCAGTCCGCGCACCACCACCAGCGCCAGCACCGCGATGATGATCACCATGATGACGAGAACGCCGACCATCGCGGCCACGCCGCCGATGGCCCCGAGCTCGTCGCGGGCCATCTGGCCCAGGGAGCGTCCCCGCCGCCGAGTGGAGATCCACAGCACCAGGTAGTCCTGCACGGCGCCGGCGAACACCGCTCCGATGACGATCCAGATGCTGCACGGCAGGTAGCCCATCTGGGCGGCCAGCACCGGCCCGACGAGCGGTCCGGCCCCGGCGATGGCGGCGAAGTGATGACCGAACAGCACCCGACGGTCGGTCGGCACGTAATCGGTGCCGTCGTCGAAAACCTCGGCGGGCGTGGCGTGGTCGTCGCGCGGGCGGACGATCTTCAACTCGATCAGCCGGGCATAGAAGCGGAAACCGATCAGGTAGGTGCAGATCGCCGCGATCACAAACCACACCGCGTTCACCGTCTCACCGCGGGCGAACGCGATGATCGCCCAGGCGACGGCACCGAGCACCGCGATGACCGCGAACACGACCTTGTGCCGCAGGGTGATGGGGGAGCGGTCGATGATTGCGACGGGTGGCAAGTCGTCGTGGGTGTGGATGTAGCTGACGTCTTTTTGTTGCTCTGTGACTGCCACGGCGGAAACCCTACGCGCGCTGAACGAACTGCGCCTGTTGTGGATACAGCGCACCCATGGTCACAACGAAACCCGGGCATTACCGTTGTCTGATGCCGTTGTGGCGACTGCGCGACTACGACGACGACGACTTGGATCAGGCCATTCAAATCTGGGACCAAAGCCGCAATCCGGGGTCGGCGGAGCCGGTGTTTGCGGTCGCCGAGGTGGTGGCGGCCGCCCGGTCCGGCCAGCCGGCGGTGGTCGCCGAGGTGGGCGACGAAGTCGTCGGCATGGCCGTCGCGCGGACCGACGGCGAACGGGCGTGGGTGCTGTTGGTGGCCCTGGCGTCGCGGTGGCGTCATCGCGGTATCGGCAGCGCACTGCTGGCCGATCTGGAACGGCGGCTGCGCTCGGTGGGGGTGCGCAAAATCTGCACCATCCTTCCAGAGGGCGCGACCGGTTCGACGGCTCTGGAAAATTCTGGCTACACCCGCCGTGACGGGCTTGTGTACTACGAGATGGTCGAGCACCTGCGGCCCGATCAGGCCAATATGCTTGCCGCGCTGGGCGGGCGGTTGCTGCCGACAGGCCTGTGGCAGGAACTTGCCGGGATGGAGCAAGAGAAGCAAATCATCGAACAATGCATCATCGCCCCGCTGGCCCACCCCGATATCGCCGACCGCTATGGGGTCCGTCCGCCCAAGGCCGTCATTTTGTTCGGCCCGCCCGGGACCGGGAAAACCAGCTTCGCCAAAGGTATTTCGTCGCGGCTTGGCTGGCCGTTCATCGAGCTCTTTCCGTCCCGGCTGGCGGCGGTTGCAGATGGCGGTTTGGCGGCGTCGCTTCGCGAAGTGTTCGGGGAACTGGCCGAACTCGATGAGCTGGTGCTGTTCATCGACGAAGTCGAGGAGATCGCGGTCGCGCGCACCGGTGCGAGCAACACCGAAACCGGCGTCACTAACGAACTGCTGAAACTCATCCCGTCATTTCGTGAACACGACGGGCGTCTGCTGGTGTGTGCTACCAATTCGGTCCAGTCACTGGACTCGGCATTCTTGCGGCCCGGGCGCTTCGACTATGTCATTCCGGTGGGCCCACCGGATGAGCCCGCCCGCGCGGCTGTGTGGAAACGCTATCTCGGCGACGGCGACTCGGCGATCGATGTCGACCAGCTGGTCGCGGCGACGGAGCTGTTCACTCCCGCCGACATCGAATTCGCCGCCCGCAAGGGAGCCCAGGTGGCCTTCGATCGTGAAATGGCGCATGGCCGGGGAGAGCCCGCGACCACTGACGATTACCTGAAGGCCATCGGCGATGTCCGGCCGACGTTGACAGCGACGATCCTGGCCGAATTCGCCGACGACAAAGCAAGATTCGCAAGACTCTAGTTGCCGCATGATCAATAAAGCGCGCGCACGGCGTCGATGGTGTCGGCTTCTGCGGGACTCTTGTCGTCGCGATAACGCACCACGCGGGCGAACCGTAACGCCAGACCGCCGGGGTAGCGCGATGACTTCTGCACGCCGTCCAACGCGATCTCCACCACCTGCTCGGGTCGCAGGTGCACGACGTAACCGTCTGTCCCGCCGACCGCGAGTTCGCTGAATCGGGCGGTCTGCCAATCCAGCATGGCGTCCGTCATGCCCTTGAAAGTCTTTCCCACCATGATGAATTCGCCGGTAGCGGGGTCACGCGCGCCCAGGTGGATGTTGGACAGTTTGCCGCGGCGCCGCCCCGAACCCCACTCCACCGCCAGCACCACCAGATCCAGCGTGTGCACCGGCTTGACCTTCAGCCAGCCCGCCCCGCGGCGACCCGCCTGGTATGGCGCGTCCAGCGCCTTGGCCATCACGCCCTCGTGGCCGGCGGCCAGGGTCGCGTCCAGGAAGCTGCGAGCCTGCTCGGGGTCCGAGGTGAGCAGCCGGTCGACCCGCTGCGCCGGGGGCACCAACGCGTCCAGGGCCGCCAGCCGGTCGGTGGTCGGAGCGTCGAGCAGGTCAACGCCATCGCGGTGCAGGATGTCGAAGAAGAACACTGAAAGTCGCTGCGCGGCAAGGGCTGCAGCGATATCGACCGAGCGGCCGAACCGTGAGGCGGTGACCTGGAAGCGCTGCGGTCGGTTGTCCGGCCGCAGCGCGATCGCCTCACCATCGGCGATAAGCTGGTCGACCGGCAGGGCCAGCGTCGCCTCCACCACCTCGGGCAGCCGGGCGGTCACGTCGTCCAGGCTGCGGGTATAGACAGTGACTTGGTCACCGGCGCGGTGGATCTGCACTCGCGCCCCGTCCAGCTTGGCTTCGAAAATCGCCTGCCCGCCATGGCGTTCAATCGCGTCGGCCACGCTGGTGGCTGTCTGCGCCAGCATCGGACCAACCGGCCGTCCGACCCGCAGGGTGAAGGCGTCGAGCGCGGCGGCTTCACCGGACAGGGCTGCCGCTGCCACCGACGGCAGGTCGCCGCCCAGCATCGCGGCGCGTTGAACCGCGGCGCCCGGCATTCCGGCGGCCTTGGCCACCGCGTCGGTCATGATCCCGGCCAGTGCACCCTGGCGCAGTTCGCCGCTGAGCAGTCGGAGTAGGAAGGTCTGCTCGGTGTCGCTGGCGGCGGCGAACAAGGTGTTCAGTAGCGCGGCGCGGCGCGCCTGAGCGCCCTTGCCCGACACCGCGCCGATTTCGGAGAAGGTGGCGTCGACCCCGGTGACGGTCAGCGTGGCCGCTGAGGCGGCCGGCGGGCGTGAACGCAACGCCGCCCAGCCGACGCCGATCTGGCGTTGCCGCAACTCACCGGAGAGCCACGACACGATGATGGCCACCAACGTGGCGTCCGGCGCCGCGCGCTGCAGCAGACCGGCGATGTGGGCGACTTTGGAAAGCCGCGACGACGTGCTCCCGACGTCGGTTGACGTCGTTGCCACGTCGAGAAGGAGCACGGTTGTCAGCTTGGCATGGCTCGGTGACAGCCCTTGGGAACGGACACGCTAGCGTGCCTACGTAACGTTACAGATTGCTAGGGATCTGACAACCGAAAGGGAGACGTCCGGATGGAGATCAACGGGAAGAAGGCCGTCGTCATCGGCGGCGCATCGGGCATGGGGCGCGCCACGGCGGAACTTTTCGCCGCGCGTGGTGCGGATGTCGCCGTCCTCGACCGCGAGGGGTCCGACGGTAAAGCGGTTGCCGAGGGCTTTGGCGGTGCGTTCTACCCCGTCGACGTCACCGACTTCACCGGCACCGAGGAGACGCTGCAGACCGCGGTCGACAAGCTCGGCGGCCTGCACGCGATCGTCACCACCGCCGGCGGGGGCATCGCCAAGCGGACGATGACCAAGTCCGGTCCGCACGATCTCGAATCCTTCCAGTCGGTGATCGACCTGAACCTCGTCGCTTCCTTCAACATCAGCCGGCTGGCCGCCGCGCATATGGCCAAGAACGAGCCCGAGGACGAGGAGCGCGGCGTCATCATCAACACCGCCTCCATCGCGGCCTTCGAGGGCCAGATCGGGCAGGTCGCCTACACCGCCGCCAAGGCGGGCATCGCGGGCATGTGCCTGACCATGGCGCGTGACCTGGGCTCGCTGGGTATCCGGGTGCTGGCGATCGCGCCCAGCCTGTTCGCCACCGGCTTGACCCAGGGCATTCCGGACGAGTTCGCGGCGGCGCTCACCAAGGACGCGGCCTTCCCCAAGCGCCTCGGCCGCCCCGAGGAGTACGCGAAGCTGGCCGCCGCCATCGTGGACAACCCGATGCTCAACGGCCAATGCCTGCGACTGGACGCCGGACAGCGGTTCGCGCCCAAATAGACGCCCCCCGTTGGGGCCCTCCTCGCATTAAGTACACTCTTTAGGCAGCCGCCCCGCTTCCCCTCGAAGCGGGGCAGGCCACCCAGCTTCAGCTCCGACGATGCGGACCGCGCAGCGGTCCGGGGAGTGGCGGGGCAATCACACCCGGCTGGCATGCGGCGCGAGGAGGGCCCCTCATGGGTATCGCAATAACCGACGACCATCGTGAACTCGCCGAAGTAGCCCGCGGGTTCTTGACCTCGCAGAAGGTGCGCTGGGCGGCACGCTCGCTGCTCGACGCCTCGGACGAGCCTCGCCCCGGGTTCTGGCAGCACCTGGTCGAGCTGGGGTGGCTGGGCCTGCACGTCGACGAAGAGTACGGCGGGTCGGGCTTCGGGCTGCCGGAACTGGTGGTGGTGATCGAAGAACTCGGTCGCTCGGTGGCGCCTGGGCCATTCGTGCCCACCGTGATCGCGTCCGCGGTGGTCGCCAAAGACGGTACCGCCGAACAGAAGTCGCGGCTGCTGCCCGGCCTGATCGATGGAACCGTCACGGCGGGCATCGGGTTGGACAGCCGGGTGCAGGTCAACGACGGCGTGGCCGAGGGTGAGGGCGGAATCGTCTTGGGCGCCGGGCTTGCCGAGCTGCTGCTGATCGCCGCGGGCGACGATGTGCTGGTGCTCGAGCGCGGCCGCGACGGCGTCTCGGTCGAGGTGCCGGGGAACTTCGATCCGACGCGGCGATCCGGACGCGTTCGGCTACAGAACGTGCGTGTCTCCGACGACGACATCCTGGCGGGGGCGCGGCAATCGGCACTGGCGCGGGCCCGCACCTTGCTGGCCGCCGAGGCGGTGGGCGGGGCGCAGGACTGCGTCGACACCGCCGTCGAGTACGCCAAGGTGCGCCAGCAATTCGGGCGCACCATCGCCACTTTCCAGGCGGTCAAGCATCACTGCGCGAACATGCTGGTCGGCGCGGAGTCCGGGATCGCCGCCGTCTGGGACGCTGCCCGTGCGGCGTCCGAGGATGAGGAGCAGTTCCGGCTGATCGCCGCGGTGGCCGCGGCGTTGGCCTTCCCCGCCTATGTTCGCAATGCCGAGCTCAATATCCAGGTACACGGCGGCATCGGCTTCACCTGGGAGCACGACGCGCATCTGCACCTGCGCCGGGCGGTGGTGACCACGGCGCTGTTCGGCGGCAGTGGCCCTCAGGCACCGGCCGCCGACGTCTTCGAACGCACCGCCGCCGGCGCCGTCCGGGAAAACAGCCTCGACCTGCCGCCGGAAGCAGAAAAAATGCGCGCCTCCATCCGCGCCGACGCCACCGAGATCGCCGCCCTGGACAAGGAGGCTCAGCGCGACAAGCTGATCGAGACCGGCTACGTGATGCCGCACTGGCCTAAGCCGTGGGGGCGCGCCGCCGACGCCGTCGAGCAGTTGGTGATCGAGGAGGAGTTCCGCGCGGCCGGCATCAAGCGGCCCGACTACGGAATCACCGGCTGGGTGATCCTGACACTCATCCAGCACGGAACTCCTTGGCAGATAGAAAGGTTCGTGGAGAAGGCGCTGCGCAAGGACGAGATCTGGTGCCAGCTGTTCTCCGAGCCCGACGCGGGATCGGATGCGGCGTCCATCAAGACCAAAGCCACCAGGGTCGACGGCGGCTGGAAGATCAACGGTCAGAAGGTGTGGACCAGCGGTGCGCACTACTGCGCGCGCGGTCTGGCCACCGTGCGCACCGACCCCGACGCTCCCAAGCACGCCGGCATCACCACGGTGATCGTCGATATGAAGGCACCCGAGGTCGAGGTGCGGCCACTGCGGCAGATCACCGGCGGCTCGGACTTCAACGAGGTCTTCTTCAACGACTTGTTCGTCCCCGACGAGGACGTCGTCGGGACGCCCAACTCCGGGTGGACCGTCGCGCGCGCGACGCTGGGCAACGAACGGGTCAGCATCGGCGGCAGCGGCTCGTTCTACGAGGGCCTGGCCGACCAACTGGTGCAGCTCACCAACGAACGGCCGGACCGATTGGCGGGCGGGCGAATTCGAGTGGGGTCATATCTCGCCGATGAGACCGCGCTGCGACTGCTGAACCTGCGGCGCGCCGCACGCAGCGTCGAGGGTGCGGGTCCCGGCCCGGAGGGCAACGTCACCAAGTTGAAGCTGGCCGAACACATGGTGGAAGGCGCCGCGATCATGGCGGCGCTGCTGGGTCCCGAGGTCGCGCTGACCGACGGTCCCGGCGCACTGTCCGGCCGGTTGATGATGGGAGCCCGCGGCATGGCGATCGCCGGCGGCACATCGGAAGTGACGCGCAATCAAATCGCCGAGCGGATCCTGGGTATGCCGCGTGATCCGCTGATCAACTAACCCGCGCGCCAGGCCGGCGCGAATTGCGCCGCGCCGCCGCTACCTCGTTCCGGCCGGAGATCGACGGGCATTCCGCAGGTCACCGAATCCGGTTCGCAGTCAACGATATTGGCGGCCACCCGCAGACCGCTCTGCTCGACGAGCTCGACGATGGCGATCACGTAGGGGGTGGGGATCTCCGGGTTGTACGGGTGATGGTTGACCGTATAGGTGAACACGGTGCCCCGCCCGGAAACCGCTCGCGCGACCAGCGAGCCCCCGCACTCGCGGCATTCGCCGCTCGCCGGATGCACCCAGCGCGCACAGTCGTCGCAGTACTCGATGAGCAGCGCCCCGTCTGACACGACGAATACAGTACACTCAATTGATTCGATGCAGGGATGTGGTCTGACGGGCGGTGTGTATGACGCATTTCGAAAAAGACGCGATCTTGTCCGGCATCGGGATTTCACGCATCGGCCGCCGCACCGGCATCCCGGGCCTGGAGCTGACCATGGAGGCGGTGCGCGCCGCCATCGACGACGCAGGCCTGGCGGCGACGGACATCGACGGTATCGCCACGCTCGGTGACACACCGGCGGCGGACGTCAACGCCCAACTGCGTATCGATGCCGCGGACTGCGGGTCGGGCTTCGGCACTGGCGGCCTGCTTTCACCGGTGATGTCGGCATGCCGCGCGGTGGCCGAACGCCGTGCCCGCCATGTCGTGGTGTATCGGACCATTCAGATGCTCGGCGGCACCGTGCCAGTCAAGCAGGAAGAGAACGCGCCCGCCCCGCCGCTGGCGCGGATGTTCGAGACACCCGAAGGCGAGCCGAAGCCGGCCGTCGGTGCGATGGACGACGTCAACGATCTGGTTGCGGCACACGCATATTCGGCCGCCAACTGGCTGGCGCTCAACTGCCGCCGCCACATGGAGCTGTACGGGACCACCAAAGAACAGCTGGGCTGGATCGCGCTGAACGGCAGGCGCAACGCGGCACTGAATCCTCGTGCGGTCTACCGGGATCCGATGACGATGGCCGACTACCTGGGCGCGCGGCTGGTATCCACCCCGCTCGGGTTGCTGGACTGCGACGTCCCGATCGACGGCTCGATCGCGGTGGTGGTGTCGCATCGGGACTATGCCGCCGACTGTCCACACCGCGCGGTGAAGGTGGAAGCCATCGGCGGGTCCGACGGCGCCGGCGGCTGGTTTCACCGCGAGGACTACCCGAAGATGGCGATGTCGGATGCCGCGGCGCAGATGTGGTCGCGGACAGAGCTGACACCCGCCGACCTCCAAACCGCTCAGCTGTACGACGGATTCACCTATCTCACGCTGGCCTGGCTGGAAGCCCTTGGCATCTGCGGCGACGGCGAAGCCGGACCCTTCGTCGAGGGCGGCACCCGCATCGCCCGGGACGGCGACCTGCCGCTGAACACCTACGGCGGTCAACTCTCGGCCGGACGCATGCACGGCTACTGGGCGCTGCACGAAGGCTGCCTGCAGCTGCGCGGCGACGCGGGGGAGCGGCAGATATCGCGGCGCCCGGAGGTCGGCGTCGTCTCCGTCGGCGGCGGGCCCGTCGCGGGGTGCATGCTACTCACCTGCTAGTCGAGCGATTGAGCCCAGATGAGTGAGGAGCCAAGGACCGGCCAGGCGGACAAGCTCGCTTCGATCCTCGCCCGGGACATCGAAGCCGATATCGTCCGCCGCGGCTGGGCGATCGGCGAATCGCTGGGCTCCGAGCAAGCTCTGCAGCAGCGCTTCGGAGTGAGCCGGTCGGTGCTGCGCGAGGCCGTTCGCCTGGTGGAACACCACCAGGTCGCCCGGATGCGCCGCGGCCCCAACGGCGGGTTGTACATCTGCGAGCCCGATGCCGGGCCCGCCACCCGGGCGGTAGTCATCTATCTCGAATACGTCGGCACCACACTGGGCGATTTGCTCAACGCGCGTCTGGTGCTCGAGCCGCTGGCGGCCTCGCTGGCCGCCGAGCGCATCGACGAGGCCGGCATCGCACGGCTGCGGGCGGTGCTGCATGCCGAGGAGCAGTGGAAGCCCGGTTTACCGGTACCGCGCGACGAGTTCCACATCGCGCTGGCCGAGCAGTCCAAAAACCCGGTGCTGCAACTGTTTATCAACATTCTGATGCGGCTGACCACCCGCTACGCCTTGGCGTCGAGAGCGGATTCGGCAACCGAGGCCTTAGAGGCGGTCGATCATCTGCACGCACACCATTCGAAGATCGTCGCCGCCGTCACGGCCGGTGACTCAGCGCGCGCCAAGACGCTGTCCGAGCGGCATGTCGAGGCGGTGACCGGCTGGCTGCAACAGCACCACGCCGGCAGCAAAAGCCGCGGGCGTACGACGCCTCGACGGCTCGATTCCGAGGCACCGCGCGGCAAGCTTGCTGAACTGCTGGCCGCCACCATCGGCGACGACATCGCCGCCAGTGGTCGGCGGGTGGGTTCGGTGTTCGGTACCGAGACGGCCCTGCTGGAGCGCTACCGGGTGAGCCGCGCGGTGCTGCGCGAAGCGGTGCGGCTGCTCGAGTATCACTCGATCGCCCACATGCGCCGCGGACCCGGCGGCGGACTCGTCATCGCCGAACCTGCCGCACAGGCCAGCATCGAAACGATCGCCTTGTACCTGCAGTACCGCGACCCGAGCCGGGAAGACCTGCGCTGCGTCCGCGACGCCATCGAAATCGACAACGTCGCCAAGGTCGTCAAGCGGCTCGGCGAAGCGGAAGTGGCGGAGTTTCTGGCCACCCACCGGTCCGGCCTGCCGGAAAACTCCCGACACACCCCCGACGACGTGCGGCACGCCATCGCCGAGGAGTTCAACTTCCACATCGGACTCGCCCAGCTCGCCGGCAACGCGCTGCTGGATCTGTTCCTCCGGATCATCGTCGAGTTATTCCGCCGGCACTGGTCGAGCACCGGTCAGGCGCTACCGACCTGGTCGGATGTGCAGGCTGTGCACCACGCTCACCTGCGGATCGTCGACGCGGTCGGGGCCGGCGACGAGGGCGTCGCCTGCCATCGCCTCCGCCGCCATCTCGACGCGGCCGCCTCCTGGTGGCTGTAGGCAAGCGATTCGAAGGCAGCCCCGAAGAAGTGAGCGTAAATGTGATTTGTCGCGCGGTATAACGAAGCACCGTCTGGGGTATTGGAAAGGGGAGGGAAGGCGACAGCCGACCCTGCAGGGGGTTGGCATAAGTGATTGAAAGCGAGAGCGCTGAAGTGACGGCGGCTAACGAAACCAGACAATACGGTTTCGTCCACTCCGCATTGATTTATCACTCTCAGCAGGAATTGTTGGACCTGGTTAGGCGGTTTGTCGCCGACGGTTTGGCGCTGGACGAGGCGGTGCTGCTCGCCATGCCTCCGGAATCGTTGGCGCTGCTCCAAGGTGAGGTGTATCCCGACAACGACCTGGGCGCCGAGGTGCGCATGGTCGATATCACCGAGGCCGCACGAAATCCGAGCCGGTTCATGGCGATGGAAGGTGCGTTCATCGACGAGCACCCGGATCGGCGGGTGCGGATCGTCAGCCAACTCGCTTGGCCCGGCCGCACCGAGGAGGAGTTCATCTCCTGCATCGAGCACGAAGCGATCGTCAACGAGGCGATGGACGGTTATCCAGCGACGAGCCTGTGCCTCTACGACGCGAGCCAGCTCGACGACGGCGTCATAGCCGACGCGCGGGCCACACATCCGATGCTGTGGGAATCCGGTGCACTGCAGCGCAGTCCGGCCTATGCCCCCCGTGACGTCCTGGAACGCTGCAACCAGCCGCTGACCGCCGGTCCCGGAGCCGTGACCTACATGGTCCGCAAGTCCGCGGACCTTCGGCCTGCTCGATCCTTCGCCGTCGACTACGCCGGCTGGATGGGGCTGTCCCAGGAGACCATCGAGGATCTGCAGTTGGTCGCCACCGAGTTGGCCACCAACAGCCTGATGTACACCGGGGGCGCCTGCCGGTTGGCCTTCTGGCAAGACGACGGGCATCTGGTCTGCGAGGCACGCGACACCGGACGATTCGACGACCCGTTGGTGGGCCGGCTGGATCCGGGTCCGCGCGGTCCGGCGAGTCGCGGCCTATATCTGGTCAACGCGATCTCGGACTTGGTGCGCACCCATACCGCAAGGACCGGTACGACGATTCAGGCATACCTGCGGTTTGAGCTCGCGGCCAATCCGGCCGGATAACGGTTGGAAGAACAGAGTGACTCGCTGAGAAGACACGTCCCAGCGGTCCGTTTATGCCGCTCAACGGCGGTGGCCCCGCGCCGGCAGCAGTTGCAGGAATCGCGCCGAGGGGTCTAATGTCGACGCTCGTGCGTCTTTTCGAGCGTGGCGTAGTAGCTAGCACCCGCAGCGGGGTCTGATCCTGACCGACCCCCCGCTGTGGGTCGGAAGCTACCGCCGTCGGTCACTCCTGCTGACCAGAAAAGACCGGCACCATGACTCTTCCCGAGCGCAATCAGCTCCAAAATTTCGAATCCGCCAGTGCGTGGTTTGGCGAACGCTTCGGCGTCGCGTTACCCCGCGGGCTGCGGGAGCAGGCCGACGCGATGTCCTGGGAGAACTTCGTCGCGACCTACCGGCGCACCGCCGGTCCACTGCGGCTAGGCCACTGGGAGTGCATTGACGCTGACCGTGCCACGACCCGAATGGGGCCGCAGGCCCGCGACTTTCGGGCGGTGATCGCCGTGGGCGATCGCATCAACACCGCCACCGCGGCCGCGGGTGGACCGGTCGCGGCTTTGACCGCGATGCTGCATGAGCGCGGAATCACCGTCGAGATCGTGAAGTTCCATCAGATGCGATCGGCAACCGGCATCGCCACTTTCATCCGCGGCAGTGACGGCCTGCGCGCCGAGTGGGCTATGGGTTGGTCAGACGAGCCGACGCAGTCGGCGTTGCGCGCGGTAATCGCTTGCGCCAACCGGCTATTCGCTGTCGAGTGACGCTCGCCAGCCCCCCACCGCGACGACGGGGAGTGTCACCGTCGTCGGGGAACTCAGAGCGGGCGCAACACAATCGGCATGCCGTCCATCGGAATCGGCATGCCGCCGTAGTCCCAGTGCGGCTGGTAGCCCGGCCGCGCCAGCTCCAGGCGGTAGCGGCGCAACAGCCGGTGCACGACGGTCTTGACCTCCAGCTGACCGAACACCATGCCGATGCACTTGTGCGCACCACCGCCGAACGGCGCGAACGCGTACCGGTGCTTTTTGTGTTCCGAGCGCGGTTCGGCGAATCGATCCGGGTCGAATTTGTCTGGGTCCGTCCACAATTCGGGCAGCCGGTGGTTCATGCCGGGCCAGATGGTGATGTTGGTCCCGGCCGGTATGTAGTGGCCCAGCAACTCGGTGTCGCGCACCGCCATTCGCATGTTGAACGGCAACGGGGTCACCATGCGTAACGACTCGTTCATGATGAGTTCGAGCGTTTCCAGCTTCTCCAGCGACTCGATGTCCAGCGGTCCGTCTCCGAGCCGGGCCGACTCCTCGCGCGCCCGCTCCTGCCACTCCGGGTGGGCGGCCATGTTGTAGACCATCGTGGTGGTCGTCGAGGTGGAGGTGTCGTGAGCGGCCATCATCAAGAAGATCATGTGGTTGACGATGTCCTCGTTGGTGAAGCTGTTGCCATCGTCATCTTCGGTGTGGCACAGCACCGTGAGCATGTCGTTGCCGGTGGCGTTGCGGCGATCCCTGACCCGCTCGGCGAAGTAGTCCTCCAGCAACTTGCGGGCCCGTAGGCCGCGCCACCACTTGAACGGCGGAATCGGCTGCCGGATGATCGCGCCACCGGCGCGCGTCGTCGTGGTGAACGCCTGATTGACCTTGGTGACCAGGTCATGGTCGGACCCCGGCTCGTGTCCCATGAACACCAGCGACGCGATGTCCAGGGTGAGTTCCTTCATCGCCGGGTGGAACAGGAACCGCGCGTCGTTGGTCGGCCAGTTAGCGACGATGTCGGTCGCGACCCGATCAATGTGCTCGACGTAGCCGGTCAGCCTGCTTCGGGTGAAGGCCTCCTGCATGATCCGGCGGTGGTACATGTGCTCGTCGAAGTCCAGCATCATCAGGCCGCGGTTGAAGAACGGCCCGATCACCGGGTGCCAGCCCTTCTGCGAATAGTCCTTGTTCTTGTTGGAGAACACCGCCTGGGTGGCGTCCGGCCCCAGCGCCGTAACCGCCGGCATGATCGGCGAATCCAGATAGATCAGCGGGCCGTGGTTTCGGTAGAGATGCAACGCATAGTCCGGCCCGCCGCGGAACAGTTCGATGATGTGGCCGAGAATCGGCAGCCCGGCATCGCCCAGCACGGGTTTGAGGTCGCTGCCGGCCGGCGGTTGCGCCAGGACCTTGGTTTCCCACTCGTGGGCCAGCAGGCGCTTCTCGATGGCGCCCATGCCCGGGATGGTTTGCAGCGTCGGGGTGAACCGGCGCCGCGCCTGATCCAGCAGGTACTGCGGGGTGCTGATGGTGGCGGTCATAAACGCTCCTTTGCGTGCCCTCCCGGTGACGGCCGTCACTGATTTATTACCTTCGCTGACAAACTTGACGGCTGTCAAGTTTGCTTTTTGCCCGGCGTGGTGCAAGGTCAGGGAGTGACCAGCCACCCCGCCACTCCGGAGCCGGGCGCACGAAGGCGTGGCGACAAGCAACGCCAGGCGATCGTGCAGGCGGTGCACGAACTGCTGCAGGAAAAGCCATTTGCCGAGTTGTCGGTCAGCACCATCAGCCTGCGAGCCGGGGTGGCCCGGTCCGGCTTCTACTTCTACTTCGACTCCAAATATGCGGTGCTGGCACAACTCATGGCCGAGGCCGCCGAAGAACTCGAGGAACTCACCGAGTACTTCGCCCCCCGCCAGGCGGGCGAATCGCCTGAGGAGTTCGCCAAGCGGATGGTCGGCAGCGCCGCGGCCGTCTATGCGCACAACGACCCCGTCGTGACCGCCTGCAACGAGGCCCGCAACACCGACGTCGAGATTCGCGATTTGCTGGATCAGCAGTTCGAGGTGGTGCTGGGCCAGATCGTCGGAATCGTCGAGGCCGAGATGAAAGCCGGGACGGCCAGTCCAATCAGTGACGACCTGCCGACACTGATCCGCACCCTGGCCGGCACCACCGCGCTGGTGCTGACCGGCGACCCGATCCTGACCGGGCGCGACAGCGACCGGGACCGACGGGTGCGAGTTCTCGAGCAGTTGTGGTTGCACGCGCTGTGGGCCGGCCGTCCCTGAGGCGGTGTTTACCGCCGGTATCGTCACGGCCATGGCGCACAGGGGATCCGGGCTTTCATTCGCAGGAAAACGGTGCTTGGTCACCGGCGCGGCCAGCGGCATCGGCCGCGCCACGGCATTACGGCTGGCCGCCCAGGGCGCTGAACTCTATTTGACCGACCGCGACCGCGACGGCCTCGAACAGACCGTGGCCGACGCGCGAGCGCTGGGTGCCCAAGTGCCCGAACATCGGGCGCTGGATATCGCCGACTATGCGCAAGTGGCCGCGTTCGCCGCCGATGTCCACGCCGCCCACCCGAGCATGGACGTCGTCCTCAACATTGCCGGCGTCTCTGCGTGGGGCACCGTCGACCGGCTGACCCACGAGCAGTGGAGCAAGATGATCGCCATCAATCTGATGGGTCCGATCCACGTCATCGAGACTTTCGTCCCGCCGATGGTGGCGGCCAAGCGGGGCGGTCATCTGGTCAACGTGTCCTCGGCGGCCGGGTTGGTGGCGCTGCCATGGCACGCCGCCTACAGCGCCAGCAAGTACGGACTGCGTGGCCTGTCCGAAGTGCTGCGCTTCGACCTGGCCAGGCACCGTATCGGGGTATCGGTCGTGGTGCCCGGCGCGGTGAACACCCCGCTGGTGAACACCGTGGAGATCGCCGGGGTGGATCGTGAAGATCCCGACGTCGCGCGGTGGGTGAGGCGATTCGCCGGCCATGCCGTATCGCCGGAGAAGGCCGCCGAGAAGATCTTGGCCGGGGTGGCCAAGAACCGATACCTGATCTACACCTCGGCCGACATCCGCGCGTTGTACGCGTTCAAAAGGCTTGCCTGGTGGCCCTACAGCGTGGCGATGCGCCAGGTGAACCAGATCTTCACCCGCGCGCTGCGGCCCGCCCCCGTCCCGCTAGTCCGGCATGATCAGCTCGAGACGCACTCCGAGCAACCGGACCGGCCGGTCGAGCTCGAATAGGTCGAGAACGCGAAGGGCCGCGGCCACGATGACATCGCGATCGGTGCTGGGTGCATCGAGCTTGCGGATCTTGGTGCGCGTGTAGAAGGTCGCGGTTCGGACGGTGACCGCCACGCGGGTCACGACTCGGTCCGCCACCAGCACATCCGTCAGCGCCTGTTCGGCCAAAGCCGTTACGGCCGTGTCCATCTCGGACCGATCGGTGAGATCTTGCGGAAAGGTGACGACGTGGCTGCGGGAACGCGGCACCCAGGGCTCGGCGCTGACCTGGGTATCGCCACCGCCCTTGGCCAACAGCAGCAGCCACAGCCCGGTGCGTGGGCCGAACGTGGCCGTCAGCAACTCCGCATCACTGTGGGCCAGCTGCCACACCGTTGTGATATCAAGAGCAGCAAGCTTTTTCGCGGTCTTGGGTCCGACGCTCCATAGCGCGTCGACCGGACGGTCGCCCATCAGCGGCATCCAGTTCGCATCGGTCAGCAGAAAAATGCCGCCCGGCTTCGCGAAGCCGGTGGCGACTTTGGCGCGCTGCTTGTTGTCGCTGATGCCGACCGAGCAGGACAGCCCGGTTTCCGAGGAGATGACGCTGCGAATCTGCTGGGCCACCTCGCTCGGGTCCGCCGCGGTCACCGCGACGTACGCCTCGTCCCAGCCCCACACTTCCACCGGGTGCCCCAAATCGCGCAGCACCCCCATCACCTGGTCGGACGCCGCATCGTAGGCGGCCGGGTCCGAGGGCAGGAAGGTCGCTTCGGGGCAGCGGCGCGCGGCCGCGCGCAGCGGCATGCCTGCGCGCACACCGAATTTCCGGGCCTCGTACGAGGCGCAGGTGACGACCTTGCGCGGCTCGCTCGGGTCACCGCTGCCTCCGACGATGACTGGCAGACCGGCTAATTCGGGATGTCGGCGCAACTCGACCGATGCCAGGAACTGGTCGAGGTCGACGTGCAGGATCCAGTTCGTGGTGGTCACCGCCCGCAGAGCTTGCGCGCCAGGCTCTCCCACGCGTCACCCAACGTCGCCAGCGTGTGACCGCCCTCGGCCAATTGATGCTCGACGTAGTCCACGTCCAGCAGCGCGAGCAGCGCGTCGGTCTGGATATCGAGGTCGCCGGAACAATCGGCCGCCTTGAGCAGCATCCGCACGTGCGTGTGCAGCACCATGGCCGGCGCGTTGTGCCGGTTCTGCGGATCGCGGTTGGCCGCAGACAGTAGTTCCCGATGGTCGTGAGCGAAACGGATGCGTTCCCGGCCGAACGCCGCCAGTCGCTCGGTCGGCGGCGCGCCGGGACCCAGCGGCGGCGGACCGAACAGGAACGCTTGCTGAACGGCCTGTTCGTCCTCGTCGAGCAGCACCATCATCAGGCCGGCCCGGCTGCCGAAGCGGCGGAACAGCGTGCCCTTGCCGACTCCGGCGGCGGCGACGATGTCGTCGGTGGTGACGGCGTCGGCGCCGCGCTCGGCGACCAGGTTTCGGGCAGCCTGGAGGAGCAGGGCGCGGTTGCGTGCCGCGTCACCCCGCTCCTGGTGCACCACCTGTGGGGTGAACACCCGCAACTCGCCCGAGCGCTCGTTCATTAGTGCACTTTAACGCCGCCGGAATAAAGCGGACTATAGTCCGGTTAGGCCGTGCGAGGATGTACACGACAACCGGAGGGACTTGAAGCAGTGGCAATCAACATTTTGGCGTTAGTGGGAAGTCTGCGGGCCGCATCGATCAACCGCCAGATCGCCGAATTGGCGCGGGAGGTCGCCGCCGACGACGTGACCGTCACGATCTTCGAAGGCCTCGCTGAACTGCCGTTCTACAACGAGGAGATCGACGAGGCGATGAACACCGACGCGCCGCCGCTGGCCCCGGTGACCGCGCTGCGCACCGCGGCGGCCGACGCGGACGCCGCCCTGGTGGTCACTCCCGAGTACAACGGCAGCATTCCGGCCGTCGTCAAGAACGCGATCGACTGGTTGTCCCGCCCGTTTGGCGACAGTGCCTTGAAAGGCAAGCCGTTGGCGGTGATCGGGGGATCCTTTGGCCGGTATGGCGGGGTGTGGGCGCACGACGAGACCCGCAAGTCCTTCGGGATCGCCGGCGCGCGGGTGGTCGAGGATCTCAAGCTCTCCGTGCCGTTCAAGACCCTGGAGGGCAAGACGCCCGCCGAGCATTCCGAGCTGCCGGCAAAGGTGCGTGATGTGGTGGGCAAGCTGGCCGCCGAAGTCGGCTGATTAGCAGAAGTCAATAGGTCGCCCGTCAGGCGACCAGGGTGGTTAGTTCAATCGAATAGCAGAAGCCGCCAGCTCCGCCTGGCGGCTTTGCTAGCTGTAGGCGGGCCAGTCGTCCTCGACCGGTGATGTCGGTGGTCGCTGCTATACCAATGCACAGGGGAGCCTACGCCGGCGCGTGTGATCTGCGACACGCCGAGCGGGCGTTCGGATTTGTTCGCGGCAGCGCTCACGACCAGGGAATTTCAAAAATGTTATTCAGAACATCTTGTATCTCGACATCTTGTCAGCCACTAGGTGTAGTGTTTCGAGCACCGGCAGATCCCAGGACCGCCAAGCCAGCCAGGCTCGGTGAACCCCCCGAAATCGGCGCCGACGGGTCATTCGACCTGAACCGCCGAGCGACGGGAATCAGGGGGCCTGACGGATCGCTGAACATAGCAAAGACGCATTCCCAAAGTAGTTGCCAGTCCGTTGGGTCCCCTCTTCCGCAAAGGAGCGGCATTCTATGAGCATCACCGTGTACACCAAGCCGGCGTGCGTGCAGTGCAGCGCGACCTACAAGGCGTTGGACAAGCAGGGCATCGCCTACGAGACGGTCGACATCTCGCTGGACGCCGAGGCGCGTGATTACGTGATGGCCCTGGGGTACCTGCAGGCTCCGGTCGTGGTGGCAGGCAACGATCACTGGTCGGGTTTCCGTCCCGATCGCATCAGGGCGCTCGCCACGGCGGAACTGAGCGCGTAAGGCAAGACGTTAGGTAAGGAGGTTGCGGTGCAGTCGCGCAACCTGGTCTATTTCTCCTCGGTGTCGGAGAACACCCATCGCTTCGTCGAGAAGCTGGCTATCCCCGCCACGCGGATACCGCTGCATGGCGGCATCGAGGTAGACGACCCCTACGTCCTGGTCCTGCCCACCTACGGCGGCGGGCGGGCCACTCCGGACCTGAACGCGGGCGGTTACGTCCCCAAGCAGGTCATCGCCTTTTTGAACAATGAGCACAACCGGTCGTTGATCCGCGGCGTCATTGCCGCGGGCAACAACAACTTCGGCGCCGAATTCGCTTACGCGGGCAACGTGATCTCGCGCAAGTGCGGCGTGCCGTACCTGTACCGCTTCGAACTAATGGGAACCCAAGACGACGTGGATGCCGTCCGCGCGGGCTTAGCCAATTTCTGGAAGGAACAGACGTGTCACCAACCGTCGCTGCAGAGCCTGTAACCACCGGAGCCCACGCGTTGCCGGGGGAGACGGATTACCACGCGCTCAACGCGATGCTGAACCTCTATGACGCGGACGGCAAGATTCAGTTCGACAAGGACCGCGAGGCTGCGCATCAGTACTTCCTGCAGCACGTCAACCAGAACACGGTCTTCTTCCACAATCAGGACGAGAAGCTCGACTACCTGATCAAGGAGAACTATTACGAGCGCGAGGTTCTCGACCAGTACAGCCGCAACTTCGTCAAGACACTGCTGGACCGCGCCTACGCCAAGAAGTTCCGGTTCCCGACGTTTCTGGGCGCGTTCAAGTACTACACCTCCTACACGCTGAAGACGTTCGACGGAAAGCGTTACCTGGAGCGCTTCGAGGACCGCGTGGTCATGGTGGCGCTGACGCTGGCCGCCGGTGACACCGTTCTGGCCGAAAAGCTGGTCGACGAGATCATCGACGGCCGGTTTCAGCCGGCCACCCCGACGTTTCTGAACTCGGGCAAAAAGCAGCGCGGTGAGCCGGTGAGCTGCTTTCTGCTGCGCATCGAGGACAACATGGAGTCGATCGGGCGATCGATCAACTCCGCGCTGCAGCTGTCCAAGCGCGGCGGGGGAGTTGCGTTGCTGCTGAGCAACATTCGCGAGCACGGTGCCCCGATCAAGAACATCGAGAACCAGTCCTCGGGTGTCATCCCGATCATGAAGCTGCTCGAGGACTCCTTCTCCTACGCCAACCAGCTGGGGGCCCGGCAGGGCGCCGGCGCGGTGTACCTGCATGCGCATCACCCGGACATCTACCGGTTCCTGGACACCAAGCGCGAGAACGCCGACGAGAAGATCCGGATCAAGACGCTGAGCCTGGGCGTGGTGATTCCCGACATCACCTTCGAGCTGGCCAAGAAGAACGAGGACATGTATCTGTTCTCGCCCTACGACGTCGAGCGGGTCTACGGTCTGCCGTTCGCCGACATCTCGGTCACCGAGAAGTACTACGAGATGGTCGACGACGCCCGCATCCGCAAGACCAAGATCAAGGCGCGGGAGTTCTTCCAGACGCTGGCCGAGCTGCAGTTCGAGTCCGGTTACCCCTACATCATGTTCGAAGACACGGTGAACCGGGCCAACCCGATCGACGGCAAGATCACCCACTCGAACCTCTGCTCGGAGATCCTGCAGGTGTCCACGCCGTCGGTGTTCAACGATGACTTGTCGTATGCCAAAGTGGGCAAGGACATCTCGTGCAACCTGGGGTCGTTGAACATCGCCAAGACGATGGACTCGCCCGACTTCGCCCAGACCATCGAGGTCGCGATCCGCGCGCTGACGGCGGTGAGCGATCAGACGCACATCTGGTCGGTGCCTTCAATCGAGCAGGGCAACAACGAGTCTCACGCAATCGGGCTCGGCCAGATGAACTTGCACGGCTACCTGGCCCGCGAGCGCATCCTGTATGGCTCCGAAGAAGGTGTCGACTTCACCAACATGTACTTCTACACCGTGCTCTACCATGCGTTGCGTGCGTCGAATCGCATCGCGATCGAGCGGGGGATTAAGTTCGGCGGGTTCGAGAGGTCGAAGTACGCATCGGGTGAATTCTTCGACAAGTACACCGAGCTGGTGTGGGAACCGGCCACCCCGCGGGTGCGGGAGTTGTTCGCCGAGGCGGGCATTCGCATTCCGACCCAAGAGGATTGGCAGCGGCTGAAGGAGTCCGTGCAGCAGCACGGCATCTACAACCAGAACCTGCAGGCCGTCCCGCCGACCGGGTCGATCAGCTACATCAACCACTCGACCAGTTCCATCCACCCGGTGGCGAGCAAGATCGAGATCCGCAAGGAAGGCAAGATCGGCCGCGTCTATTACCCGGCGCCGTATCTGACCAACGACAACCTGGAGTACTACCAGGACGCCTACGAGATCGGCTACGAGAAGATCATCGACACCTACGCCGCGGCCACCCAGCACGTCGACCAGGGGCTGTCGCTGACGCTGTTCTTCAAGGACACCGCCACCACCCGAGATGTGAACAAGGCGCAGATCTACGCCTGGCGCAAGGGAATCAAGACGCTGTACTACATCCGGCTACGCCAGATGGCGCTGGAAGGCACCGAGGTCGAGGGCTGCGTGTCCTGCATGCTCTAGGACACGCGGGCTTCGCATCGCCGAGGCCGATCGCGGGATAACACCTCCCCGCGGATACCTGCTGCCCGAGTCACACGGCCGGGTGCGGCTTGATGTTTCTCATCGCCCCGATCGTTACGTCGTCGTGCCAGAAGCGGCGGGGCCCTGGCTGTCCGCGCTCTGCGGACAAGCGCCGCGTTATCTGGGTAGACCGGTGGTGGCGGTATCCCTAACTTTGCAGCAGACCGTGGCCGCCGCAAAACGGCGGCTGGTAAGCCCGCAAGCCATTTGGACCGATCGACAGTCGTGCCCACCGGGACACCAGCCGTCAGGTGACCGTCCCGAACACCGTCGGCTCGACGGTCTCTTCCGTGGTATCCGCCCCCCGATCGCACTACGAAAAGAGGATTTAGCCGTGGTTTTCGGTTGTTCCAGTCTCTCGCCCGTCCAGCCGGAGGATGTCGCAGCCCTGGTTGCGGTGGTGTCGGGTTCGGTTCTGCTGCCGGGTGACGTGGGATACGACGACGAACGCGCCGTCTTTAACCTCAACCATGAGCTCCAGCCCGCTGTGATCGTGGTGGCGCAGTGTCCGACCGATGTCGAGGCGGCCGTTGCCTTCGCGGCGAGACAGCGTCGCCCGGTTGCGGTGAAGGCCACCGGCCACCAGATCGTCGGCACGGCAGAAGGGGCCGTTCTGATCAATACCCGCCGGATGAACGACGTCGAGATCGACGCCGTCGGCCGCACGGCAGGGGTCGGCGCCGGGGCGATATGGGGAGAGGTGGTCGAGAAGGCGGCCGAGGCTGGGCTGGCACCGTTGAACGGGGCCAACCCCACGGTAGGGGTCGCCGGTTACACCCTGGGCGGCGGTCTGAGCCCGACCCTCGGCCGCTCCCACGGCTACGCCGCGGACCACGTGCGCTCGCTCGATGTGGTGACGGCAGACGGCGAATTGCGGCATGTCGACGCCGAATCCGATCCCGAGCTGTTTTGGGCGCTACGCGGTGGCAAAGGCAACTTCGGCGTGGTCACCAGGCTGGAGTTTGCGTTGTTTCCGGTTTCCCGCATCTACGGCGGTGCCCTCTACTTCCCAGGGGAGCACATGGCCGACGTGCTGCGCGCCTGGACTGCTTGGCACCCGAACACGCCGGAATCCATGGTCTCGTCGTTCGCGGCCCTGCGACTACCGCCGCTGCCCGAAATCCCCGAGCCGCTGCGCGGCGTGTTCACGGTGGCGCTGCGGATCGCCTACAACGGCACGGCCGAGGACGGCGAACGGATGATCGCGCCGCTCCGGGCAGTCGCGCCGACCGTGCTGGACACCGTAGCGGACATGCCGTACACGGCAGTCGCATCGATCCACGCCGAGCCGACCGAACCATTGCCATACTACGAGCGCAGCGTCATGCTGCGGGAATTCCCCGCAGAGTCGCAGGACAGGCTGGTGGAACTCGTCGGCCCGAACTCCCGAACCTCCATGTGGATCGCCGAACTGCGTGCCCTTGGCGGAGCCTGGGACCGAGAGCCGTTGGTGCCCAACGCCGTAGCGACCAGAGGTCTGCCGTATGTCTTGTTGGGCGTCGAGGTCGGTCCGAAGTCAGAGGAACGGCGGCTCAAGGAGTCGGTCGCTGCGCTGCTCGACGGGATGGCAGCCTGGCAGGCCGACCGGCGGCTGGTGAACAACCTTGCCCCTGAAGAAGCGGCCGACGTCGTCGCGATCTACGGTCCGGAATGCTACGAGCGCCTGGCGCACGTTAAGAAGATCTACGACCCGAGCAACATGTTTCGCTTCAACCACAACGTGCTGCCGGCCGCCCGGACCGACAGTCGGCTGCCCCAGGCTCGTCCATAGGCCCACCATCCGGGCTTTGGTTCGTGATTTGGGCGTCAATTGGCTGCCTGGATCGCGATGCATCTGCATCGACTTTCCCTGTGCGCGGTATCACGCACTGTGGGCGTCGAACCTCCGCGCTTTCCGGCTACCGACCGCGCCATTCGAGTAGACTGGCCGTCGTCGTAGCCCTAACTTTGCACCAGAAAGCGGCCTGAACGAGGGTGACTCGTTCGGGCGCAAGGTGATTCAAAGGGGCGAACAATGCCACGGACCCATGACGATAGTTGGGACCTCAAGACGGGGGTGGGCGCGACCGCCACACTGGTCGCTGCGGCGCGGGCGGTCGCCAGTAGGCAACCCGATCCGGTGATCCGCGACCCGTTCGCCGAAGTGTTGGTCAGGGCGGTCGGACTGAAACTGTTCACCCAAATTGTCGACGGCGCAATCAATTTCTCTGACCTCGAAGCCGACTGGATGCCGGACTACTTCGGCGTGCGGACCAGAACCCTCGATGACTTTGCCCGCCAAGCGTGTCGAGCCGGCATCCGCCAAGCGGTGATTTTGGCCTCTGGACTGGATTGTCGGGCTTACCGATTGGACTGGCCGCCGGCGACGGCCATCTACGAGATCGATCAACCCCAGGTCATCGGGTGGAAGCGGCGCGTCTTGACCGGCTTGGGCTGGGCACCTGCCGAAGGACACCATTGCTTGGGCATCGATCTGCGTCAGGACTGGTCGACAGCGTTGCGGCAAAACGGTTTCGACGCCACGCAGCCGACCGTCTGGATCGTCGAGGGGCTTCTCATCGGATATCTTCCGCCGGAGGGACACGACCAGATTCTCGACGCGATCACCAATTTGAGTGCTCCCGGTAGCCAACTTGGGGCGGATTACGTCGAGACTCCCAGAACCGATGCGCTCGGCGAAATTCTGAGAAAACGCCACGCGGTATGGAATCAATTAGACCCCGAGATCGACCTGCGCAGTGTAACTTTCGCCGGACAGCACACAGACACCGCCAAGTATCTGGCCGAACGCGACTGGACGACGCGCAGTGCTGAGATCGCCGACGTCTTCAACGCGGCCGGACGGCCCGCTCTCAGTGCCGACGGCTTAGTCGAGTTGAGTTTCACGCGGATGCTGAGCGCAGTGCGCATTTAACGCGTCCTGCGGCGGCTCAACTCCATCGTCGCGACCACCCATCGCTCATGCGGCCACGGTGGTCCACCTGTTTCGATTTCTCGTTGTGAGTGCCCGAGGAGGGTCATCGTCATGGTCACGTCTCTACGCCGGCGACTGGTCAGCAAGCTGTGGCTACCTACCCTGGTGGTCGTCGTTGCCGTCTTGGCGGGGACCGTCATCGATTCCGCGCACAGGATCTTCGGTTCCCAGGATCGAACCCGGAGCCCGGGCGACAAATTCTCGATAGCTCAGTTCAATCCCAAACGCATCGAATACGACGTGTTCGGCGATTTGGCAGGCTGGGGGAGGGTCAGCTATTGGGATGTGAACTCGCACGCAATCGCCGTCGACCTGGCGACGTTGCCCTGGACGCATACCGAAGTCACGGTGTTGACGACCGCGACCGCTGACATCACCGCGCAGGTCGCCGGAGGCAATGTCGGCTGCCGCATCATCGTCGACGGCCAGGTGCGTTCCGAACACACCGCCACGGGTGAGCACGCCGGGGTCTGGTGCCAGGTGCTGTCCGCATGAGGCATAACAGCGTCGACATCATGGTGCGCAAACCGTTCCTTGCGCGGACCATCCGCAGGTTCGCCGTGCCCGTGATTCTGGCGTGGGTCGGGCTCATGGTCGTGCTCAACGTGGCCGTCCCTCAGCTGGAGCCCGTCACCGAAGCGAACCGGGGACCGCTGGTCCCGGTCGATGCGCCCTCGTCGCGGGCGCTCATCCACATCGGGGAAGTGTTCAAAGAGTCGGACAGCAACAGCCTGGTGATGGTCGTGTTGGAAGGCGATCACAAGCTCGGCGAAGCCGACCACCACTTCTACGACGACTTGGTGGCAAAACTACAGCGAGACAAGCACGTCCAATACGTCATGAATCTGTGGGGGCAGGGGACAACCGCCGCGGGGGTGCAGAGTAACGATGGAAAGGCGTCCTACACACTGGTTCGGACTGCCGGCAATCTCGGCTCGGCGGTGTCGGACGAATCAATCAAGGCGGTGCGAAACGTGGTCTCGCAGAACAGAACCCCGCCTGGACTGAAGGTTTACGTCTCGGGCTCGGCACCGCTGTCGGCGGACATGCTCGAAGCCGGCAACGAGAGCCTGATCATGATCATGTTCGTCACCATCGTTCTCATATCGGTGATGCTGCTGGTCGTCTACCGCTCGATCACGACCGCGCTCCTGGTGCTGTTCATGGTGATGCTGGAATTGAACTGCGGGCGGGGCATCGTCTCCTTCCTCGCCTTCCACAAGTTCATCGGGATATCCGAGTTCGCGTCAAACCTTCTGGTATCCCTGATCCTCGGTGCCGGTACCGATTACGCGATCTTTCTGATCGGCCGCTACCACGAAGCACGCCACGCGGGTGAAGACCGGGAAACCGCTTACTATTCGGCCGTGAACGGCGTCTCCCACGTCATCCTCGGATCTGGTCTCGCGGTCGCCGGCGCAACGTTCTGCCTCAAGTTCACCCGCCTCAACTACTTCAATACCTGTGGGATCCCCTGCGCTGTGGCTATGCTCACCGCAGTCGCGGCGGCCCTGACCTTCGGTCCGGCTGTGCTGGCGCTGGGCAGCCGCGTGGGGATCTTCGAGCCGAAACGCAAAGGCGGAGCGGGGATTTGGCGCAAAGTCGGCACGGTGACGGTGCGGTGGCCCGGCCGGGTCCTGCTGGCCAGCTGCGTGGTGGTGCTGGTGGGATCGCTCACGCTCTCCACCTACCATCCCAACTACGACGACCGGATATACATCTCCAATGACAGCCCGTCGAAGCTCGGATATGCCGCGGCCGACAGGCACTTTCCGGTCAGCAGGCTCAACGGTGACATGATGATGGTCGAATCCGACCACGATATGCGCAACAGCACCGACATGATCGCGCTGGACCGAGTGGCCCGCAGTGTGTTTCACACTCCCGGTGTGGGATTGATCCAGAGCGTCACCAGGCCGTTGGGGACTCCGCTTGAACATTCGTCGTTCACTTACACCATGGGCTCAATGGGAACGAAGATCAAGGAAATCCTGCCGTTCCTCACCGACCTCAACACCCGGCTCACCGAGATGGCCGGCATCACCGATCGCATGACGGGGCTGATGCGCCATCAACAAGAATTGACGTCTCAACAGGCCGGCGCGGCTCATATTGCCGCCGGAGCGGCCCAGGGCATGAAGGACGTCACCGACGCGATGCGCGACGACATCGCCGACTTCGACGATGTCTGGCGGCCGATCCGCAGCTACTTCTATTGGGAGAAGCACTGTTTCGACATCCCGCTCTGCTGGTCGCTGCGTTCGCTATTCGAGCTGACGGACAAGTTCGACCAGCTGGACGAGCAAATGGACAAGAACCTGAAGGCTGCGATAATTCAGGACTCGGTGATGCCGCAGCTGGTCGAACTCCTCGGCCGCAATGTCGACCAGCTCGAGCAGCTACACCAGGTGATCATGGCCGAGCACAGTACGATTGCGCCCCAGCTGGCCCAGTTGGACGAGCTGAGCCGGCAGATGACGGATCTGGGCTATGCGTTCGACAGTGCGAAGAACGACGAATTCTTCTATCTACCACCAGATGCGTTCAGCAATCCGTCGTTTCGCATCGATCTGAAATTCTTCATGTCCCCCGACGGCAAAGCCGCTCGATACATGATCTACCACGACGGCGAAGCACTCACGGAACGCGGCATTCGCCACGACCAGGTCTATCTGCCCGCCGCCGAGGAGGCGTTGAAAGGCACCACGCTCGCCGGCGCCCATGTCTACCTCGGCGGCGCCGCGACGACGTACTGGGATATCCAGGATGCGGCCGCAACCGACCTGATCATCGCGGCCACCGCGGCGTTCGCGTTGATCTTCCTGGTGATGCTGCTCATCACCCGGAGCATGATCGCGGCGCTGGTCATAATCGGAACCGTAGCGTTTTCGTATTCGGGAGCGTTCGGCCTGTCGGTCCTGATCTGGCAGCACCTGCTCGGCATCCCGATCAGCTGGCTGGGTCTGCCGCTCACCTTCATCATCCTGGTGGCGGTCGGCTCGGACTACAACCTGCTGCTCATAGCCCGCTACCTGGAGGAAAGCAAAGCTGGGCTGAACACCGGCCTGATCAGAGCGGTCGCCAACTCCGGCAAAGTGGTCACCACCGCCGGTCTGGTGTTCGCCGTCACGATGATGGCCATGGTCTCCGGCAAGCTGGTCTCGGTCGGTGAAATGGGATCCACGATCGGGATCGGTCTGCTGCTCGACACGCTGATTGTGCGTTCGTTCATCACGCCCGCCCTCGCTCGTCTGCTCGGGCCATTCTTCTGGTGGCCCCGCCTGATTCGCGCCCGACCGGCGCGTGCCGCGCGGCGGGTAGCGCCGGCCGTATACGCCGGCGTTCGGTGACCGGCGCCGTGTCGCGTTGTGTGGGCCGCATGGCTTGATGGCCCTGGTGCTCGCACCGCGGAGGTGCAAACGTTATCGGCGGGCCCCCACGAAGTGGATAGGAAGTGACGCGACATGCAAGCGATCACCGCGCGCGACCGCGCCGCCGGTTTCCGTGGACTCGCTCTGGCCGAGGCGCCCCACCCGCATGCCGCCGAAAACGACGTCGTTGTCCGCGTGCATGCCGCCAGCTTCACCGCGAACGAGCTCGACTGGCCGGCCACGTGGACCGACCGCTCCGGGCGCGATCGCACGCCCGTCATTCCAGGGCATGAAGTCTCCGGAGTTGTGGCCGAATTAGGTTACGGCACAACAGGGCTGACCTTAGGGCAGCGGGTTTTTGGGATCACCGACTGGGCCCGCGACGGCTCGCTCGCGGAGTACGTCGCGGTGGAGGCCCGCAATCTCGCGCCGTTATCAGCCGACGTCGACCACGTGGTGGCCGCTGCGTTGGCGTTGCCCGGACTGACCGCATGGCAGGGGCTGTTCGCTCATGCCCACCTTGTCGCCGGCCAGACCGTTCTGGTTCATGGCGCCGCCGGTGCCGTCGGTTCCCTGGTGGTGCAACTTGCCCGCGACGCGGGCGCTTGCGTCATCGGGAGCGGGCGTGCCGAGCACCGCGAGGCGGTGCTGGGCCTCGGCGCCGACAGTTTTCTGGACCTGCGATCGGATCGCCTCGAGGAGGCCGGCACGGCCGACGTGGTATTCGACGTAATCGGTGGTGAAATCCTGGATCGCTCAGCGCAATTGGTGCGTCCGGGCGGCGCGCTGATCACCATCGCCGAGCCGCCGCGGGTTCAACCCGAGCACGCACGCGCTGTCTTTTTCGTCGTCGAACCCGACCGGCAAGCCCTTACCGTGCTGGAACGCAGGGTTCGCGACGGCCGACTGCGCCCAGTCGTCAAAACGGTATGTGCACTGGCCGACGCTGCGTCGGCATTCGACCCGGCGCGTCGTGGCGGCGGCAAGACCGTCATCACGGTCGCCGAAGCGGGCTAGCCGAGCGCGCGTCGAAATCCAGTACCGCCCGCGCGAATTGTGGTGGGTCGTAATCGACCGCCTGGTGCCCTTGGCCGCGCAACTCGGCAACCGTCGCGCCTGGTACCAAGTCGGCTACGGCCGTGGCGGCCGCCCGGAAATACGCGGGACTCTGGGTGCCGAACAACATACGCACCGGCACGGTGATCCCGGCTAGCCGCTCGGTGGCTCGGTAGGCGCGGGCCGCGGCGAGTTCGCGGCCGGCGGTGTGCCCGATCGAGTCGGCCAGATACGGAAACTCGCGATTGGCAAGGTCTTTGATGGCCGGCCGGGGGAGATGCAGGGTGTCGTCGTAGAACGCTTCGAGTATTTCGCGCGGGTCCGACATCGTGGTGATGCGTGCGAGGCCCTCGGGCGACCCGACGTCATGGCCCGGCGACGGGATCGGCGGCTCGTACAGCATGATCCGGACGAATGCGGATGTGATCAGGGCTGCTTCCAGGACCGCCAACGCCCCGTAGGAATGCCCGACGACGTAGACGTCGCCGCCGACGGCCTCGGCGACGGCCGCCACATCCTCGGCTTCCCGGCTCAGGCTGTAGGGCTCGACCTCGGTGGTGCTCAGTCCCCGACCACGGCGGTCCATCGCGTGGACGGTGTAACGCTGTGCCAGCACCGGCGTCACCGAGGACCAGCGAGCACGCGTGCCGGTGCTGCCATGCACCAGCAGCAGCGGCGGACCGGCGCCAACGGATTCATAACCGATGCGGGTCCCGTCGGGAGAAATCACGGTTGTCATGCTGATTGCAACACCGCCCCGGGCCCGTTCCCAGTTGACAAACGCGTCATGTTGCCCACAGAAACTGCCATGCTCCAAATCAGTTGACTGCAAAACACTCTGGTAGCAGCGCACACCGCTCACAATGCGCCATCCGCTCCACAGAATAGGACGGCTCTGGCCATCAACGGCATTGGCGGCGCGGAATGGTTGTTCTCTTCTCGCGAGCGTCACGATTCGATGGAAGGTACCGAATGAGACTTGGACTTCGCCTGCCCCAGAGATTGGGCGTCGACCTGCAACACGATCTGGTCGAAGCGGCCCGGGCAGCCGAGGCGGCCGGATATTCCAGCGTGTGGACATACGAGCGACTGCTCTTCCCGCGGACGCCCGTCGAGCCCTACGCCGGATCCAACGTGCCGTGGCCGGAACACTCGCGCCAGGCCGCCGACCCGTTGGCCGTCCTCACCGCCGCGGCCGTCGCGACCGAAAGCGTCCGCCTCGGTACCTCCGTCCTCGTCGCGGCACTGCACACTCCGGTCCAGCTCGCCAAGGCGCTCGCCACGATCGATCAGATCAGCGGCGGCCGAGTGATCGCGGGCCTGGGCACCGGTTGGGCCACCGACGAACTGCAGGCCACCGGCGCCACCCGGGCCGATCGCGGCCGCTTCCTCGACGAGACGCTCGATGTCTTCGACGCGGTGTGGGGCCCCGACCCGGTGAGCTTCCGGGGACCGCGGGTGGTGGTCGACAACGCCGCGGTCCTGCCCAAGCCGGTGGCGAAAATACCCGTCATGCTGGGTGGCGGCGGCCAAAACCTGGGCCGTGGCACCAGTTCGAAAGCGTTGCAGCGCATCGCCAAACGCGCCGACGGCTGGCTACCGCTGCTGGGCACGCCGGGCCCGGCGGGAGCTGCGCAATTGCGGGCCGACTGGGACCGCATCCGGGGCATGGCTTGCGAATACGGGCGTGACACGAGCCGGATGGAGATGATCGTGGTCGGCAACGTCACCTTCACCCACCGGACGGCCGGACCTGACCGAACCGCATTCGTCGGCACGCTGGACCAGGTTCTCGACGATGTCCGGACCGCCGCGGAGGCGGGCGCCGACGAGCTCATCGTGGATCTCAATCTGCAGGACTGGTTCACCAGCACTGCGCAAATGCTGGAGACGGCGGTGCTGATACGCGAACGAGCGGCAGTCTCGTGATCGAAGGTCTGCGCATCCTGACCGATACTTCGGATCCAGAAGAGGCGCGTACCCAAATCGCTTCCGTCTACTGTCCTCACCGCCTCACTGTCCAGCGCGGCTTGTCGAAGTTCCGTGCACAGCACGCCGAGGGAGGCGCCAGTGGTTTAGGCGTTTACTTCCTGTCTTATGGGTCGGCTACCACATTGCTGGAATCCGGGAGACTCGACGACTTCGTCCTGGTGTCCCAACAGATCAGCGGCCGCTTTGCGGCCCGTGCGCACAGCGGGGAACGGCTGCTGGTGCCCGGCGAACACGTGGTGCTGGATGCGCACACGGCGTATCAGCTGCGCTGGGAAGAGAACTGCAAGCTTTTCCACGCGCGGATTCCGCGTACCGAATTCGAGACGGCGGTTGCTGAGTTCACCGGCGCGGGTGAGTCGGACGCGGTTCGATTCCCGTTGAGCTCGCGACCATCGAAGCCAGGAACGGTGGCCGTCGCGAAGGTGATGCAATTCCTGCTGCGTAATGCCGGACGGAACGGCCTTCTGACTTCCGGGCCGCTACTGCGGGCCCAGATGCGTCGGATGTTGGTAGCGAGCATCGTCGAGGCCTACCCCGGGTTTAGTCACACGGACGCGGGCCCCAGTGGTGCCGTTCGGCCGCCGGCGGTGCGGCGTGCGGTCGCCTACCTCGAGGACGCCGCGGCCGAGGACGTCCGGATCAGCGACGTGGCGGCTGCCGCGCGGTTGAGCACTCGTGCCCTCCAGGAAGCCTTCCGTAAGCACCTGGACACGACTCCGATTGCCTACCTGAAGTCGATCCGGCTTGCTCGGGCGCACGCGGACCTGCGGCAGTCATCTGTCGAGGACGGGACGACCGTGGCAGCCGTCGCATACCGGTGGGGCTTCGGCAATCTCGGCCGGTTCGCGGCCGACTACCGGCGGGAATTCGGCCGCTCTCCGAGCGAGGTACTGCGTGGGTCGCTGTGACGGGGCCGAGACAAGTCCATCACGACGCCGCGCCGCAAAGGTGGAGTCTGCCCAGGTCAGAAGGCGCGACGGGGTAAGGTGCTTGAGGTGGTGAGAATTCCGCGACCGCATCCCAGCGTGAAGCCGGGGGCCAAGGTCGACGCGCGCAGCGAACGCTGGCGCGAGCACCGCAAGAAAGTGCGCGGCGAGATCGTCGACGCGGCGTTCCGCGCCATTGACCGGCTCGGACCCGAGCTTTCGGTGCGCGAAATCGCCGAAGAGGCCGGCACCGCCAAACCCAAGATCTACCGGCATTTCCATGACAAGTCCGACCTGTTCCAGGCGATCGGGGAGCGGCTGCGCGACATGCTGTGGGCGGCGATCTTCCCGTCCATCGACCTGAAAACCGACTCGGCCCGCGAGGTCATCCGGCGCAGCGTCGAAGAATACGTCATCCTGGTCGACAAGCACCCCAACGTGCTGCGGGTGTTCATCCAGGGCCGGTCGGCGGCCAGCCCCCAAATCCTGGCCGAGGGACGTGGCATCACCCTGGCGGTGGCCGACATGTTCGACAACGAGCTGCGGGAGATGGATCTCGACCACGCCGCGGTCGAACTGGCCGGGCATGCGGCATTCGGCTGTGCCGCGTCGGCCACCGAGTGGTGGCTGGGTCCTGAGCCGGAGAGCCCCCGCCTGATGTCGCGTGAGCAGTTCGTCGCGCACCTGACCACCATCATGATGGGGGTCATCGTCGGCACCGCCGAGGCGCTGGGCATCACGATGAATCCTGACCTGCCGATTCACGAAATGGCGGCCGGCAACCCGGCCGCGAGCTGAGCAAGCCGCGGCGTTGACAATCGCCGCGGCCATCGATAACACTCGTCCGAACCGATACCCTGGGTACTGGGTATCTGCGTGAGCCGGGTCCGAAGTCGAAGACGCCGGCTAACGCCGACCCGAGACAGCTTTGGAGAGAAAGACCGACCGTGACCGACGTCGTGACACAAACCGAGACGATCCCCGGGGCCAAGGCCTCGCAACCCGTGCACACGCGCGCCGTCATCATCGGGACCGGGTTCTCCGGTCTGGGGATGGCGATCGCACTGCAGAAGCAGGGCATCGGTTTCGTCATCCTGGAAAAGGCCGACGACATCGGCGGCACCTGGCGAGACAACAGTTACCCCGGGTGCGCCTGCGACATCCCGTCACACCTGTATTCGTTCTCATTCGAGCCCAAACCCGACTGGAAAAACCCGTTCTCCTATCAGCCCGAGATCTGGGACTACCTCAAGGGCATCACCGAGAAGTACGGGCTGCGCCGCTACGTCGAGTTCAACTCGTTGGTGGACCGTGCCCACTGGGACGATGACGAGAACCGCTGGCACGTGTTCACCGCCGACGGGCGCGAATATGTCGCCCAGTTCCTGATTTCGGGTGCCGGCGCCCTGCACATCCCGTCCATGCCCGACATCGAGGGCCGCGACGAATTCCGCGGTGCCGCTTTCCATTCCGCGGAATGGGACCACAGCGTCGACCTGACCGGCAAGCGGGTGGCGGTGATAGGAACCGGTGCCAGCGCGATCCAGATCGTGCCGGAGATCGTCGGGCAGGTCGCCGAACTTCAGCTCTACCAACGCACTCCGCCGTGGGTGGTGCCGCGATCGAACCCCGAGATTCCGCCGGCGGTACGCGGGGCGATGGAGAACGTCCCCGGCCTGCGTGCGCTGGTCCGTCTCGTCATCTACTGGGGACAGGAAGCGCTGGCGTTCGGCATGACCAAGCGGCCGAACCTGCTGAAGGTCATCGAGGCCTACTGCAAGTACAACATTCGGCGCTCGGTCAAGGATCGGGAGTTGCGCCGCAAGCTGATCCCGAACTACCGCGTTGGCTGCAAGCGAATCCTGAACTCATCCACCTACTACGGCGCGGTCGCCGACCCGAAGACCGAATTGGTCACCGACCACATTGCCCGGATCACGCCCGACGGCATCGTTACCGTCGACGGCACCGAGCGGCAGGCCGATGTGATCGTGTACGCCACCGGATTTCACGTCACCGACTCCTACACCTACGTCCAGATCAAGGGACTGCACGGTGAGGACCTGGTGGACCGCTGGAACCGCGAGGGCATCGGTGCGCACCGCGGGATCACCGTGGCCGATGTGCCCAACCTGTTCTTCCTGCTGGGGCCCAACACCGGGCTGGGACACAACTCGGTGGTGTTCATGATCGAATCCCAAATCCGTTACGTCGCAGACGCGATCGCGACCTGCGACAAGCTCGGCGCGCAGGCGCTGGCCCCCACCCGCGGCGCTCAGGACAAGTTCAACGACGAGTTGCAGCGCAGGCTGGGCCCGTCGGTGTGGAACAGCGGTGGATGCAGCAGCTGGTATCTGGATGAGCATGGCAAGAACACCGTGCTCTGGGGCGGCTACACCTGGGAGTACTGGCGGTCGACCCGCTCGGTCAAGCCGGACGAATACCAGTTCTACGGCGTGAACATGGGCCGGCACGCGGCCGCCTCCTGACGGCGGGCGCTCGTATCATCCTTGGCGCCTGATGATTTCGGCGAAGGCCTGCGCGGCCGCGTCCACTCCGGCATCATCATCGGTGGCCACCAGATCCAGTAGCAGGCCGCGTACGACAGCCAGTCCAAGGCGGGCCAACGCGGGGTCGACCGGGCCGTCGGCGAGGTACTTTAGGGCCTCGGCTTCGGCCAGCCAGCGGTCGACGGCGCCGGGAATCATTCGGGCGAAAGGCTTTTCGCCCTGGGCGGCGCGGGCATAGCACTCGAAGAAGAGCCGCTCTGATTGGCGAAGCTCGGGCCGACGAAGGTCGGCCCACATCGCGGCAAAGCTCTGAGCCGGATCGGCCGGCAATTCGGCCAACAGCTCCATCTGACGGCGCTCGACTTCCTCGACGATCGCCACGAGTAAGTCTTCTCGAGAGCCGAAGTGGTGCAACAGCATCCGGTGGCTGGTGCCGACCGCGGCGGCCACCTCGCGCAGCGACCGGTCGCCGATGCCGCCGGTGGAGAACTCAGCGACGAGTGCGTCGAGGAGTTGACGGCGCCGCTCGGGGTCAGGAGTTCGCGCCATCGGCGCGGCTGGCCTGCTCGGATCGGGCCTTGAGTCCCTGGCCCTCCAGGTCGAGGAATCGCTTGGTCTTGTTGATCATCAGGCGACCGACGAGCGCGCCCAGGACACCGCTCTGATCGAGTTGCTGACGCACCAGCGTGCGACCGCCGGGCTGCGCAATGACATCGTGGCGGGCGGTCACCCGCGCCCCGGGTGAGCTCTGCACCCAGGTCCACGACGCACCCGGGTCGAGCTCGGTGACGTTCCAGACCAGCTTCGGCATGCCGGGCTGTTTGATCGCGAACCGTCTGCCGACGGCGAGGACGGGCCCGTCCAGCCCGACCAGGGAGGTCACCGAGGCGGTCCAGTCGGGCCAGTGCTCGACGTCGGTGAAGACATCCCAGACGAGTTGCGGCGGTGCGTCGATCTCGACGCTGTCTTCGGTAATCATGTACCAAATGGTACATCGTAAAACGCGGGATACTGGAGAGCGGACGTGAATCCGGGGCTTCCGGGACACGGCGCACGACACGTAAACACAACCTCTTGTGTTGCGCGGCGTTGTCGGACCCCAGGGGTAGTGTCTGGGGCCTGGGATCAATCCGGCCAAAACGGTGTGTGAAGTGGGGTTCTGGTGACCGACAACATGAAGCTGATCGACCGCGTTTCGGCGATCAACTGGAACCGGCTGCAAGACGAAAAAGACGCCGAGGTGTGGGACCGGTTGACCGGTAACTTCTGGCTGCCGGAGAAGGTGCCGGTGTCCAACGACCTGCCGTCGTGGGGCACCCTGACCGCCCACGAAAAGCAGATGACGATGCGGGTATTCACTGGCCTGACGCTGCTGGACACCATCCAGGGCACCGTCGGCGCGGTCAGCCTCATTCCCGACGCGCTGACCCCGCACGAGGAGGCGGTCTACACCAACATCGCGTTTATGGAGTCGGTGCATGCGCGCAGCTACAGCAACATCTTCTCCACGCTGTGCTCGACTGCCGAGATCGATGACGCCTTCCGCTGGTCCGAGGAGAACCCCAACCTGCAGCGCAAGGCCGAGATCGTCATGCAGTACTACAAGGGCGACGAGCCGCTTAAGCGCAAAGTCGCCTCCACGTTGCTGGAGAGCTTCTTGTTCTACTCCGGCTTCTACCTGCCGATGTACTGGTCGAGCCGGGCCAAGCTGACCAACACCGCCGACATGATCCGGTTGATCATTCGTGACGAGGCCGTGCACGGCTACTACATCGGCTACAAGTATCAGCGCGGCCTGGCGCTAGTGGACGAGGTCAAGCGCGCCGAGCTCAAGGACTACGCCTACGAGCTGCTCTTCGAGCTGTACGACAACGAGGTGGAATACACCCAGGACCTCTACGACGAGGTCGGGCTGACCGAAGACGTCAAGAAGTTCCTGCGCTACAACGCCAACAAGGCGTTGATGAACCTCGGCTACGAGGCGCTGTTCCCGCGCGACGAGACCGACGTGAACCCCGCGATCCTGTCCGCGCTGTCACCCAACGCCGACGAGAACCACGACTTCTTCTCCGGCTCGGGGTCCAGCTACGTGATCGGCAAGGCCGTCGTCACCGAAGACGAGGACTGGGACTTCTAAACCCACGCACCGTCATCAATGGGAACCGGGCCGGCCGCTCTAGTCGGGGGGGAGGGACTGGGGCCGGCCCGATCAATTGTTCCGACACCGGCGAGACCGGTTTTGTTCCCGCTGAATGCCACGTAGCGGTGAATTCACCTCCCGTTTTCAACCCACCCCGGGACCTCTGAGCGGTTCATGAACGGGGCATGAATTGTCGGTGTGGCGCGACCGCCCGCTGGCGGCGATGACGCAGCTGCCCTGACACTGTTGGGGTGACGAATACCGCCGCCTCACAGACCGCCAACTTCTGCCGTTCGGTGCTGCGCTGGCTGCGCGCCGGCTACCCCGAGGGCGTCCCCGGGCCAGACCGCGTGCCGCTGCTGGCGCTGCTGCGCAGCACCCCGCTGACTGAAGAGCAGATCGCCGAGGTGGTGCACAACATCACCGCGGACGGATCTCCCGCCGTCGCTGACGGTGTGATCGGCCGCGACGAAATCGCCCATTTCATCTCCGACATGACTCACTACGACGCCGGGCCGGAGAACATCATCCGGGTGGCCGCCACCTTGGCCGCTGTGGGATGGCCGCTGGCTGGCATCGACGTCAGCGAGGTCATTCCGGGTGACGAGTGGGGCGAGGCGGCAGAACTCGCCGCCCGCAGCGCCGCACCGAAAAGCGCTCCGGGCGTAGCGCTGTAGGGCGGGTCAGCCGCCCTACAGCTTCGAAATGTCGATGACGAAGCGGTAGCGGACGTCGCTCGCGAGCACGCGCTCGTAGGCTTCGTTGATGTAGTCGGGCTCGATGACCTCGATCTCCGGCGTCACGTTGTGCTCGGCGCAGAAGTCCAGCATCTCCTGAGTTTCGGCGATGCCGCCGATGTTCGAGCCGGACAGGCTGCGACGGGCGAGCGCCAGCGAGAACGCGCCCATTTCCATCGGGTGCTCGGGAATGCCCAATTCGACGAGCGTGCCGTCGACGTCGAGCAGGCTCAGATAGTCGTCGAGGTTCAGGTTCGCCGAGACGGTGTTCAGGATCAGGTCGAAGCTGTTGCGCAACTGCTTGAAGGTCTCGCGGTCGGCGGTGGCGTAGTAGTGCTTGGCGCCTAGGCGCAGCCCGTCCTCCATCTTCTTCAGCGACTGCGACAGCACCGTCACCTCGGCGCCCATCGCCGCGCCCAGCTTGACGCCCATGTGGCCCAGCCCGCCCAGGCCGACGATCGCCAGGCGAGTGCCCTTGCCGGCCTTCCAGTGCCGCAGCGGCGAGAACAGCGTGATGCCCGCGCACAGCAGCGGGGCCGCCTTGTCCAGCGGCAGCGAGTCGGGGATGCGCAAGACGAAGTTCTCGTCGACGACGATCGCCTGGCTGTAGCCGCCCTGCGTCGTCGTGCCGTCCTTGTCGGTGGCGTTGTAAGTGAACGTGGTACCCCGCTTGCAGTACTGCTCGAGGCCGGCCTCACAACTGCTGCACTGACCGCAGGAGTTCACCATGCAGCCCACCCCGACGTGGTCGCCCACCTTGTACTTGGTGACCTCGGAGCCCACCGCGGTCACCACGCCGGCGATCTCGTGGCCCACCACCAGCGGGTAATCCGGAGTGCCCCATTCGCCTTTGGCGGTGTGAATGTCGGAGTGGCAGATGCCGGCGAACTTGATGTCGATCGCCACGTCGCGCGGACCCGGGTCGCGGCGCTCGATGGTGGTCTTGGTCAGTGGTGCGGTCGGGGAGGTGGCGGCGTACGCCGAAACTGTGCTCATGGATATCCCTCTTTTGAGTCGATGCGTCATCAAGAAGTTTAGCTAAGGTAAAAGTTCTTCCGCCAATGCGCGGGCGAATATCACCTTATGACGATGTGTGCGTATCGGCTGGCCGTGATCAGTTGATCGGGGCGTTCACCAGGCGCAGGTCGTCGACGATGCCGCGGGCCGCGATCAGGCCCTCGCCGGTTTGCCATATCTCGTCGTTGACGACGTAGACCCGATTGTCCCGGTTGGCCGACAGCTTGCGCCACGGGTTGCTGTCCAGGATCGTGGCGGCCCGATCCGCGGCGGCCGGAGTGGCGCATGACACATACACCACATCGGCGTCGGCGCTCGAGATGTCCGGGTTCTTCGCGAGATCCGCGTCGCTGGCGCCGATCTCGATGTAGGGCTTGTCGGTGAACCGCTGGGAAGCCGGCCGGTCCACGCCGACCGCGCCGAGCACGCTGGCCGGGAAATTGTGGCTGCCGTACACCCGGATCGTGCCGGCCGTCAGCTGCACGATCGAGGCCTGAAAGTGCGAGGCGTCATGGCGGGCGCCGATGTCGGTCGCCCGCTTTGAGAAGCCGCTGATCAACGCGTCCGCCGCCGCGCCCCGTCCGGTGGCGGCACCGACAGCGCGCAGATTGTCCTGCCACGCCGCGCCCGGCGCGGCGGTGAACACCGTCGGGGCGATCGCGCTCAGCTGCGGGTACAACGTCGGCGTCAATCCTTGCGAGCCCAGGATCAGATCCGGGTGAGCCGCCGCAATCGCGTTGACGTCGGGGTGGGATCGGGTGCCAACACCGGGGACGCCGTGCACCGCGCCGCCCAGGTAGGCGGGCTGATTCGAGGAGCCGTCCGGCACCGCCGCGCCGACCACCCGCGATTGCAAACCCAGCGCGCACAACGTGTCGAGCTGGTCGCCGGAGAGCACCACGATGCGCTGCGGATCAGCGGGTACCTGCACGACGTTCGGGTCGACGCCCGCCGCGTTGTGGGCCTGCCGTTTCGACGAACCCGGATCGGCCTCGGCGGCATCTCGCGCGCACGACTCGTCCGGCCGGCGGTCGTTCCCCAGCACGCCGGCACCGGCGATCTGGGTGGTGGGCGTGATCAGTGGACGGGTCGACGGCTGGCCAGCGGGTTTGTCGGACCCGCAGCCGCTGCAGGCCAGGACGACGGTCGCCGTCACCGCGGTCGTCGCCGCGGCCAACCGGGCCGGTCTGATCACGCCGAACAGCACGCGTCAGACGCTAACATTCGGCCGGCGTGGCGATCGGGAGCGCGGCGGAGCCGGGCGAAGCGGGTCGCCACCATTCGGCCGGCGTGGGGATCGGGAGCGCGGCGGAGCCGGGCGAAGCGGGTCGCTACCATTCGGGCGGCGTGGCGATCGGGAGCGCGGCGGAGCCGGGCGAAGCGGGTCGCCACCATTCGGGCAGCGTGGCGGCGCCGCGCCGACGAACGCGCCGCACCGGTGAGCCATTTACGACAGTTTGTAGGACCAGCCCTGACGTCGCCATGATCGGCGGCTAAGATTCGTCTCAATACCGATTTTTGGGCCAGTGTCCGACTGGATGTTTGGAGAAGCTGTTGACAGCCGAAGCGCCCCCCTTGGGACAACTCGAGGCCGTTCGTCCGTACCCGGACCGCATGGGCCCCAAAGGGAACCTCGTCTACAAACTGATCACGACCACCGATCACAAGATGATCGGCATCATGTACACGGTCACCTGCTTTGGCTTCTTCTTCATCGGCGGGTTGATGGCGTTGCTGATGCGCACCGAGCTGGCCGCCCCCGGACTGCAGTTCCTGTCGAACGAGCAGTTCAACCAGCTGTTCACCATGCACGGCACCATCATGTTGCTGCTGTATGCCACGCCGGTGGTGTTCGGTTTCGCCAACTTGGTGCTGCCGCTGCAGATCGGTGCACCCGACGTGGCCTTCCCGCGGCTGAACGCCTTCTCGTACTGGCTGTTCCTGTTCGGCGGGCTGATCGCGGCGTCCGGCTTCATCGTGCCCGGCGGGGCGGCCGACTTCGGTTGGACCGCCTACACGCCGCTGTCTGATGCGGTCCACTCACCCGGCGCCGGGGGAGACCTGTGGATCACCGGCCTGATCGTTGCCGGTCTGGGCACCATCCTGGGTGCCGTCAACATGATCACCACCGTGGTGTGCATGCGCGCACCCGGCATGACGATGTTCCGGATGCCCATCTTCACCTGGAACATCCTGGTGACCTCGATCCTGATCCTGATCGCGTTCCCGATCCTGACCGCCGCCCTGTTCGGGCTGGCCGCCGATCGACATCTGGGCGCCCATGTCTATGACGCGGCCAACGGTGGAGTCTTGTTGTGGCAACACCTGTTCTGGTTCTTCGGCCATCCCGAGGTCTACATCATCGCCCTGCCGTTCTTCGGCATCGTCACCGAGATCATCCCGGTCTTCTCGCGCAAGCCGGTCTTCGGCTACACCACGCTGGTGTACGCGACGTTGTCGATCGCGGCGCTGTCGGTCGCGGTGTGGGCGCACCACATGTTCGCCACCGGAGCCGTTCTGCTGCCGTTCTTTTCGTTCATGACGTATCTGATCGCGGTGCCGACCGGGATCAAGTTCTTCAACTGGATCGGCACTATGTGGAAGGGCCAGATCACTTTTGAGACGCCGATGCTGTTTTCGGTCGGCTTCCTGCTCACCTTCCTGCTCGGTGGTCTGACCGGCGTGATGCTGGCCAGCCCGCCGCTGGACTTCCACGTCACGGACACCTACTTCGTGGTCGCGCACTTCCACTACGTGCTGTTCGGCACCATCGTGTTCGCCACGTATGCGGGCATCTACTTCTGGTTCCCGAAGATGACCGGCCGGCTGCTCGACGAGCGCCTGGGCAAGCTGCACTTCTGGCTGACCTTCATCGGGTTCCATACCACCTTCCTAGTGCAGCACTGGCTGGGCGACCTGGGCATGCCGCGCCGCTACGCGGACTACCTGGCCAGCGACGGCTTCCAGCCCTACAACATCGCCTCGACCGTGGGCGCCTTCATCCTGGGCGCGTCGATGTTCCCGTTCGTCTGGAACGTCTTCAAGAGCTGGCGGTACGGCGAGGTCGTCACGGTCGACGACCCATGGGGCTACGGCAACTCCTTGGAGTGGGCGACCAGCTGCCCGCCGCCGCGGCACAACTTCACCGAGCTGCCCCGAATCCGTTCGGAGCGCCCGGCATTCGAGTTGCACTACCCGCACATGGTGGAGCGACTTCGCGCCGAGGCGCACGTGGGTCGCGCGCACGGGCCCTCGGACAAAGATGTCACCAGACTGGACGACGTCCAGGTCCGCAGCTGATGGCCTGACGGGCGGCTGCCGGGAGTGAACTCACCACTCAAGGTGTCGGTGCTGATCACCGTCACCGGCGTGGACCAACCGGGCGTGACAGCGACCCTGTTCGAGGCACTGTCGCGGCACGGCGTCGAGCTGTTGAACGTCGAACAGGTGGTGATTCGGCACCGTCTGACGCTGGGCGTGCTGGTGTGCTGCCCGGCCGAGGTCGCCGACAGTGCGCAGTTGCGCGACGATGTCGAATCGGCCATCCGCGAGGTGGGCCTCGAGGTCAGCATCGAGCGCAGCGACGACGTGCCGATTATGCGGGAGCCCTCGACCCACACCATTTTCGTGCTGGGCCGGCCGATTACCGCGAGTGCGTTCGGCGCGGTCGCCCGTGAGGTGGCCGGGCTGGGCGTCAACATCGATCTGATCCGCGGTGTCTCCGACTATCCGGTGATCGGCCTCGAGCTGCGGGTCTCGGTGCCGCCGGGCGCGGACGGGGAGCTGCGGACTGCGCTGAACCGGGTGTCCAGCGAGGAACAGGTCGATGTGGCCGTCGAAGACTACAGCCTGGAACGACGGGCCAAGCGGCTCATCGTGTTCGACGTCGACTCGACGCTGGTGCAGGGCGAGGTGATCGAGATGCTGGCGGCCCGGGCGGGCGCCGAGGGCAAGGTCGCCGCGATCACCGACGCCGCGATGCGCGGCGAGCTGGACTTCGCGCAGTCGCTCGAGCAGCGGGTGGCGACGCTGGCCGGCCTGCCCGCCAGCGTGATCGACGAGGTCGCCGATCAGCTGGAGCTGATGCCCGGCGCTCGGACCACCCTGCGGACGTTGCGGCGCTTGGGTTATGCCTGCGGGGTGGTGTCCGGAGGTTTCCGCCGGATCATCGAGCCGTTGGCCGAGGAGTTGATGCTGGACTACGTCGCGGCCAACGAGCTGGAGATCGTCGACGGCACCCTCACCGGCCGGGTGATCGGACCGATCGTCGACCGGGCCGGAAAAGCAACGGCGCTAAGGGATTTCGCCGCCCAGGTCGGGGTGCCGATGGCGCAGACCGTCGCCGTGGGCGACGGCGCCAACGACATCGACATGCTGGCCGCGGCCGGGTTGGGGATCGCATTCAACGCCAAGCCGGCGCTGCGCGAAGTCGCCGACGCGTCGCTGAGTCACCCGTATCTGGACACGGTGCTGTTCCTGCTGGGTGTCACCCGCGGTGAAATCGAGGCTGCCGACGCTGTCGACGGCGAGGTCCGCCGGGTCGAGATCCCGCCCGAGCCGTAGCGATCGCGGGCGTGGTGACCCGGCAGGTATTCGAGCGTCGCGGTACGGCACGATGGTCGGGTGCCCGAAAACGGAAGCGAGTCAGCCGACCCCGATCTGCTGCTCGACTTCAGGCAGGTGTCGCTGCACCGCGGTGGCAACGTCTTGGTCGGGCCGCTGGACTGGGCTGTCGAACTCGACGAACGCTGGGTGATCGTCGGGCCCAACGGGGCCGGTAAGACCTCGCTGCTGCGGATCGCTGCGGCGGCCGAGCATCCTTCATCCGGCATCGCTTTCGTGCTCGGCGAACGACTGGGTCGGGTCGACGTCAGCGAGTTGCGCTCCCGCATCGGGCTCAGCTCCTCGGCTTTGGCGCAGCGGATCCCCACCGACGAGGTGGTCCGCGATCTGGTGGTGTCGGCCGGCTATGCGGTGCTGGGCAGGTGGCGGGAGCGTTACGAAGACGTCGACTACCGCCGCGCGATCGACATGCTGGAGAGCTTGGGCGCCGAGCACCTCGCCGACCGCACCTACGGGACGCTGTCGGAGGGCGAGCGCAAGCGGGTGCTGATCGCCCGCGCGCTGATGACCGACCCCGAACTGCTGCTGCTCGACGAGCCCGCCGCCGGCCTGGACCTGGGCGGCCGCGAGGAGTTGGTCGCGCGGCTGGCCGACCTGGCCGCGGACCCCGACGCCCCCGCGCTAGTGCTGGTCACTCACCATGTTGAGGAGATTCCGCCCGGGTTCAGTCACTGCATGCTGCTCTCGGAAGCCCAGGTGGTTGCCGCGGGATTACTGACCGACGTGCTGACCGCTGAAAATCTGTCCACCGCCTTCGGCCAGGCGATCGCCCTCGACGTCGTCGACGGGCGCTATTTCGCGCGCCGAATCCGTACCCGCGCAGCCCACCGGAGGCCGTTATGACGTCACCCGAGGAAGCCCCGCTGGTCGCACGGCCGGCCGCCACCGTGATGCTGATCCGCGACGTCCCGGAGGGTATCGCCGTCTTCCTGATGCGGCGGCACGCCAAGATGGAGTTCGCCGCGGGAACCATGGTGTTCCCCGGCGGCGGCGTCGACGACCGCGACCGCAACGCCGACATCGCCTGGGCCGGCCCGCCGCCGCGGTGGTGGGCGCAGCGGTTCGGCATCGAAGCCGACCTGGCCGAGGCGCTGGTCTGCGCCGCGGCCCGCGAGACGTTCGAGGAGTCCGGCGTGCTGTTCGCCGGGCCGGCGGGCGCACCGGACAGTATTGTCGACGACGCCTCGGTGTACAGCGACGCCCGCCGGGCCCTGGCCGACGGGACGTTGTCCTTCGCGGACTTCCTGCGCCGGGAGAACCTGGAGCTGCGTTCGGATCTGTTGCGGCCGTGGGCCAACTGGGTCACCCCGGAGGCCGAGCGGACCCGCCGCTATGACACCTATTTCTTCGTCGCTGCCCTGCCGCAGGGACAGCGCGCCGACGGGGAGAACACCGAATCCGACCGGGCGGGCTGGACGACGCCGGAAGCGGCCATCGACGACTTCTCGTCCGGCCGCAGCTTCCTGCTGCCACCGACCTGGACGCAGCTGGACTCGCTGGCCGGGCACACCGTGGCCGACGTGCTGGCCGTGGAACGCCAGATCACGCCGGTGCAGCCGCACCTGGAGATCCAAGGCGACAACTGGGTGTTCGAATTCTTCGATTCCGACCGCTATCACCGGGCGCGCGAAGCCGGTGGCCTGGGATGGCGGCATTGAGCGAGTTCGTCAGCGTGGTGGTCAGCGACGGCTCGCGGGACGCCGGACTGGCCATGTTGCTGCTGTCGCGGCCACCGACGAATGCGATGACCCGTCAGGTCTACCGGGAGGTGATCGCGGCGGCCGAGGAACTGGGCCGGCGCGACGACGTCGCGGTGGTGATCCTGTTCGGCGGCCACGAGATCTTCTCCGCCGGCGACGACATGCCCGAGCTGCGGACGCTGCGGGCCTCCGAAGCCGAGACCGCGGCGCGGGTCCGGCAGGAGGCCGTCGACGCCGTGGCGGCGATCCCCAAGCCGACCGTGGCCGCGATCACCGGATACGCGCTGGGTGCCGGGCTGACGCTGGCGCTGGCCGCTGACTGGCGGATCAGCGGGGACAACGTGAAGTTCGGCGCCACCGAAATCCTGGCCGGCCTGGTGCCCGGCGGCGACGGGATGGCCCGGTTGACCCGCGCCGCCGGCGCGAGCAAGGCCAAGGAACTGGTGTTCAGCGGCCGCTTCTTCGACGCTGAAGAAGCCCTGGCGCTCGGCCTCATCGACGACATGGTCGCTCCCGACGACGTATACGACGCCGCCGCCGACTGGGCGCGCCGGTTCCTCGAGGGGCCGCGGCACGCGCTGGCCGCCGCCAAGGCCGGTATCGACGACGTTTTCGACCTGGAACTGCCCGAGCGGCTCGCCGCCGAGCGCCGTCGCTACGTCGAGGTGTTCTCCGCTGGTCAGGACGCTGACGACAAGGCGGATCCCGGCGGCCGTTAGGCTGCCCTGCATGACCAGTTCGACCGACGCCGCTCCGACGCCCCACGCCACCGCCGAGCAGGTGGAAGCCGCCCGGCACGACAGCAAGTTGGCCCAGGTGCTCTACCACGACTGGGAAGCCGAGACTTACGACGAGAAGTGGTCGATCTCCTATGACCAGCGCTGCATCGACTATGCCCGCGGTCGCTTCGACGCCATCGTGCCCGACCCGGTGCTGCGCGAACTGCCCTACGACCGGGCCCTCGAATTAGGCTGTGGCACAGGCTTTTTCCTACTCAATCTGATCCAGTCCGGGGTCGCCCGGCGCGGCTCGGTGACCGACCTGTCGCCGGGCATGGTCAAGGTCGCGACCCGCAACGGGCAATCGCTGGGCCTCGACATCGACGGCCGGGTCGCCGACGCCGAGGGCATCCCGTATGAGGACAACACCTTCGACCTCGTCGTCGGGCACGCCGTGCTGCACCACATTCCCGACGTGGAGTTGTCGCTGCGCGAGGTGATCCGGGTTCTGCGCCCCGGCGGCCGGTTCGTCTTCGCCGGCGAGCCGACCAGCGCCGGTGACGTCTATGCCCGCGAGTTGTCCACGTTGACCTGGCGAATCGCCACCAACGTCACCAGACTGCCCGGTCTGGGTAGCTGGCGGCGCCCACAGGCCGAGCTTGACGAGTCCTCGCGGGCCGCGGCGCTGGAGGCCATCGTCGACCTGCACACCTTCACGCCCGGCGATCTGGAGCGGATGGCCGCCAACGCCGGCGCCACCGACGTGCGGACCGTCAGCGAAGAGTTCACCGCCGCGATGTTCGGCTGGCCGGTGCGCACCTTCGAGGCGTCGGTACCGCCCGGGCGGCTGGGCTGGGGCTGGGCGAAATTCGCCTTCAACGGCTGGAAGACACTCAGTTGGGTGGACGCCAATGTGTGGCGCCGCGTGGTACCGAAGGGCTGGTTCTACAACGTGATGGTGACCGGGGTCAAACCCTCCTGAGCGGTGGGCTGCGGTTCGGCACGGACGACGTCAGTTACCTGCGGTCGCAGGCGGGTGCTGCGGCGCTGGCGTCGGTTTCCGGACTGGAGCTGTCCGACGCCACCCGAGTCGGCGACGTTGCCGCGGCGCGCGCTCAATTCGGCGACCGGGCCGCGATTCTGGTCGAGACGGTGCTGTTGCGCCGCCGGGCCGCCGACAAGCTAAGCGAGTTGAGCCCGCGCGTGCCGGAGTGGCTGTTCACCGACGAGGCGCTGCAGCAGGCCACCGCGGCGCCGGTGGCCTTGCACCGGGCCAGGCGCCTGGCTGAGCGGCCGGGCGTCATCGTGCACGACGTGACGTGTTCGATCGGCACCGAACTGGCCGCGCTGCACGCCTGCGGCCTTGCCGCGGTGGGCAGCGACATCGATCCGGTGCGGCTGGCGATGGCGCGCTACAACGCGGGGGAGTCGGCCTGGATCTGTCGCGCCGACGCGCTGCACCCGATCACCCGCGACGCCGTGCTGGTCGTCGATCCCGCGCGGCGGGCCGCGGGGCGCCGCCGGTTGCGCATCGAGGACTACCAACCCGCCCTGAGGTCGCTGCTGGACACCTACCGCGACCGGCAATTCGCCGTGAAGTGTGCTCCCGGAATCGATTTCGACGAGGTGCGGCGTCTGGGTTTCGGTGGGGAAATCGAGGTCACGTCGTATCGAGGTGCGGTCCGGGAGGCATGCCTCTGGTCGGCCGGACTGACGCAGCCCGGCGTCCGCCGCCGGGCCAACATCTTGGATCGCGACGACCAACTCACCGACGCCGATTCCGATGAGTGCCCGGTGGGGCCGGTCGGGCGGTGGATCGTCGACCCGGACGGCGCGGTGGTCCGGGCGGGGCTGGTGCGCCAGTACGGCGCCCGGCACGGGCTGTGGCAGCTCGACCCCGATATCGCCTACCTGTCCGGCGATCGGCTGCCCGCGGCGGACCGGGGGTTCGAAGTACTCGAACAGCTGGCCTTCGACGAACGCCGACTCCGTCAGGCGCTGTCGGCGCGGGACTGCGGGTCGCTGGAAATCTTGGTGCGCGGCGTGCGGGTCGACCCGGACGCGCTGCGGAAACGGATGCGGCTGCGCGGCAGCCGTCCGCTGTCGGTGGTCATCACCCGCATCGGTGCGCGCACATCCAGCCGCACGATGGCCTTCGTTTGCCAACCCTCCCGATAGCGCCGGGTACGCTGACGGCGGTCACTTCTCCGGGTCACCGGCCCGGCTAGTCTGCGAGGGCAATTCCACGATGCGTTATTCGATAGCCGCTGCGCTGCTCGCGGCGGCGGTCTTCTCGGGCTGGCCGGCCGCGGCCGAGCCGCCGTCGTGTGCCAGCCTGGGCGGCAGCGTCGAGGCCGGCCAGATGTGTCACGTGCATGCCACCGGGCCCAACTACACGCTTAACATGACGTTTCCCGTCGACTATCCGGACGGACAGGCGCTGAACGACTACATCACTCAAAACCGCGACGGCTTCGTCAACGTCGCCCAGAGTTCCGGGGGGCGCGATCAGCCCTTCCAATTAGAGGCCACCACCGAGCAGCACAGCGCCGGGCAGCCACCGCACGACACCCGCAGCGTGGTGCTCAAGTTCTTCCAAGATGTCGGCGGGGCGCACTCGTCGACCTGGTACAAGGCGTTCAACTACAACCTCGGGACCAGGCAGCCCATCACATTCGACAACCTCTTCCCGCCCGGCGCTGCCCCGCTGGACGCTATCTACCCGATTGTGCAGCGCGAATTGGAACGCCAAACTCCTTTGGGCGCCGCGATTTTGCAGTCGACAGGTCATGACCCGACGCACTATCAGAACTTTGCCATCACCGACGATCAGCTGATCTTCTACTTCGCCCCGGGTGAGATGCTGCCGGCGTTCGGCGGCCCGCTGCAGGCCCAGGTCCCGCGGAATTCCATCCCGCCGCTGGCCCTCTAGCGGCTCAGACCGGTCCAGCCTGTAGCTCCATCGCTACCGCGCCGATCGCCAGCGCCACCTGTGCGAGGCAGCCGATGATCGGTACGAAGAAGGCCCGCTTTTGTCGAACCAGCAGATACACGGCGATCACGATGTCGATGACCAACAGTGCGGCGCCGCCCCAGGTGCCCAGGTTCATGGCCCGGTCGATCCAGGCGGGGTCGCCGCACTTCTGATAGCCGCACGGATCGGTGCTCATCACCAGCAGGCCCAGCACCACGAAGGTCGCGCCGTAAAGGCCGCCGTGGATGACCAGCAGGATGAGCGTCGCCACGATGTCGACGGTGTTGCTGCGCTGGCCTACTGCGGGGTTGGTTGTCGCGACGTCCTGCGTCGCGGGCTCGTCCATAGGCACTACAGAGGTATGTCCCGGTCAGGCCGGCGCGAAACCGTAGACCTGACCGTCGCTGGTGGCGGCCACCACCCGGCGATCGGTTCCGACCGACACTCCCAGGGGATAGCCGGTCGCCGCCGGCAGCGGAGAGCTGCCCAGCGTGCGGCCGCTGCCCGGATCGAAGACCAGCAGCGACATACCGGGGGCGCCGTTCGCCGGTGGCCCGCTGGCCACGGTGTAGCCGACACCGCCGCCGGCCAGGCTCGACGTCGACAGCGGGACGACATCGTCGCGGCGCCACACCTGATCGGCATGGTCACCGGCATCCCTGAACGCCGCCAGCCGGGTGTCCGGCCCGCCGCCCGACACGATCAGCCCCTGCGGAGTGACCGCGGGCGGCGTCTGCGCCAAGAATCCCAGCGGCGCCGACCACTTCACTTTCCCGTCGGCGGCACGCAGCGCCCACAACCGCTGATCGCGGCCGCTGACGTAGACCGTCGAACCGTCGGCCGACAGCACCGGACTGGCGATGACACCGGCGGCCACGGCGTCGCTCGACCATTCGCGAGTCAACAGCGGCGTCTGCCCGGGGTGGTACTTCAGCCCCACCAGACCTGCGGCGGGAGCGCCGGGCTGCCAGACACCGAGCACCACCATTCCGTTGGTCGCCGAGAAGGCGGGTGCGCCCGCGACCGGACAGTCCTGGCGGGCCGGCGCGCAATCGGCCAGTCCGCGCGCCGCGTCGGTGGGATCGATGCCGTCGACCAGATCAAGGGGGCTGCCGACTACCTCGCCGCGGTGGGCGTCGAAGACCAGCACCTGTCCCAGATGGGTGGCCACCAGCAGCTCGTTTGGCCCGAGGAATCGCGGCGTGGTGGGCATGCCGATCACCGGCTGGCGCCACCGCGTCCACTGGGTGACCGGGAAAGACAGGAAGGCTCCGGGCTGGCCGACGTAGAGGTTGTCGAAGCCGTCGATCAACGGGCCGCCGAATCCACCTCCCTGGGCCAGCCGTACACACCAGCGCTGCCGCCCGTTGTTGCCGTTCTCCCACTCCATCAGTGAGCATCCCACCGAGGTTTGGGCGTTGAGGGCCAGGTAACCGCGCGCGCTCAGCGCCGGCCCGGCCGCCAGGGTTCCTTTGACCGAGCGGGTCCACTGCAGCGACAGCTTGGTGGCCCCGCCGGTGCCGGTGTAGCTGCTGTTGGCGGCGTCGGCATACTGCGCCGGCCAGCCTTGCGCAGCTGAGGCTTCCACCCACGAGTCGGTGTTGCCGCACGCGCCGAGCATGACTGCGAGCACAGCCGCCAGCACTACGGGTGACCAACGCCGAAGCCCACTGACGAGTTGTCGGGCAAGCACCTTCGGTTTTCCAAATCCTTCTTGCGAGGCGGGCAGCTCGCGGGCAGGCCCGGCCGTTCGGCGGCAATCGAGTACAGGTGAGGGTAACCCGTGGCGGTTCGCGGGCCCGCGATTGACCGAGTTACGCTAACCGGCCATGACGAGCATGTGGGGCGCACCGGTCCATCGCCGCTGGCGTGGATCGAACCTCCGGGACCCGCGCCAGGCCAAGTTCCTCACGCTGGCCTCGCTGAAGTGGGTGCTGCGCAACCGCGCGTACACCCCGTGGTATCTGGTGCGCTACTGGAGGCTGCTGAAGTTCAAGCTGGCCAACCCGCACATCATCACCCGCGGCATGGTGTTTCTCGGCAAGGGCGTGGAGATCCACGCGACACCCGAACTTGCGCAACTCGAGATCGGCCGATGGGTACACATCGGCGACAAGAACACCATCCGTGCGCATGAGGGCTCGCTGCGATTCGGCGACAAGGTGGTGCTGGGCCGGGACAACGTCATCAACGCGTACCTCGACATCGAGCTCGGCGATTCGGTGCTGATGGCCGACTGGTGTTACGTCTGCGATTTCGACCACCGGATGGACAACATCAACCTGCCGATCAAGGACCAGGGCATCGTCAAATCCCCGGTCCGGATCGGTCCGGACACCTGGGTGGGTGTCAAGGTGTCGGTGCTGCGCGGCACGTCGGTCGGACGCGGTTGCGTGCTGGGCTCGCACGCTGTGGTCCGCGGGGTCATCCCGGACTACTCGATCGCGGTGGGCGCGCCGGCGAAGGTGGTCAAGAACCGCCAGCTGGCATGGGAGAGCTCGGCCGCCCAGCGCGCCGAACTGGCGGCCGCGCTGGCCGACATCGAACGGAAAAAGGCCGCACACTAGGCCGGCCGCCTGCGGCTGGTCGAGGTTGCGCACCGGGGCGCTAGCGCCGCTAACGTCTCCGCACCATAAACAGCTTTTCGAAATCCGCAAGCGCCCGCGCTAGCGGATTGCTGGAGCCGCCGATCCTCAGATGCTCTGATAGCGCCGCAGCGCTTCGGTGCGCTCGGCGGCGTGATCGACGATGGGGGCCGGGTAGCCGTGCGGTCGTTGTCCTTTGCGCAGGTGCACGTCGTCGGCCGAGCGCAGTTCGGGCACCCAGCGCCGGATGTAATCGCCGGACGGATCGAACTTTTCGCCCTGTGTGATCGGGTTGAACACCCGGAAGTAGGGCGCCGCATCGGTACCGCAGCCCGCACTCCACTGCCAGCCGTGCTGGTTGTTCGCCATGTCTCCGTCCACCAGCTGGTCCAGGAACCATTCGGCGCCCCATTGCCAGGGCAGGTGAAGGTCTTTGACCAGAAACGAGGCAACGATCATGCGTACCCGGTTGTGCATGAATCCGGTGTCGCGCAGCTGACGCATCCCGGCATCGACGAAGGGAAAGCCCGTCTCGCCGGCTTTCCACGCCTCGAAGCGGCGTTTGGCCTCGGCCCCGGTGTCGGTCTGGATGCCGTCGAATTCGCTGTTCCAGTTGTGCCAGGCGCTGGACGGCCAGTGGTGCAGCACGTCGGCGTAGAAGTCGCGAAAAGCCAGCTCCCGCAGGAAGGCTCGCGCCCCGTTGCTTCGCAGGTCCAAATCGGCGGCCAAGGTTCGGGGATGGATGGCGCCGAACTTCAAGTGCGCCGACATGCGGCTGGTTCCGCTGAGGTCGGGCCTGTTGCGGTCCTGGCCGTAGCTCTGTAATCCGTTGGCGACGAACGACTTCCACTGTTTGTGCGCCGCCGCCTCGCCGGCGGCCACCTCGAGGGCAGGCCCGGGATCGGGGATGTCGCACTGCTTGATCCGCAGTTGCGCCGGGTCCAGCCATCGAGCGGACGTGGCGTTCGATGGCGCCGGTTCGCGCCACCCCGTCTGTTCCCACTGGCGCAGAAACGGGGTGAACACTTTGTAGGGCGAGCCGTCCGGTTTGGTGACGCGGCCGGGCGAGACCAGATACGGGGAACCCGTCGCCACCAGCGGCACCGATTCCAACGCGGCGCGCACCCGCTCGTCACGACGCTTCCCGAACGGTGCGAAGTCCTCCGAGATGTGCACCGATGACGCGCCGATCTCGTTGGCGATAGCCGGGATCAGCGTGTCCGGCTGTCCACGGGCGACGAGCAGCCGGCCATCGAGATCATCACGTAGCCGTCGCAGTGAATCGCCCAGGTACTGCAGCCGACGTTGCCCCGATGACTTTTCCAGGCGCGGATCGAGCACGAAGCAGGCGAGCACGTCATCGTTCTTGGCCGCAGCGACCAGAGCCGGATGGTCGCGCAACCGCAGATCGCGACGAAACCATAGCAGCGCAGGCATTATTCGGTGCCCTAACGGTTGAGACGCAAGATGCGGGTGGACAGGATGGTCGCAAAGCCACACCACAGCGGATAGGGCAGTAAAGCCAGGCCGCCGCGCGGCGTGGCCTGGGCCGTGCGCCGGGCCAGGTCTGCGCTACTGGCGGTGAGCGCCGCGGCGCCGAGCGCGGCCGCGCCGAGTTTGTGGTAGCGGAAGAACAGCCAACTCCATCCGGCGTTGAGCAGCAGATTCAGCGTCAGTGCGATGGTGTAACCGCGCGCCTTGTCATGTTGCCCGGTTGCCCGAAACCGGTCCAGGCTGACCGCCGATGTGGCGGCGATGTCGGCGTAGAGCGTGGTCCAGACTATGGGAAAGGCGGCACTGGGCGGCTGATAGGAGGGTTTGCGCAGCCGCGAATACCACCGGGAAGTGACTTTGCTGCTGGCAATGCTTCCGGTGCCGGCGGCCGCGGCGACGGCCAGGCTGGTCGCGGCCGGTATCGATCTGTTCATGGCCTGCTCCTTTCTGGTTGTGACCGGTCCGCTTGTTGCTCAACGGCTTTGGTGTGAACGGGGTTGGCGGGCCACCAGATCCGATCGCCGATGAGGGCGAACAGTGCCGGGATGACCAGCGTGCGCACCACGAAGGTGTCGAGCAGGATACCCAGGCCGACGATGATGCCCAGCTGGGTCAGAACGATCAACGGCAACACCCCCAGCACACAGAACACAGCGGCCAAAACGATTCCGGCACTGGTGATTACGCCGCCGGTGGCCGATACCGCGCGGACCATCCCACGGTGGGCACCGTGCCGTGCGGCTTCCTCGCGGGCGCGGGTGACCAGAAAAATGGTGTAGTCCACGCCCAGGGCCGCCAAGAACAGAAAGGCGAACAACGGGGTGGTGTTGTCCAGCGCCGGAAAGCCGAAGACGTGCATGCTCGCCCAGCCGCCCATGCCCAACGCGGCCAGCGCGCCGAGAATCGTCGCGGCCAACAGGGTCGGTGGCGCGAGGGCCGACCGCAGCAGCACGTAGAGGACGGTCAGGATAACGGCCAGGATCGCCGGCATGAGTAGCTTGCGGTCATGCGTGGCCGCGTCGCGGATATCGAGGGCCTGGGCGTCGGCGCCGCCCACCAGCGCACCGGAGTCGGCGGCCCGCGCCGAATCACGCAGCGCGTCAACGATGGTGAATGCCCGGCTCGACGACGGCGGTGCGGCGGTCACCACTGACCACTTCGTCAGACCCGAGCCTGATCGGCCGGCCTCGGTCACCGAGACAACACCGGGGGTGGCCTTGATCGCCTGCTGAACGGACGAAGCGTGGTCGGTGGAGCCGACGACCAGTGTCGGGTTGGCCAGGCCGGCCGGAAAATGTTCGGCCACAACGTGATAACCCGACACCGAGTCCGCGCGAACCCGGAACTGCTCGGTCTGCGACAAACCGATCCGGGTGCTCAACAAACCGGTGCCAAGCACCGCCAGCACCGCCATCGCGACTGTCGCAACCAGTGCGGGATGCTCACCGACCCGCTCCGCAACGCGATGCCAGGGGCCGGAGTCCAGGGTTTCGTCGTCGCCGGCGCGCGGGATGAACGGCCAGAACAATCGACGGCCGCACGCGGCCAGCAGCGGCGGCAGGATCAGCAGCACCGAAATCGCCGCGACCACAAGGCCGCACGCCCCCAGCACGCCCAGGCTGCGCGTGCTGGGGGTAGACGCGAACGGCAGGGTGAGCAACGCCAGCACTACGGTGGCGTTGCTGGCGACGATGGCCGGTCCCGCTCTGCGCACCGCCTGCCGCAGGGCGGCGCGGTGCGCGGCATACTGCCGGAGTTCTTGGCGGTACCGGGAAATCAGCAACAGCGCGTAATTGGTGCCGGCGCCGAAAACCAGCACACTGGTGATCCCGGAGGTGGCGCCGTCGAAGCTCAACCCGGTCAGCGATGCCACCGCCGTCCCGATCGCCGCGGCCACCCGGTCGGCGAATCCGACCACGAGTAGCGGGACCAGCCACAGCACCGGGGAGCGATACGTGGCGATCAGCAGCAGCGCCACCACGGCCGTCGTCACCGCGAGCAAGGTGATGTTTGCGCCTTTGAATGCGCTGGCGATGTCCGCGCCGAAGGCGGGCCCACCGGTGATGTGAACCTGCAGATCCGCGGGAAGCCCACTGGCCGCGGCGGCGCGCACGGTGCTGACGGCGTCGCCCAGGGCAAGCCCCGACAGGCCGGTACTGATGGGCACGACGCCAAGGGCGGCCTTGCCGTCCTGGGATGCGATCACCGGCCCGGCCGCCCGGCCGGCGCCGGGGGTGGTGGCGGACTGCGCTCGATCGTGAGCGGCGTCGGCGGCGCTGAGACCCGACGGCCCGAGGGTTGCCCCATCGGTGCGGCTGACCACCACCATGAGTGGTGCCTGGTCACCGCCGGGAAACTGCCGGGAAAGCGCTTCGACCTGTGCGGACTGGGACTCGGTAGGTACCGACTGCGGAGACTGGCCGGCGGCGGCGTTGCCGCCGACGATCACCATGAAGCCGATCCCCACCAGGGCTGTGACCAGCGCGAGCAGCAATGAGCGCCGACCGGTCACAGCGGCGGCCATGCGATCCCACACCACCAAACAACCCTTTCAGTTCCTTAAACATTAATCAACTGAAACGACGTATCGCCGTGCAGCCGCGCCGGCGACACGCAATAGGGGGCACTATGGACAGTATGACCGCGGCCCGGGGCCAGTGTCGGACGCGAAGGGGTAGCTGCGATGACCGTTGACCGTGGTGAGATGACGACTCGCAAGCGACGGCACATCGATGTCTGCTTGACCGAGCCGGTCGGCTATGACGGAGTCACGACCGGCCTGGAGCGCTATGAATTGCCCTACCACGCATTGACTCAGACGAATCTGGGCGATATCGATTTGTCCACCAGCTTTTTCGGCGCCAACCTACGGTCTCCGTTGCTCATCGGTGCGATGACCGGGGGCGCCGAGCTGTCCGGGAGGATCAACCGGAATCTGGCAGCCGCCGCTCAACAGCTGGGTATCGGCATGATGCTGGGCTCGCAGCGGATCATGTTGGACAGTGCGCTGGGCGAGCGTGCCGCGGACAGCTTCACGGTGCGCGATGTGGCACCGGATGTCTTGCTGTTCGGCAACATCGGCTTGGCTCAACTGACGAAGACCGCCGTGCCGGATCTGGCCAAGGCCCTTGACCGGGTCGGCGCCGACGCGCTTGCCGTGCACACCAATCCGCTTCAGGAAGCGATGCAGCACAACGGCGACACCGATTTTTCCGGGTCGCTGAGCCGATTGCGTGAGGCCGCAGACACCATCGGCCATCCGGTGCTGCTCAAGGAGGTCGGCCACGGCATCGGTGGCGCGGCGGCTGCGGAACTTGTTGGGGGAGAAGGCAAATTGCCGGTAACAGGGATCGACGTCGCGGGTGCCGGCGGCACGTCATGGTCGCGGGTCGAGCAGTTCGTGCGGTACGGCGAACTGCGCTACCCGCACTTGGCTGACTGGGGTGTCCCCACCGCCCGGGCGATCGTCGAGGTACGTGAGGTGCTGCCGGCGATCCCGTTGGTGGCGTCCGGTGGCATCCGTACCGGCATGGACGCGGCCAAGGCCATCGCACTGGGTGCCGATGTCGTGGCGGTGGCGCGACCGCTGCTGCCCGCGGCGATCGAATCGAGTGCCGCCGTTGTCGATTGGCTGCAGCCGTTCATCGACGAGCTACGGGTCTGTCTGCACGGCTGTGGCGCCGCAAATCTGGCAGACCTGCGCGATGTCGAACTCGTCGCCATAACCTAGGTCGCGCGACGTGATTGATGCCGAGGATTCCCCCGCTGATCTGCTGCGGCCTGGTCGAACAGCGACTACTGGGCCGCCTGATCACTAACGGCGCGTTTGACCGGACTGCGGCGTCGTTTCGGCGTCGTGCGTTTCGGTTCTGTGACGTCGGGTGTCGTGGGACTCGGTGGCGCTAGTCGGGATTCGAAGCAGGCCATCGCCTCGATCATGGCCGTGAAGACCCGATGGGCCGCCGCCAGGTCGCGATCGGAAAGGTGCGCGAGGGCGGTATGTAGCTCGGCGCCCAGCGGAGTGAAAAAGGACCGAGCCAGCGCCATGCCCTGCTTCTCGTAGCGGAGCAGGGTCTTGCGCCGGTCTTGGGGATCGGGTTCACGCCGCACGTGGCCGGCGTCGATCATGCGATCGACCAGATAGGTGATCGCGGCCGGCGACACGTCCATGCGCCGTCGCAACTGCGCCGCGGTCAACGGTTCTCCAGCGGTCTCGGCGACCATGATGTGCAGCAATGCGTGGAAGTCGGTGCCGCTGACGTCGTTTTGGCGGGCGAAGTGCCGGCCTATGCGGTCGGACTGCGCAGTGATCGCACGCATGTCGGCCGACATCAATTTCTCGAGTTCGGCTCGGTCTAATCGCCGATCAGTGGCGGCACGCTTGGTCACTTACCCGCATCCTTCTTGGACGACACGCCGGCCAGCGTATCGGCGACCGCTACCCGCCGCCGGCGAAACGCTCCGGCGTTTCTCCGCATGTGTCGATTGCGGGCGAGCACTGAGAGCAGACACGCCCTGCAGTGTCTCCGGTGCGATCGGTGGCCATCACCCTACCCCCGCGCGATGGTCGTCCCCGCGTTGAGCGGGCGATATCAGGACTTGGCGGGGTCGTGACCCCAGTTCATCAACGAGTATCGCCACGGGCTGTCGTTGATGTTGCCGTGCGGACGTTGCGCCAGGTGACGCTTGGCGTAGCCGACTACCTTTCGCATGTGTGCGTAGTCGGCATCCGTCAGGTCGGCGCGTTTGGCTTTGAGTATGACGACGATGCGACGGCCGCTGGCGTGCCCGGTGGATTCGCCACCATCCCGCTTTTGACCCACCGTCTTCGATTCGTCGGTGGGTAGCCACTTTTCCAGCTCGCGTGCGGTCATGTTGACCGTAGCCCGAAAACGATCCCAGGTAGTTTTCTCGTCGTCGGTCATGCTCAGTTTTGGCGGATCCCGTTGACGCGCATCACTTCACGCGACGTAGCGCGTCCGGCTTGTGCACCGCGTCCGCGCCCGTCTTGTCGCTGCGCACCTTGTACTGTGGCTCGTCCTTTGACGCTCGTACCGTGCGCCCGGCAGCTTCGGTATCGGAGGTGATGCTGCCCTCGACCGTGCCCCGGACCGTGGTGCCGTGGCTTTGCCACTCGACCTTGTCGCCCTTCTTGAATTGATTGTCGCTCACAATGATTCATCCTTTCGCCGCTTCATCACCGGGAGACGCGATGTGGGCCGGGTGGCCGGCGGTGCGCCGACGTTCTTTCAAGGCCGTCTCGTACACATGGCGATGCCCACCGGTGAGTCGGCTTCGCACCAGCTGTTCGATCTCTTTGAAACACTGGTAGTAGCCGTCGTCGTAGTCCTCCACGACCTGGAAGCTCCACCGGCCCGGTAACACGTTGCGCCCGATCAACTCCTCGCAGATATATTGCGCCAGATCATCGTGGCCGATTTCGCGCAGCCGGGTCACCGCCTCGTCCAGTTGCAGGTCGGCGCGACCGGTGAGCTGATGGAAGGAATACAAGTGCCCGCGGGCACGCTCGATGGTTTCCAGCGCTTCGGTCAAACGTCCCACCGCCTGCGCAACGCGGTCACCGGCCTGCTGGCTACTTGCCCGGTCACTCATCACATGCCTCCCCCTATTGGCCTATGCATTCCCGCCGCACGTGGGGCCGAACCGTCCGATAGCCGGATGACTCCGTTAAGCAATTGAACAGTTCAACTGCTGGGTGAAACTGAGCCCGACGCATGTTTGAACGATTCCGCCCCGGGTATCTGAGGTGGCGATGACTGTGCTTGAGACATCGCGGCGCCTGGGGCGCGCGGAACGTAAAGTGCTGCGCGTGCAACGGCGCTTGTGGCTTGCGCAGGTGGCCATGTGGCCCGCCGTGATCGTGCTGGCGGTCCTGCTCGCGGTCGGTGTGCTGTGGCTGGTGCGGCGCCGGTCCACCGGCGGTCGGCATGCCGTGGCGCCCGCAGCCAATGGTGCGGCGGGCGAGTACAGCCCTTGAGAGCACGGCGCTGGTGGATGCCAACGCCCGTCCGCCTGAGCGTCCCGGATCTAACTGGTCAAGTGGGGACGACGCGGTTCCACACCCGGTGCTCCTCGAGGCCGGCGACGAGCGACGAGACGATGTTCGACGCGTCCGAGCCGCTGAAGATCCCTTCGCCTTCCGCCGGAACACCCGCTGCCGTAAGAAGATTCGTCCCCTGTGGCAGCACGCCGAGCGGCTTGAGATGACGGAACGCCTCGTCGACGAGGGTCCGTGCACCGGCTTCAACTGGTGATCCCGCGACCAGGACGGCATCGACTTCAATCGATCGTCCCGTCGAGTACGTGCGCGAAACTGGCGGGCCGCCGTTGCGGTCCAGCGTGCCGCCATGCGAAGCGAATACCAGGGGAACCAGCTTGGCTGCGGTGATCGCGGCAACCGCCGCAGTCACCTGACCGGTGTCGGAGTCCGCGTCGGTGAGGATACCGATGCGACGACCGGCGACCGGCCACCGTTGTCCGATTTGCGAGAGCGCCGGGCTGACCGCCGGGGCGGCAGGTGGCGCGGCGGGGACGGGCGCCTGCAAACCCAGTCGCTCGGCGACGGCGGCGCACAAGTCGGTATCGATCTTCGCCAGGACGGAGAGCTCACGTTCCTTGATTGCCTGTTCGTAGCATTTACCCAACTCGAAGGCGAACGCCTCGACGACATGGGCTTGTTCGACCGGCTGCAGGCTGCGGTAGAACAACGTCGCTTGGCTGAAGTGGTCGTCGTAGCTCGCCGGATTTGCGCGACGTTTGGTCGACGCGGGCAGCTCAACGGGGGCCTCGATGAAGGCGGCCAGATCGGCTCCCGCGGCGAACGGGCAGCCGCCGTCGATCGAGTTCGGACGGTAGGGCGCATTGCCGGGATGTACGCCGTGCTGGTGGAAGCCGTCTCGCAACATGTCGTTGACCGGCGCGTGCGGGCGGTTGATCGGGATCTGCGCGAAGTTCGGACCGCCCAGCCGGGTGATCTGAGTGTCGAGATAGGAGAACAACCGCGCGTGCAACAGCGGGTCATCGGTGACGTCGATACCGGGAACCAGATGACCGATGTGGAACGCCACCTGCTCGGTCTCGGCGAAGAAGTTGGTCGGGTTGGCGTTGAGTTGCATGGTGCCGATGATCTGAACGGGAGCCAGCTCCTCGGGCACGATCTTGGTCGAGTCGAGCAGATCGATGCCTTCGAAGGTTTGCTCGGCGTTGTCCGGGAACACCTGGATGCCCAGATCCCACTCGGGGTAGGCGCCCGACTCGATGGCGTCGGCGAGGTCACGACGGTGGAAGTCGGGGTCGACACCGGCGGCGATCTGCGCTTCCTCCCACACCAGCGAGTGCACCCCCAGGCGTGGCTTCCAGTGGAACTTCACCAGCGACGTCGTGTTATCAGCGGCGACCAGCCGGAACGTGTGGACGCCGAAGCCCTCCATCGTCCGGAACGACCGCGGGATCGCCCGGTCGGACATGGCCCACATGGTGTGCGCGGATGCTTCGGTATGCAGTGACACGAAATCCCAGAACGTGTCGTGCGCGGTCTGGGCTTGCGGGATCTCGCGATCCGGGTGCGGCTTGGCCGCATGGATCACGTCGGGAAACTTGATGCCGTCCTGGATGAAGAACACCGGGATGTTATTGCCGACCAGATCAAACGTTCCCTCGTCGGTGTAGAACTTGGTGGCGAACCCGCGGGTGTCCCGCACGGTGTCGGCCGATCCCCGGGAACCGATCACGGTGGAGAATCGGACGAACACCGCCGTCTCGGCGCCGGACTTGAGAAACCCTGCCTTGCAGAGCTTCTCGGCCGCGCCGTTGCCGCGGAACACACCGTGAGCACCGGCGCCACGGGCGTGCACCACACGTTCCGGAATGCGCTCATGATCGAAGTGAGTGATCTTCTCGCGCAGATGGTGATCCTGCAGAAGCGTCGGGCCGCGTTCACCGGCCTTCAGCGAATGATCGGTGTCATACAGCCGGACACCCTGAGCGGTGGTCAGATAGCGGTCCTGCTGCCCGCGCGCGGTCGCCGGACCCTCCACCGGTGCTCCGGTAGCGGTGCGAAGTTCCGGGGCGATCTGATCGTTTTTGGGCGGCAACGGCTCTCGTGGTGTCGTCGGCTCGGCCAGGTCTGGTGGTCGGGCGCCTGGCGCGCTAGGAATGTAGCCGCTGGCCTGCGCCTGCTGAGCCTTTCCCTCGCGAACCAGATACTCCTGACCGGACACCGCCCCGATGGCCTGCTTGGCCACCGCCTTGACGCCCTCGACGACACCCTTGACCGGGTTGCTGCGCCCGCCGTCCTCCGCCATTGGTTCTCCTTGGTTGGCTTGAATGCACTACGCCCGGCTGAGGTCTCAGGGGCTTCAGTCGAGCGTTCCCGGAAGCGGCACGGCGAAACCCCGATTGGCGTATCGACGTTGAAAACTGGCAAACCGGCAGGGTAAGCGCTCTCCTTGGGTCAATTCAGGCTGTCACGGCGAATCAGTGTGCCGCTCGAATTCGCACAGCTGAACCCGACCAGGCGCCAGCTTCGAGCCCTACGAAACCGCGCGCACCTGGTAACGGCGCTCGGCGTAGGCGAGGTCGTCGCGCCACAGTCGGGTAGCCGCATAGCGCATGAACGGTGTGATCAGCGGCGCCGCCCGAGCGGCATGCTTGAAACCAGTCCGGTCGGAATGCGCGATGGTGGCCTCCAGGACGGCGGTGCGGGGACGGCCGTCCCGGCCTGGACCCATTGGCGTCGCGTGGGTTTCGACGACGCTGCCCGTCCCCTCGCCATCCACGATGCGCATGACGATGGTGCGTGCCTCGGGGCACCAGAACTCCGCGACGACGGGTACCCCGAGCCGTCCCATCCGGAAAGTCACCGCTACCAGGAATCGGTCTGTCTGTTCGGTGGGCGTCGTGAGCACTTCGAGCCGGGTGAACGAGTAGGGGTGAAACCACGCGCCGTGCCACGGATCGAGCCGGTTGGCGATGACGTCGGTCGGTTCGCACACGCCCACCATCCGGGCGACCGCGCTCAGGGTGTCGCCGCCCGGCCGTTCCACAATGACGGGCCGCTCCAACGGTTCCTCCTGGCCCACCGCGTCGAGCCGGACCCAAGCCAAGGTGCCATCGTCGTGACTGGGCAACGGGCTCCAGCCGAATTCGCGTGCGTTTCCGTCCAGGGTCAGCCCGTGCCACCGACAGATCAGTGTGCCCTGGCGCACGGTGCCGGTGGCGAGGTCGGCGCCCAGATGTGGACAACTGCGCGGCCCTGCGCACAGCCGGCCCTGCTCGTCGCGCCACGCGACGATATCGACACCGGCCACGCGCGCGCCGAAGGGCCGCCCGCCGCGCACCTGGCGGCTGGCGGCGAACGGGTACCAATTACCGGTGGGCCGGTGCTGGGAGCGGCGCAGTGCGGCGTCGATGATGGCAGGTTGCGCATCGCGATACGTGGGGCGTTGACCAGCCCATGACATGCGCGGGATCACCTGCAGCGGCCAAGCTTTGGCCCGGCCGGCGGACAAGCGTTGCTGAAGCTGTTCGCGAATATTCATGCTCAGGCCGATCTTTCGCGGTTGGCAAGCCATCGCAGCAGTGGTGACCGGCCTTGGGTGGGCACGGTGGCCAACGGGTGCCCGGCTAGCCCCCATCGTTGCAGTAGTTCGTTCGCTGCGCACCAGCCGGTGGTGGCGGCCCGCTCCATGAGTGCCACCGGCAAGTCGATCCGGACGGTGTCGCCGGCCAACAGCACGCCGGGCGTGGGGGTGACGACCGAGGGGCGGTCAATGTAGGACCCAGGCGAAAACAAGGGGCAGTCGTTGCGATGCAATAACCTCTCGTGAACGATCTCTGCCGCAGCGGTTTCCGGGTATATCCGGTGCAGTTCCCGTAGCGCGGCAGCGCGGGACGGAGCCGAAGTCAATGCGTAAGAATGCAATTCGACGACCGAACCATGATGTGCGGCGGCCCAGTCCCGTGCTTCGCATTCGTAGCGATCCAGCACGCTGATGTTGTCCAGTGGATCGTGTCCGGCCGTGCCCAGAAAAGCCGGCCGCTGCGCCGCGACCGGGCGGTCGAGCCACAACCGGTGCACGGCGAAGGGCGGCGCGGTACGCAAACGCGATATCCGCGCCCGCCAGTGGTCGGTGCCCAGGCCGCTCGACGCCGAAACGATCCTTTGCAAACCCGCGATGTCGGTGGCCAACACGACGGCGTCGACTTCGGAATGCTCATCCGAATCGGTCCGCACCCGAAATCCCTGCGCCGCCTCCGCGTCGATGCTCGCGACAGTGGTGGCGAGCCGGAACTCCACACCCCGCCCTTCGAGATAGTCGCGTAACGGCTGCCACAGCGCGCTGTTGTAGTTCGCGCACGGCACATCGAAGATCAGGCCTTCGGATGACCCCAGGAAGTAGATGTGGAACATGGTCGCCAACTCGGCCGCCGAGAGCTGGGCGGGATCGGCGAAAAAGCTGCGGGAAAACACTTCGAACGCCAAATGCCTTGCCGCCTCAGGGAATCGGATGTCCTCGAGAAACTTCGCGGCGTCGGTGTGGTCGAGGCGCTGGTAGGTGCCGGGCACCGACACCGCGGCCAGTGGTGCGGCCGCGCGGGCGTCGATGCGGGTGAAGTCGCGAAGCCGGAATGTCGGACTGCGCGCCGCGAAGACCACGGCATTCCACGGCGGGGTGCGGGGCAGCCCGCGGAAGCTGTCACGCCGGCCCGCTCCGTCGATGAGCGGGTAATCCTCGACGGGAGTGAGCATCCGCAGCTGCGGGTCGATTCGCCTCAACAGGGCACGCAGGTTGTAGTACTGCCGGAAGAACGCGTGGAAGCCGCGGTTCATCGCGAGTTCGACGCCGCCGTCCTGCTCGGTCCAACCCCCGACCCGGCCACCGAGGTAGTGCTCGCGCTCGAAGACCTCGACGGCGACGCCGCGCTCGGCCAAGCCGGTGGCGGCCGTCAGGCCGGCGATCCCGCCGCCGACGACCGCTACTCGGGGACGCGACGACAGTGCATCGGCGTTCAGCAATCCCGTTGGGGCGGAGAACGTTCGACGGCGCCGATCGGCGGTCATCGCGGCGCATCCGCAAGGAAGGTGTGCACGATGTTGGCTTCCCAGCCGGGCATCGTCTCGCTGTGCACCGCGGTGAAGCCGGCATCGGTGAGTCGAGTCCGAAATCGCGCTGCGCCGTCGAACGCCAGCACACTGCGCCACAAGTAGCGATACAGCCCGCTATCCCCGGTCTGCCACCATCCGGCGGGAATGATGATGCCCCAGCACACGGCGTGCCAGATACGGGTGGCGGCGGGGGAGTCGCGCACCGAATATTCGTGCACCGCCAGCGTTCCCCCGGGGCGTAACAACTCGCGGAACTGTCGCAGTTGGTCGTCGGGGTCGGCGACGTTGCGGATCAGGTAGGCGGCCAGGATGCCGTCGAACGGTCCGGTGATCCCATGCTCTGCCAGCTGTTCGACGGGGGTATGGACGAACCGCACCGAGGCGGGCCAGTCTTTCGCCAGCGCCGCGTCGAGCATTCCCCGTGACGCGTCCACCGCGACGATGTCGGCCTCTGGCGCGACGGCGAGCAGCGCGGCCGTCGAGGCGCCGGTCCCGCATCCGGCATCAAGCAACCGTAAGCCCTTGCCGCGATACGGGATACGCATCCGGCGAGCCGACAGATCCAGTTGCGCGTGGTAGCCGGGGCTGGCGCCAACCAGGCGGTCGTATGCCGGCGCACCCGCGTCGAATGCGGCCGCCAAGTCGGCGGGGACAGCGCCCACGTCACCGACGCGCACGTTGCCGCTCCCACAGCAGAAGGACCGCGGTGACCAACGCGAAGCCGAACAAGAAGTCTTCGACCGGTATGTCGAACGGAAAGCGCACGCCGCTTAGCTGCCGATCGTCATAAATCACGATCGGGGAGCTGAGTTTGGTCAGCCAGCCGTCCACCGGAATCTGAAATCCCAGCACGATCAGCATCGAGAGCCAGTACGCCCGCTGCCGCAACAGGCCGGTCCGAAGCACCGCCAATTCCAGTGCCAGGACCATCAATACCGCCAGCACCGCCGGCAGGGTGTAACCAAGACCGGTCATCGGCGGTGCACCTTGTCCAGGATGGTGGTCACGGCGTTGTAGGTCAGTAATGCGCAGACCGGAATGATAAGGAAGAACAGCACCTCTTCGATCGGTACTCGAAACGGGATGTTCAGGCCGCACAGGTAGGCGCGGTGGTAAGTCCAGACGTGCGCGGCGACCGCGATCTCGTCCCAGACCAGAAACACCGCGGCCACCGGCAGGACCGCCTTGACGACCCGTCGCCACTGCCGGTAGACGCCGGGGCCGAAGATCTCCAGGGGCGCGGTGATCACCAGGCATGCGGCCAGCACCGCCAGGTATTGCCACCGATCGCTCATGCGACCCCCGATTGACCAACGCCGTGCGCGCCGTTTCGCGCCCGCCACGACCGTATCAGTCCGACGCCGGCGACTCGAAGCCGTCGAGCCTTGCCGACGGTGGCGCGGTGATCGAAGACCGCAAAGTCGCTTCTTTCGATGCAGTCCAAGATGTCTGAATACAGCGCCGCCGCGGTCGCCACGCACGGCCGTGAGCGGCGGGCCAGGGTGGCGATTCCATCAGAAGCGAATCGATATGTCTGCCGGGCGATTTCATGCTGAGCGATCAAGGCGCGCCGCACCCGCGGATCGGTGCGGCGGTGGGTATGACACCACGTCAACAGCTCCCGGTCGACGCCGTCGGCGGCCAGTTCGTCGGCCGGCAGGTAGACCCGCCCGCGCTGCAAGTCCTCGTCGACATCCCGCAGGAAGTTGGTGAGCTGAAACGCCCGGCCCAGTGCCGCGGCGTACGGGGCGGCCTCCTGCGCGGGCGTCACGGTTCCCAAGATCGGGAGCACTTGCAGCCCAATCGCTTCCGCGGATCCCCGCATGTACAGGTTGAGGGCTTTCCGGTCGGGATAGTCGGTGACTGTCAGATCCATCCGCATCGAAGCCAAGAAGTCTTCGAACAGTCCGGCGCTGATCTGGTAACGCCGTACAGTGTGGGTCACCGCGGCGACCAGCGGATCCTCCAGGTGGGCACCGGTGGAGAAGAAACGCTCCGACAATTGCTGGAGCCGCCGGCCGCGGATGTCGGCGCCGACCTGTGGATCGAGATCGTCGAGGATGTCGTCGGCGTACCGGGCGAAGCCGTACAGCGCGTGCACCGCTGGCCGCTGGTCGGGCGCGAGTAGCCGGGTGGCCAGAAAGAAGGTCCTGCCGTGGGCGGCATTGAGTTCACGGCACCGCCGATATCCGTCGCGCAGCCGCGGATCGTCGATCCCGGCGGCGGTCAGCTCGCTGCGCATCACGGCAAACCGGCTTTCATGTCCATGTGCCTGGCGCAGCGGTTGACCGCGCCGGTGATGCGGTCGGCGGCCAGCCTGCCGGAAATGAGTGTGGTCGGAACGCCGACGCCGGGCACCGTGGAGGACCCGGCGAGCACCGCGTTGTCGATGCCGCGCACCAGGTTGCCCGGGCGAAACGGTCCGGTCTGACTGAAGGTGTGTGCGAGCGCGAACGGGCTGCCGGCCGCCATGTCCCGGCGCGCCCAGCCCGCAGGAGTCACCACATCCAAAACCTTTGCATCACACCGTAATCCGGGCAGCATCCGGTCAGCGACGTGGTTGATGAGGTCCTCGACGTACGCATCGCCGGTGCGATCCCAGTCAATGGTGCCGTGGTCCAGGTTCGGCGCCGGGGCGAGCAGGTACAGCAGATCGTGCCCATCGGGAGCCAAGGTAGGGTCGCTGGCCGTCGGCCGGGTGACCAGTATTGATGGGTCCCGCATGAGTTGTCCGTCGCGGATGATGTCGGTGAAGGTCTGATCCCACGAATCGCCGAACAGGATGGTGTGATGCGCCGTGTCGGATCCGACCGCGGGGCAGCCCACATGCGCGACGACCGCCGAGGGCGAGGGTCGCAGCCGCACCGGGCGACGCGGCGTGCGGCGCAGCAGTGCGTAGCTCCGCGGCAGTTCGGTGGTCAGCACCACCGCGTCGCAGGCAACGCGGCCGGACTGCTCGGTCACCACGGCGCTGACCCGACCGCCGGTGCGTTCGAGTGCGGTAACGGTTGTGCCGTAACAGAATTGGACGCCGGCACCGGCGGCTGCTGCGGCCAGCGCGTCGGGCAGCGCGCGTACCCCGCCGCGCGGAAACACCACACCCGAGATGGTGTCCATGTAGGCGATGACCGCGTATACCGCCAGCGCATCGCGCGGCGCCACGCCGGCATACAGCGATTGGAAGGTGAAGATCCGCTGCAACCGTAGGTCGCTGATGTGGCGCTTGACCATCCGGTCCCACTTGCGGAAGCCGCCGATCGCGGTCAGCCGCGCCAACTGCGGGGTGAGCAGCGACAGCGGCGAGTCGAAGTTCGCCGCGATGAACCCGTCGAATTCGGTGCGGTACAACCGCGTCAGCCAGTCCCGAAGCCGTCGGTAGCCCGCCGCCTGTCCGAAGCCGGCGAACGCTGCGATCGCGTCGGCCATCCGATCTGCGTCACTGTGCACGTCCAGCGCACTGCCGTCGGCGAACAACTCAGTGAGCGGATGGAGTTGTTGACGGTCGATCCGGCCTACCGTGCGGTGTCCGGCAAA
>NZ_LZKU01000164.1 GCF_001672975.1 Mycobacterium sp. 1465703.0
CCTGGCTGCTCGCCGAGCGCCGGATTCTGACCACTTTCGCCGGGGTGCAGCGCGCGCCGCTGGAACTGACCGCACCGCCTGCGGGTCGGCCCCGTCGTTCGGTGCCAAAGTGGTGATGGCGCTGGGTTCTTCGACTTCTTCGACCACCGTCCAGCCGGCCACATCGGCCAGTGCCGTGCGACTCAGGGCGCCCAGCTCCGCCAGACGCGTGTACACAGCCTGCGGCCGGTAAGCCAGATGCTCGCCCAGAGCTAACGAAAACCCAACCCGCGCAGCGATATTGGCTTCGCCGAATTCGAGCTCTTCGGCCACCGTCGGCGAGCCGTCTTTCCTGGCCCATTCCGGCGCCGCCAGCCTCGGGCGCAGGCGTTCCATCAGCTCCCGGCGTACCGCGAGCATCCCGACGCCGCGGGGCCCGGCGATCCATTTGCGCGACGAAGAATAGGTCACGTCGGCGCCCACCGCGCAGTCAACCTGGCCCAGCGCCTGCGCCGCATCGACAACCAGCGGCAGTCCCAGCTCCCGGCAGAGTTGGGCAATCATCGAAACCGGTTGCACCACACCGCAATGGCTGGCCACCGCGGTCAGGTGCACCAGCTCCGGCGGGCCGCTTTCCAATGCCAGCGCCGCGTCGTCCAGGGCGACCCGGCCGTCTTCCAGGGTGGGCAGTAGCTGCCGGTCGAATCCATGGGCGGCCATCAGGGCCAGGTTGGGCCCGTATTCACCGGGCAGGCAGGCTATCCTTCGTCGATCCGTCGGCCAGCTGCCCAACAGCAGATCCAGCGCGTTGAGCGAACCGGTGGTGAAAACCACCTCCGCATCGGTCATCCCGGTCAACGCGGCGAACGCGACGCGTCCGGCGTCGAGCACCGGAATGGCGGCCTCCGCCGCGACGTAACCGCCGACTTCGGACTCGTTGCGCGCGTGCTGCGCGGTGGCCTCGATCACCGCCAGGCTCTGCCGCGAACAGGCCGCGTTGTCCAGGTGCAGTCCGGCCATCGGCGGACGTGCTGACCGCCATTGGTCGGCCAGCGAAATTCCGCCGGTCACTTCACGGCCAACGACAACCCGAAGTCGCCCGCCTCGTCGGTCCACCACCGGGTGCGACGCAAGCCCGCCGCGGCCAGTTCGCCAGTCACCTTGTCGGAGTGGAATTTGCACGACACCTCGGTCAGCATCTCCTCGCCGGCCTCGAAGTCGACGGTCAGGTCGAGCGCTCCGACCCGCACGCGCTGGCGCCGCTCGGACCGCAGCCACATCTCGATGCGTTCTTCGGCGGCGTTCCACCGGGCCACGTGCCGGTAGGCGTCGACGTCGAAATCCGCGTCGAGTTCCCGGTTCACCACCGCGAGCACATTGCGATTGAACGCCGCCGTCACCCCGGCGGCGTCGTCATAGGCGCGCACCAGCCGCCCGGTGTCCTTGACCAGGTCCGTGCCCAGCAGCAGGCTGTCGCCGGGCCGCATCTGCGCGGACAGCACGGCAAGAAACTGTGCGCGCGGTCCGGGCGTGAGGTTGCCGATCGTCGACCCGAGAAACGCGAAGAGTCGTCGGCCCCCTTGCGGGATCTCGGTCAGATGTTCTTCGAAATCGCCGCAGACGGCCTTGATTTCAACTCCGGCGTATTCCTGCTGGATGGCGGTGGCGGCCGTCGACAGGATGCTGGCATCGACGTCGAACGGGACGAACCTGCGCAGCGAGCCTCGGTCGCGCAGGGCGTCGAGCAACAGACGGGTTTTCTCCGATGTCCCACTGCCCAATTCCACCAGGGTGTCCGCCCCGCTGGCCGATGCGACTTCGTCCGCGCGTGCCCGCAAGATTTCGGCCTCGGCGCGGGTCGGGTAGTACTCCGGAAGTCGGGTGATCTGATCGAACAGGTCGCTGCCGACGGAATCGTAGAACCACTTGGGCGGCAACGACTTCGGTGTCTTCTGCAAGCCGTCGAACACGTCTCGGCGCAACGCCTGGTACGCCGAGTCGGCGGCAAGATGGTTCGACAGCGACAGCGTCATCAAGATCCTCCCGAATGTTCCAGCGGCGTCAGGGTGACACCGCTGGCGGTGACTTCGACAAGGTGACGGTCCGGCACGTCCTCCCAGTCCGAGTCGTTGTCATAGGGCTCGCTGGCCAATACCACGCCGTCGGTGCGGCGCAAGATGCACAGCGTGTCACCCCAGGCCGTCGCCAGCATGCGAGAACCGTTGGCGGCCAAAATGTTCAACCGGGCAAGCGGATCGGCCGCGCCAATCTCGGCGATGGTCTCGCCCAGCGCGTCGAGGCCTCGTTCGAAGATGACGGCCGCCAGTATCGCGCTGTCACATACTGATTCGGCTTGTGAGGTGGCCGGGAACACCGTGCGGTCGACGATTCCGTTGTGCGACAACAACCACTGCCCATCGGTGAACGGTGCTGTCGCGCTGGCCTCGATCGGCATGCCGACCGTCGCCGAGCGCACCGCGGCGACCACGCAGTGGCTGTGCAGCACGGGCGCGACGGATTCGAACGAGACGTCGCCCCACAGTGGCGCCGGACTGCGCCACCGGCGTGCCACCCCGGGCTGCGCAGCGCCGTCCGCGGGCGCGTCGAAAAATCCGACGCCCCAGCCGTCGGCGTTGAGCAGGCAATGCTTCTGGCGGCGCGGCGCATAGGACTGCACCCGCAGCCCGAACGGCGGATCGAGCACCAGCGAGGACACCGTGACGTCCGCCCCCAGCCATCCCAAATGCCGGCACATCAGGTGGCATCTCCGGCCTCGGAGAGATCCCACGCCAATCGGACGCCGGAAAAGATCTGGCGGCGGTACGGATGATCCCAGTTGCGGAAACTCGGACGCATGATGCCCGGTTCCACGGCCCACGAGCCGCCGCGCAGCACCCGGTAATCGCCGTCGAAAAACGGCTGCGAATACCGCTCATACAGCATCGGGACGAACCCCGGCCAGGGCCGCAGCGGGGAGGTGGTCCACTCCCAGACCTCGCCGAGCATCTGCTCGGCCCCGTATGCCGACGCGCCGGCCGGGTAGGCGCCGACCGGCGCGGGCCGTAGCGCCGTGCCGCCCAGGTTGGCCAGCGCCTCGCTCGGTGTGCGCTCCCCCCACGGATACCGGCGCCGGGTATTGGTGGACGGGTCCCAGGTGCAGGCCTTCTCCCATTCCATTTCGGTGGGCAGCCGGGCACCGGCCCAGGCCGCGTACGCCTCGGCTTCGAAATAGCTAACGTGCTGGACGGGTTCGTCGGCCGGGATGTCTTCGACGTGGCCGAAGCGGGTGCGGGTGGCGCCGTCGGAGCTCCAGAACTGCGGCGAGGTCAGGCCCGCGCCCTGGCGGTGCTGCCAACCGCGCTCGGACCACCAGCGGGGTTGGTCGTAGCCGCCGTCGTCGATGAACTGCCGCCATTCACCGTTGGTGACCGGCACCCGCCCGATGCGGAACGCCGGTAGGTCGACGACGTGCGCCGGACGCTCGTTGTCCAACGAGTGCGGTTCGTCGGCGGCGTCCACACCGAGCACAAACTCACCGCCGGGCACCAGCACCGAGGTGCCGGCCAGCCCCGCTCGACCGGCCGGCAGGGGCGATGCGTCCGGCAAAAGCGGTGCGCCGCTGCGCAAGTTCAATGCCTGCAGCATGGTTTCGTCGTGCTGGTTTTCGTGGCTGACCACCATGGCGTACACGAAGGCCGCCTCATCGCCGGCGGGGTCGTCGGGCAGCACGTCGAGGGCATCGAGCACGGCCGAGCGCACGGTCCGGCAATATGCCCGGGCTTTGTCCGGCGACAGCAGCGGCAGGTCGACGCGGCTGGCGCGGGAATGCACGAAGGCGTCGTACAGGCTTTCGACGGCCGGCGGCAACATCCCGGGCCGGGCGGGATCGCCACCACGCAGCAGCCACAGCTCTTCTTGCTGACCGATATGCGCCAGATCCCACACCAACGGGCTCATCAACGGGTCGTACTGCCGGTACAGTTCGGCGTCGTCGAATTCGACCAGCCGCAGCGTCCGCGCGCGTGCCCGCGCCAGGTCGTCGGCGATACCCTCGCGTGACGTCACAGCTCCCCTTGCGCCAATCGCGCCACCGTGGGCGCGAGACCGTGCTCGATCACCTGGTCGGAGAAGTCGTCGCCGGGACAGCGGCCCTGCTCGACGAGGCGGACCAGCTGCCGCATCGAATCGCCGACTTCGGCCGGCGCGTTCGCGGCGGCGATGGCCATACATTCATTGGCGGCCGCGTACAGGCGCTTATCTCGCAGCCCCACCCGGGCGGCGGTGTCCCAGGCAGTGGCCACCGGTTCGACGGCTTCGGCGGCGAGGTCGGCCGCGACCGGGTCATCGAGCAAGGCCACCAAAGTGAACGCCACGGCGGGCCACAACGCGTCGGGCACGCTGTCCAGATAGCGGATCTCCAGCCACTGCCGCGGGCGGACCGGCGGGAACAACGTGGTCAGGTGGTACTCCAGGTCGGCGACACTCGGGCGACGCTCCGCGAGCGGCACGCGGCCGTCGACCCAGTCAGCAAAGGGCACCCAGTGCGTGACGGCCTCGGCGTCGGGGTTGTGCACCAACATCACCGGAGCTTTGAGCGCGTAACGCGCCCAGTCGGTGCCCGGGTCGTCGCCGCTGGCACCCAGGATTGGGCCGCAGCGCGCCGAATCCATCCGACCCCACACCCGCTGGCGGCTGGACACCCAGCCGGTGAAGTCCCCGACCAGCATCGGCGAATTGGCGGTTATCGCAATCATGGTGGGCCCCAAGGCATGCGCCAGTCGCACTCGCGCCGCCCAGCCGTCCCGCGGCCCGGCGTCCACATTGACCTGAATCGATGCGGTGGACGCCATCATCGCCGCGCCCGCTTCCCCGGAGCGACTGGTTGCGAAGAACCGTTCCATGGCGCGGTACCGGGCGCCGGGGTTGATGCGCTGGGGCGGGCGCAGCGGGTCGGCGCCGAGGAAGACCAGCCCCAGCCCGGCGTCAGCAAATGCCGGCTGCAGCACGGCCTGATCCCGGCGCATGGCCTCGATGGCCGGTATCACGCCGTCGGCCGGGGGGCCGGACAGCTCGACCGCGCCGCCCGGTTCCACGGTGATCCTGCTGCCACCGGGCAATGCGGGAAGCGCGTCGAGCACCTCACCGATCTCGTCCCAGCTGGGCCTGCGGTGCGGATCAGCCGGATCATGGCAATGGGCTTCCAACTCCAGACCCACCCGGCCCAGCGGGGCGTCCACCAGACATCCCTTGGCGATGTATTGCGCGACGGCCGCCGAGTCGGCCAGCTCGGCCATGTTCAGCTCTGGAGTGGAGTCGGCACCTGCCACCCGCGACTCCGACTGCGAAGCCGCGGCAGTGATCGGCGCGAACGTCATATCACGATCCCTTCGGGCCCCGGCAGGCCTGAACATGCACCTGCGGACCGCTTCCCTGCGCAGCTAATCGAACGATACCGGCACCACTTCGTCTAGTGCTTCATCTATCAGATGCCGCCGACATATTCCCCTCCCGGCACTTTGGGATGCACGGGGAAGACGGGTACCCGATCGCTCGATTATTGACCCAGCGCGTTCTGCATCGCCCCGGCCAGCACGTTCACCGCGGGTCCGGCGTTGCCTGACTGGCACACTTTCGCCTGCAGCAACACGTTTTCGCGCAGCCTGGTTGTATTGAAGCACCGGCGATCGGTGCCGGCTTCTTGCTTGGTCCAGTTCGCGTCGACCGGTCCGGCCGGCGGGCCGTCGAACGACCACACCTGCGTGCTGCCGTTGTCCAGGTGGAGCGCGGTGGTCTGTCCCGAACAGCCCACCGTTCGATCCACCACCCGATGAAACGCCCGACCCGCGGCGTCGTTCGTGGCGAACACCCCGACGGCCTGTTTGACCAGATGCGTCTGGTCGGTGGCCGACGTCTGGGTGACAGCGCCGTTGAACGACGCCAGGTCGGGGTCGTTGTACACCTCGGGCAAGCCGATGTCGGCCCAGTTGTTGCACTCCGGCAGATCGACCCAGTCGCCTTGCCCGGGCTGGGTGAACACCGACTCCCACCCCATGGGTCCGCCGACGATGTTGCCGACCGATCCCCTGCCTAGCACGGCATAGTTCACCACGCCCGGCTCCGACGGGTGCGCGGCCGCGGCCGGCATCCCGGCCACGCCCGCCAAGGCCAAGCCGACGGCCAGCGCCGTCCCATGGAACTGGGCAACCTGCGGAACCCGCGTGATCATGCAGCGATCATGCCAGGCGTCCGAACGTGCAGTCAGCCCCCGTTGGCCCGGACGCCTTCCTCGACCTTTTTTCCGAGGTCGGCATCGACGTTGCGCCAATACTCGAACACCCGCGACAGCACCGGTTCCTTAACGCCTTGCGAAACGTGACCAATGATGTTGTGCGCCAAGCGTTCCCTAGCCGCGTCGTCGAGCACGTTGCGGACCATGGTGCCGGCCTGCCCCCAATCGTCGTCCTCGGCGTGCAGCGTGTACGCCGAGCGGACCATGTCGCCGTCGGCGTGCCAACGTACTTCGGCGGCGCGGGCCGGGTCGGCGTGCGGTCCGCCGTAGGAATTGGGCGCATACACCGGGTCGGAGACGTTGTGGATCCGCATCGCCCCGTCTTTGGAATAGCTGTTCACCTCGACCTTGGGTGTGTTGACCGGAATCTGCCGGTAATTGGTCCCCAGCCGGGCGCGGTGCGCGTCGGAGTACGAAAAGCCGCGCGCCTGCAGCATTTTGTCCGGACTCAACCCGGTGCCCGGCACGGTGTTGTTCGGTTCGAAGGCCGCTTGCTCGATCTCGGCGTGGTAGTCGGTGACGTTGCGGTTCAGCGTCATCTTGCCGACGTCGATCAACGGGTAATCGCCATGCGGCCACACCTTGGTCAGATCGAAGGGATTGAACCGGTAGTTCTTGGCTTCTTCGTACGGCATGATTTGCATCTTCAGCGTCCAGCTCGGGTGATCCCCACGCTCGATCGACTCGAACAGGTCGCGCTGGTGGTAGTCGCCGTCCTCGCCGGCCAACCGGTCGGCGTCCTCCTGGGTCAAAAAGTCGATGCCCTGATCGGTGATGAAATGGTATTTCACCCAGAAGATCTCGCCGGCGGCATTGATCCAGCTGTAGGTGTGGCTGCTGTAGCCGTTCATATTGCGCCAGGTCTTCGGGATTCCCCGATCGCCCATCAGCCAGGTCACTTGATGCGCGGATTCGGGGGACAGGCTCCAGAAGTCCCACTGCATGTTGTGGTCGCGCACATTGCTTGCCTGCAAGCGCTTCTGGGACCGGATGAAGTGCTGGAACTTCAACGGGTCACGCATGAAGAAGACCGGGGTGTTGTTACCGACCAGGTCGAAATTGCCTTCGCTGGTATAAAACTTCAGCGCAAAGCCGCGCGGGTCCCGCCAGGTGTCTGGGCTGCCCCGTTCGCCGGCGACGGTGGAAAACCTTGCCAGCATGTCGGTTTTGGCGCCGGGCTGGAACACCGCCGCCCGGGTGTACTTGCTGACGTCGTTGGTTACTTCGAAATGACCATAGGCGCCACCACCTTTGGCGTGCGGCTGGCGCTCCGGGATGCGCTCCCGGTTGAACATCGCCATCTGTTCAATCAGGTAGTGGTCCTGCAACAGAATCGGACCGTCTGGCCCAATAGTCAGCGACTGGTCATCGCTGGGCGCAGCGATACCGGCGTCATTGGTCGTGAAACGCTCCGTCATTACGATCCCTCCTCCACCGGACTGGAGGCCGCAGTACCCGAAATCGCAAACCGCGGTACCGAATTTGCTTGGACATCAAGCATTTTCAGTACCGCGGTGAGCACCCCGGATTTCCGGCCCGCAATCGAGTATCCCCTTACCTTGATCCGTTCAAGATAGTGCGGGCAACATTCGTCGGTCACCCACTAGGGGTTAATACCCATTCCGGACGTCGTTTAAGTCGTGGCTTGAGCGCGGTGCCGTTACGGGCGTGGTGCGGGCGCGCCCGGAGGCGGGCTGACCGGCGGTTGTCCGGGGCCGCTGGAACCCGGGCCGTTAACCGGTCCACCCGGACCGCCCGGCCCACTCGGTGGCATCGGCACGATCATCCCGGGACCACCGGGCCCGTATCCCCAGGGCCCGTTGTCGGGTCCGCCGGGGCCGCCGTACCACGGCCCGTAGCCGGAACCGCCGTACTGCCCAGGCCCGTTACCCGGCCCGGGACCACCGGGGCCTCCCCAGGGGCCATTGCCCGGCCCCGGGCTGGCGGGATGGAACATGCCGTGGTGGTGGTGATGGTGTTGATAGTAGTTGTGCTTCCAGATGAAGGCGCCGACAAAGAAGATTGACGTCAGGATGAACACAATGCCCGCAACAATGATGACCCAGGCCGCAGCCGCGTAGAGCAGCGGCGGCTTCACCCGGTGCGGGGGTGGCGGCGGTGGCGAAGTGACTGGTGCGGCTGTGGTCGGCTCGGGGGTCGGCTCTCTGCTTGGCTCAACTGGTCGTTCGGGTGTCTCGCTCATGCCTTGCCATATTGCCGCGCACACCATGTCGATAACAGGGCCCGGCGACAAATTTGTGCTGAATCGAGATGCCGCGGTGAAGTACCGGCCGCCGCAAAGACAGGTGGCCCGGCGCTCGCGTGGAGCACCGGGCCACTGGTGGTAAGGGGTTTCAGTTGGTCAACACGATGACGCTCGGGGCCTGTCCCAGCACGCCGTGCGACGTTGCCGCGGAGTGGAAGACCGACGGCGGGAGCTGGCCGGGGGCCATGCCGCTGGGACGCACGCCCGACGGAGCGGGAGCAGTGGTGGTTCCCGGTGCGTTCTGTCCGCCCTGTCCACCCTGACCGCCCTGACCGCCGGGTGCACCCGGGCCGCCGAAGTTACCGGGGCCGCCAGGACCGCGGTGATGAACCATCGCGTGGTGGTGCTTGTGGTGGTGACCGTGGTGTCCGCCGCGGTGGCCGAGGATGAAGCCGGTGAAGAAGATAACCGCGACGATGAACACGATCCCGGCGACGATGGCGACCCACGCGGCGAGTTGGAAGACCCGCGGGGCCCGGTAGGCGGCCGCCGCTTCCGCGGCGACCGGTGCAGTGGCGGTGGAGTGCCGCACAGTGGGGGTGTCAGATGTTTCACTCATGAGACAAATGATGAAGCCGTTAACAGTAGTGGCGGCTATGCGCTACTTATGTAGCAGCTGTGAACTAAAGCCCCCGCTCAGAGGCTAAAAAGACCTTCGTCAGCCGGAGACGAGTGCGCGGTCAGCGAGGGCACCCATAACCGGTGCCAGCACTCGCGCGTACTGGGGCGTCAGATGGAATTCGTTGTGGTAAACGAGCGTGTTGCCAACGATCGGCGGGCAACGGTCGGCGGTGCAGAAAAGGTCAGTGATGTCCGCGTACCGTCCGCCGCCGGCTTTTGTGGCGGCACTCTCAGCTGCCAACCCGGTTTCGTTGACTGCGGTCGCCCGCCGAGACGAGCAGGCCGCCGCGTCGTCGAGGTGGATGGACAAGCAATCCGGCACCATCGAGTGCAGATCCGGTATTGGACCCAGCACCAACACCCTCGTCCCAATACCCCGTAGTTTTTGTACAAGACGGCTCATACTCTCGATCCACGCGCTGCCGTATGCCGAGAAACCCGTGTCGAAGTCCCGACCTACGCGCAGCACGGCCAACACCACTAGCCGCGGATGCTCATCCCTCAACCTGGCCGTGATGTCGCCGCGCCACTGCTCGCATTCGGTGTACTTGCGGTGCAAGACATTGAGGGGCAGGTCTAGCACTGGGCAGGAGGCTTTACTCAAGACCTCCAACCGCCAGTGCCGTTGTGCAGCGACTTGCTGGAAAGCCGGCCCCCACATCCCGGCATTCGAGTCGCCGATCAGGGCCACCCTGGTCGCCGAGGCCGTGTCACCCGTCGCGCACTCGGGTTGGGCCACGTCTAAGAGGTTAAGCACGCAGCCTTTCAAGTCGGTCGAGGATGGCTTTCCGTAGATAGCGTCGGGAAGCGGCGGATCGAGGTTTGACGGTACGGCCTTCAGATCGGCGGATGCCGCAACCGCCGCCTGCACCTGGGCGAAAGTGTGCTCGACCGCCGCGTCGTACAACTCGACGTTTGTCCCTGTGGGGGCAGGCCCGGCGGTAACCGCCAGAGTCGGGGCCGCGGGGCCGCGGCCGGCCGGCGTCGGTACCACCATTTGCAGCACCACGCCGACACAGACAGCGACCGCCGTGGCCGCGCCGCCCACCATAAGGCTGCGGGGCGCTGACCGGCGCACCGCCGAGGCATATCGGAACGGGTTCTCGATGAGGCGCAGCGTGAGCACAGCTAGCCCGATGGAGACGATAAGAGCTGCCAGTCCGTCTATCGGCCCCAGAGGGTGTCCCAGCAACGGCGTGGCGAGCAGCAGCACCGGCCAGTGCCACAGATACCACGAGTACGACACTCGCCCGACCGATCGCATCGGCGACAATGCCAGGACGCGGCCACATCCGCGAGAAGGCGCGGCGCAGCCCGCGCCGATCACGAGCGCGGTCCCGAGCACCGGCAGAAGCCCAGCGATGCCCGGATAGGGCGTGTTCGCACTCAGCTGGCTGCAGGCCACCAGGACCAGGAGTAGGCCAACCCATCCCGCGATCGCAGCCGGAATCCTCGGGAGTCGACGCCACTGGGTGGTCGTGAGGGCCACCAGCCCCCCTATGGCCAGCTCCCACGCCCGGGTGTGGAGCGAAAAGAACGCCACGGAAGGCGCCTCAGTTGTAGCCACCCATGACAAGGCAAACGAAACGGCGCCGACGAACGCAAGGGCCAATACGTACGGGGTCACCGACGAGGTGGCGCGTGCGGTCGCGGCGCGGCGACGGGCGCGCCGGATTAGCCACGTCGTACCGATAATTAGGGCCGGCCACACCAGGTAGAACTGCTCTTCTACACCCAGCGACCAGTAGTGCTGGAATGGCGAGGCCGGCCTATTTCCGATCTGGAAATAGTCGACGCCTTGTCGAGCGAATCGGTAATTGCTGACGTACAGCGCACTGGCGATGCCGTCACCGATAACGGCCTTGGCCTCCAAAGGAGGTAACAGCACAGCCGAGCCAATCGCGGTAGCGACGCCTACCAAGGCCGACGCCGGGAGCAGTCTACGGGCCCGCGCCCCGTAGAACCGGCCCAACCGAACCGTTCCGGCGGTACTCACCTCACGCCAGAGCAGCCCGGTAATCAGGAAGCCAGAAATGACGAAAAACACGTCCACGCCGACGAACCCGCCGCCCAATCCCGGCAGATTGGCGTGAAACAGAACCACGGCCAACACGGCAACGGCACGCAAGCCCTCGATGTCCGGGCGGAATCCGGGCTGCGGCTGACCAGCGGCGGCGTCAGCAACCGTTTCCGATTCGATGGCGGAAGACTGTGCGGCAGCGTTCGGTGACGGAGCTTGATCGCGCGTGTCGTCTCTCGAAGTCATACTCACCCTTCTGGTCGTCCGCGTATTTTGCCCGAAGCGCTGCGCAGCGGCCCGTTTATTGCGAGCTCGCGCTAATGGGCAATGTCAACGAGCTGACCCATATGGCCGCGCCCAGGCATCCTAAAAGAGTCGCTCCCCAATGCCGACTCTCTACAGCCGGAAAGCCGCGGCTTTTACTCGGGTTTGAATGGGTTGACCGCGAATTGAATCACTCGATAGGGCGCGGTCACCCGCGCGCGAGTGTCCCATTGGCTGACGAAGATTCGTAGCTCGCCAAGCGTCGATCCGGGCGAGATATAGCCGCCATACGGTTGTGCGAGCCGGTTGTCGTAGGGCGGCGGCAGACTTTCCGCGGGATCCGGCCATTCGTCGTGTTGCACCACCGTGGTGACCGGCGCGTCGCCCAGTGACGTCGGGTCGTTGGCGACCCTGACCTCCATGTTGCCCGTGGCGGCATTGAAGTAGGACAGCACCGCCTTGCCGTCGATTTGCCGGATGCACATCTCGCCCACCGCGTCCGGCCACAACGGTGTCGGCTGCTTTCCCCAGCCGCCTTGCGTGCCGGCCGCCCAGCCCTGCCACCGCGACCGGTCGGTGAACGTCTGCGGGGTGGCCCGATACAGCAGGACCGGATCTCTGCGGGTGAAGCTGTCGGCGACGATGTACACCCACCCGCTGGGTGAATCCGGGGTGGGGATCGGGTCGTAGTAGCCGCTGATCTGGGTCTGCGAGCCGCCCTGGTAGGAGGCGGGCCGCTTGGAGCCGGGGATCGTCTGCCAGCCCGCGCGGGCCGGTTCGGCGGTGACCAGGCGGGAGGTCTGCGGCTCGAGATTCTTGGTCGTCGTCACCATCAGGTAGTTGCGCCGGTTGATCTGCACCACTCCGGCGGGCAGTTGCGAGACCCCCGGCGGCGCAGGGTCGGCCAGCAGCGGATTGCTGATCCCGGTGACGCCGGTGTAGCGCACCCCGCCGGGGTCGTCGACGGACGAGGTGTCCACACGCAACGCCACCGGCGCGTACCAACCGCCGAACCCGACTCCCTGACCGGCAAAGCTGTCGCCGCAAACCTGGAGCAGCTCGGCGGGGAACTCGACGAACTCACACAGGTCGGTCGCGCCGATGCCGTAGTCCCCGGTGGGGGTGCCGGTACCGGCCGTAGGACCGATCCGCAGCACCTGACCGGGCGCCAGCGGCTGCAGCACGGGTTCGGGCGCCGGCGCCGCGGGATCAGCATGGGCGACACTCGAAACCCATTGCGGCAGAACCAAACACAATGCCGACGCGGCTAACAGTGAGCACCGCGCGGCGAGGCGAGTGTGGGTGGTGCTCACCCTGGGGTCACAGCTCGGCGGCCAGCAGCTCGGCGATCTGGATGGTGTTCAGTGCCGCCCCCTTGCGCAGGTTGTCACCGGAGATGAACAAGGCCAGGCCGCGTCCGTCGGGCACCCCGGGGTCCTGCCGGATCCGGCCGACCAGGGATTCATCGACGCCGGCGGCCGCCAATGGGGTCGGCACGTCGACCACCTTCACACCGGGCGCACCATCAAGCAGTTCGCGGGCCCGCTCGGGTGACAGCGGCCGGGCGAATTCGGCGTTGATCGACAGCGAGTGCCCGGTGAACACCGGCACCCGCACACAGGTACCGCTGACGGCCAGTTCGGGGATGCCGAGGATCTTGCGGCTCTCATGGCGCAGCTTCTGATCTTCGTCGGTCTCGCCCGAACCGTCGTCCACCAGGGACCCGGCCAGCGGCACCACGTTGAAGGCGATCGGCGCCACGTAGGTCTTGGGCGCGGGAAACTGCACCGCGTTGCCGTCGTGCACCAACTGCTCGGCGCCGTCGACGACGGCGCGGGCCTGGGTGGCCAGCTCCTCGACCCCGGCGATTCCACTGCCGGAGACCGCCTGATAGCTGGACACCACCAGCCGTTGCAGCCCGGCTTCCTCGTGCAGCACCTTGAGCACCGGCATCGCGGCCATGGTGGTGCAGTTCGGGTTGGCGATGATGCCCTTGGGCAGCGAGCGCGCATCCCGGACATCCCGGTCGAAGTTCACCTCGGACACCACCAACGGCACGTCCGGGTCCTTGCGCCAGGCCGACGAATTGTCGATCACCGTCACCCCCGCCGCGGCGAACCGCGGCGCCTGCACCAACGACATCGTCTTGCCGGCCGAGAACAGCGCGATGTCCAGGCCGCTCGGGTCGGCCGTCGCGGCGTCTTCGACCTCGATCTCCTGACCGCGGAATTCCAGCTTGCGGCCCTGGGAGCGCGACGACGCGAAAAACCGCACCGACGTGGCAGGAAAGTCCCGCTCGTCGAGCAACCTGCGCATCACCTGGCCGACCTGGCCAGTGGCGCCCACAACTCCAATGGCAACCATTTATCTACCCGTCCCCGCATACACCGTCGCCGACTCGGCACCGCCGAGCCCGAACGCTTCGTGCAACGCCACGACGGCCTTATCTAGTTCGGTGTCGCGGCACAGCACCGAGATGCGGATCTCGGAGGTGGAGATCAGCTCGATGTTGACACCCACTTCGGCCAGCGCCTCACAGAAGGTGGCGGTGACGCCGGGGTGGCTGCGCATGCCGGCCCCGATCAGCGACACCTTGCCGATGTGGTCGTCGTAGAGCAGTTGGCTGAACCCGATCTCGTCTTTGAGTGCGTCCAGCTTGGCCACCGCAGTGGGTCCGCTGTCGCGCGAGCAGGTGAAGGTGATGTCGGTCTTGCCGTCCTCGACCTTGGAGACGTTCTGCAGCACCATGTCGATGTTCACGTCGGCGTCGGCCAGCGCCCGGAAGACCCGAGCGGCGTAACCCGGGATGTCGGGAATGGCGACGACGGTCACCTTGGCCTCGCTGCGGTCGTGCGCGACTCCGGTCAGGATGGGGTCTTCCATTGCTATGTCCTTGATCGATCCGACGACGACGGTGCCTGGATTCTCCGAGTACGAGGATCGGACGTGCACCGGGATGTTGTAGCGCCGCGCATATTCCACGCAGCGCAGCATCAAAACCTTGGCGCCGCAAGCCGCCATCTCGAGCATCTCTTCGAAGGTGACCGTGTCCAGCTTGCGGGTGTTATGCACGATCCTCGGGTCGGCGCTGAAGATGCCGTCCACATCGGTGTAGATCTCGCAGACGTCGGCGCCCAGCGCCGCGGCCAGGGCAACGGCCGTGGTGTCAGAACCGCCGCGGCCCAGGGTGGTCACGTCCCGGGTGTCCTGGCTGACCCCCTGGAAGCCGGCCACCAGCACGATGCGGCCCTCGTCGAGCGCGGCCTGCAACCGTCCCGGCGTGACATCGATGATCTTGGCGTTGCCGTGCGTGCCGGTGGTGATCACGCCGGCCTGCGAGCCGGTGAACGAGCGCGCCTGGGCACCCAGCGATTCGATGGCCATGGCGACCAGGGCATTGGAGATGCGCTCACCGGCGGTCAGCAGCATGTCGAGTTCCCGCGGCGGCGGGGCCGGGCACACCTGTTGGGCCAGATCCATCAAGTCGTCGGTGGTGTCGCCCATCGCGGAAACGACGACGACGACGTCATTTCCCTGCTTCTTGGCTGCGACGATGCGCTCGGCCACGCGCCGGATCCGATCGGCGTTGGCCACTGAGGATCCGCCGTACTTCTGCACGACGAGCGCCACGTTTTTCCTGCCTCTCCGGCCCTGGGCATTCCATTTCGGGTATAAGTCCACAACAGAATACGTGCCACCGCAGGGTGATTTACGTCGCGATACCAGCTACCCGAGCCTGCGGTTTCGCTGCGGTCTCGGCCAAATTTCCACCCAAGCGGCTAATCGCGGTAAAGTTCGGGACGTGCAGCGGGTGCTCCTCCTCGGACGCCGCGACGGGGTCTGATCCAGACCGGCTTCCCGTCGCGGGTGTTCGCGATGCGCCGGTCTGAAGTTCCCTTCTGAAACCCCGGAGCAACTACCGTGACTTCCAATCCCGACGCATACAGCTCAACACGAACCATCGTCTCGCCGGCGGGCCCACCGGGTCCAGGTCAACCGGCGTGGAACCCGCAGCGCGGCTCGTCGATGCCGATCAACCGGTACCGGCCCTTCGCCGAAGAAGTCGAGCCGATTCGGCTGTCCGACCGCACCTGGCCCGACCGCGTCATCGACAGCGCGCCGCTGTGGTGCGCGGTCGATCTGCGCGATGGCAACCAGGCGCTGATCGATCCGATGAGCCCGGCGCGCAAGCGTCGCATGTTCGACCTGCTGGTCCGCATGGGCTACAAGGAGATCGAAGTCGGGTTTCCGTCGGCCAGCCAAACCGACTTCGACTTCGTTCGCGAGATCATCACCGACGGTGCCATCCCCGACGATGTCACCGTCCAGGTGCTGACCCAGTGCCGGCCCGAACTGATCGAGCGCACCTTCGAGGCGTGCCACGGTGCGCCGCAGGTGATCGTGCACTTCTACAACTCGACGTCGATCCTGCAGCGCCGCGTCGTTTTCCGCGCTGACCGGGCCGCAGTGCAAGCCATCGCGACCGAAGGCGCCCGTAAGTGTGTCGAGGAGGCCGCCAAGCACCCGGGCACGCGGTGGCGGTTCGAGTATTCGCCGGAGTCCTACACCGGCACCGAACTGGAATACGCCAAAGAGGTGTGCGACGCCGTCGGCGAGATCATCCAGCCGACGCAGGACAACCCGATCATCTTCAACCTGCCCGCGACGGTGGAGATGGCGACGCCCAACGTCTACGCCGACTCGATCGAGTGGATGAGCCGCAACCTGGCCAACCGGGAATCGGTCATCCTGAGCCTGCATCCGCACAACGACCGCGGAACCGCCGTCGCCGCAGCGGAATTGGGCTACCAAGCCGGCGCCGACCGCATCGAGGGCTGTCTGTTCGGCAACGGCGAGCGCACCGGCAACGTCTGTCTGGTGACGCTAGGGCTGAACCTGTTCTCCCGCGGCGTGGACCCGCAGATCGACTTCTCCAATATCGACGAGATCCGCCGCACGGTGGAGTACTGCAACCAGCTACCGGTGCACGAACGCCACCCGTACGGCGGGGATCTGGTCTACACCGCGTTCTCCGGCAGCCACCAGGACGCCATCAACAAGGGCCTGGACCAGATGAAGATCGACGCGGACGCCGCGGACACCGACGTCGAGGACATGCTCTGGCAGGTGCCGTATCTACCGATCGACCCCAAGGACGTCGGGCGCACCTACGAGGCGGTGATCCGGGTCAACTCGCAGTCCGGCAAGGGCGGGGTGGCCTACATCATGAAGGCCGATCACGGCCTCGCCCTGCCGCGGCGGCTGCAGATCGAGTTCTCCCAGGTGGTGCAGAAGATCAGTGAAGGGGAAGGCGGCGAGGTCAGCCCCAAGGAGATGTGGGACGCCTTCTCGGAGGAGTATCTGGCCCCGGTGATCCCGCTGGAGCGGGTGAAGCAGCGCGTCGACGCTTCGGACGAAGACAGCGGCCTCACCCGCATCACCGCGACCGTCAAGGTCAACGGGGTCGTGAGGGAGATCAGCGGGGAAGGCAACGGCCCCCTGGCCGCATTCGTCCAGGCGCTGGGCGGTATCGGCTTCGACGTGGCCGTCCTGGACTACTCCGAGCACGCGATGAGCGCCGGTGACGACGCCCAGGCCGCGGCGTATGTGGAGGCATCGGTGGACGGTCGCACGGTGTGGGGGGTCGGCATCGCACCGTCGATCACTTCCGCGTCGCTGCGTGCGGTGGTTTCGGCGGTCAACCGCGCGGCGCGCCGCTGACGCCGTGCCGGCGGAGCGTCGCCACCTTCGCCGCGATGGCGAGTACTGCCACCACAATCACGATGGAGACCGCAATCCAAAGCCACTCCCAGGTGGGCATTTGGTGCTCCTCTCGTCCTCATGTCGCATACTCCCGGCACCGTCGATGCAATGTTTGTTCGTGACGTCCGCAGCCCGAGGTCGGACGTCTCCATTGCGGGCGTTCAGAAATAGTGCCTGCGGCCGCCGACGGCGCGTCCGGTGGAACCGAGGATCGCCAGGATCACGCCGGCGATGACGAGGATGATGCCGATGGTCCACAGCACCGCAATCTTGAGCAGAAATCCTGCGATCAGCGCGATGATGCCAAGGATGATCATGATGGGCCTCCAACTTGAGGTTGATGACTGGCAATCTGGTTGCGCCAGCGATGTATCCAGTCGATCACCCTTAAGGGGGGTAGAAATACACCCCTAGGGAGGTAATCTCGCCGACATGCCGCCTTCCCCTCGCGCGCCGATCACGGTTGCGCTTGTCGACGACTACGACGTCGTCGTGAAGGGCGTGGCCAACATGCTGGACCCGTACCGGGAACGTGTGGTGATCGCCGAACTCGACTCCACCATGCCCGTCGCTGAGGCTGTCGATATCGTCTTGTACGACTCATTTGCCCAACCCGAATCCGACCACGAGGAGATCGGGGTTTTGGTTGCCAACCCTCGGGCACGCCGGGTTGTGGTCTACACGTGGAACTTTCACCCCGACCTCATTGAGAGCGCACGGCGACATGGGGCGCACGGTTACCTCTCGAAGACCCTGCCCGCCCGCGAGCTGGTCGCCGCGCTGGAGGCCGTGCATTCCGGCGAGGTGATCGTCAGCGACATAACCGGCCGGGCACGCAGTGCGCCCGGGCTCGACTGGCCCGGCCGCGGCGAAGGGCTCAGCGACCGCGAGGCCGAGATCCTGGCGCTGATCACCCAGGGCAAGAGCAACGCCGATGTGGCGCGGCTGACCTACCTGAGCCCGAATACCGTGAAGTCCTACATTCGCAACATCTACCGCAAGCTCGGCGTCGGAAGCCGCACGCAGGCGGTGCTGTGGGGTGTGCAGCACGGGTTCACCCCCGACCACCACCGCATCGAACACTGGCGCGGCGGGCCCTGATCGAGTGCCGACGGCACAGCCCCAGCGCGGTCAGAACAGCGCGAGTTGCTGGTCCAGCGCGCTGGCGTCGGTGAATTCGTCCACGCTGGCGCCGCCGATCACGGCGCCGACGCAGGCCATGAATTGTGCGTCGGAGATCACCGGCACCCCCAGCTTGCGGGCTAAGTAGCCCTTGCCCTGCTCGGCGGCGGGATCGTTGCAGACCACCAGCGAGGTCTCCCGGTCGACGGCGTCGCTATAGGCCAGGCCGGCATGCAGGATCCGCTCCAGAAGTTCCTCGTGGGTGCGCCCGACCTCGGCGGCCAGCGCCACCCGCATGCCCTGAACCAGCGGCCTGCCACCGATGTAGGGGCCCGGGTTGAGATACGGGCACGGCATCCGCGACGCCAGCACCTTCAGCGGCCGCAGCTCGTCGTGGGTGACCCGGCCGTTCGGCCAACGGCGCCGGGTCACGGGATGTACCGGCAACCAGATGTCGCCGTCGCGCGCGAGCTTGAGCGCCGAGGCCAGCACGCCGGTCAGCACCAACGCGTCGTCGAATGCGTCATGCGGCCGCTCCTGGGTCACTCCCCAGTGCGCCGCGAGCGTCTCCAGCCGCAGGTTGTCGATGCCGAGGTCCAACCGGCGGGCCAGCTCGACCGTGCACATGACGGTGTCGACGGGCAGTTCGGTCTCCGCGAGTTCGGCTTCGGCGGCGAGGAATGCATAGTCGAACGCCACGTTGTGGGCTACCAGGGTGCGCCCGCGCAGCACCTCGGCCACATCGTCGACGATGTCGGCGAACTGTGGCTGGTCTTCCAGCATCGCTGCGGTCAGGCCGTGCACGTGGGTGGGGCCCGGATCCACCCCGGGGTTGAGCAGGCTGACCACCGACTGCTCGATATTGCCATCGGCATCCAGGCCGAGCGCGGCAACGCTGATGATCCGGGCCTGACCCGGGCGAAAGCCCGAGGTCTCGACGTCGACGACTGCCCAGCCCGCGTCCGGCTCGCTGGCCGGCCGACCCCAGGACACCGCGCTCATGGACTGAGGATGGCACGGCTGACCGACATCACCTGGTCGCTGCGCCGCCGTGTCGCGATGCCCTTAAACTTCCCGGGTGATTACCACCCGCGCCCGTCTGGCCCTGGCCGCAGGAGCGAGCGCGCGCTGGGCATCGCGGGTGACCGGACGCGGAGCCGGGGCGATGATCGGCGGCCTGATCGCGATGACCCTGGACCGCTCCGTTCTCCAGCAGCTCGCGTCGGGACGGCGCACCGTCATCGTCACCGGCACCAACGGCAAATCCACCACTACCCGGATGACGTCGGCCGCGCTGGCGACGCTGGGTGCGGTGGCCACCAACGCCGAGGGCGCCAACATGGACGCCGGCCTGGTCGCCGCGCTGGCCGCCGGCCGCGATGCGTCCCTGGCGGCCCTGGAAGTCGACGAGATGCATGTCCCGCACGTGTCCGATGCCGTCGACCCCAGCGTCGTCGTACTGCTCAACCTGTCACGCGACCAGCTGGACCGGGTCGGCGAGATCAACGTCATCGAGCGGGCCCTGCGCGCCGGCCTGGCCCGGCACCCCAAGGCGGTCGTCGTCGCCAACTGCGACGACGTGTTGATGACATCGGCGGCCTACGACAGCCCGAACGTCGTCTGGGTGGCCGCGGGCGGCGCCTGGGCGAACGACTCGGTCAGCTGCCCGCGCAGCGGCGAAGTCATCGTGCGCGACCGCGGCCACTGGTACTCCACGGGTGCCGACTTCAAACGCCCCAGCCCGCAATGGTGGTTCGACGACGACAGCCTCTACGGGCCCGACGGCCTGGCCCTACCGATGCGGCTGGCGCTGCCGGGCGCGGTCAACCGGGGTAACGCCGCCCAGGCCGTCGCGGCCGCGGTCGCGTTGGGTGCGGATCCACAGTCGGCGGTCGCGGCCGTCTCGTCGGTCGACGAGGTCGCGGGGCGTTATCGGACCGTCCGCGTCGGTGCACACGAAGTGCGGATGCTGCTGGCCAAGAACCCCGCCGGGTGGCAGGAGGCGCTGTCGATGGTGGACAAGCACGCCGCCGGGGTGGTCATCTCGGTCAACGGTCAGGTGCCCGACGGGGAAGACCTGTCGTGGCTGTGGGATGTCCGGTTCGAGCACTTCGAACAGACCGAAGTGGTGGCCGCCGGTGAGCGCGGCACCGACCTTGCGGTGCGTCTGGGCTACGCGGGCGTCGAGCACACCCTGGTGCACGACACCGTCGCCGCGATCGCCTCGTGCCCGCCCGGGCGGGTGGAGGTCGTCGCCAACTACACCGCGTTCCTCCAGCTGCAACGAGCATTGGCGCGCCATGGCTGACTCGGTGGTGCGGATCGGGCTGGTGCTGCCCGACGTGATGGGCACCTACGGCGACGGCGGCAACGCGCTCGTGTTGCGGCAGCGACTGCGGCTGCGCGGCATCGCCGCCGAGATCGTCGAGATCACGCTGGCCGACCCGGTGCCCGAGTCGTTGGACCTCTACACATTGGGCGGGGCCGAGGACTACGCGCAGCGCCTGGCCACCCGGCACCTGATCAAGTACCCCGGCCTGCAGCGCGCCGCGGAACGAGGCGCCCCGGTGCTGGCGATCTGTGCGGCCGTACAGGTCCTCGGGCACTGGTATGAAACGTCGGCCGGGGAACGCGTCGACGGGGTGGGCATGCTGGATGCGACGACGTCACCGCAAGACACGCGCACCATCGGCGAGCTGGCTACCCGGCCGCTGCTGGCGGGCCTGACCGAGCGTCTCACCGGCTTTGAGAATCACCGCGGGGGCACCGTGCTGGGGCCGGCAGCCTCGCCGCTGGGCGCGGTGGTCAAGGGCGCCGGCAACCGGAGCGGCGACGGCTTCGACGGCGCGGTGCAGGGCAGCGTGATCGCGACCTACATGCACGGGCCGTGTCTGGCCCGCAACCCGCAACTGGCCGATCTGCTGCTGAGCACGGTGGTCGGTGAACTGCCGCCGCTGGAACTGCCCGAGGTCCAGTTGCTGCGCCGCGAGCGGTTAGCGGCTCGCTGAGGCGAACGGTTGCAGGCACAACGGTTCCGGGCAGCAAAGTTATGGGTACGCGACGTGGCAATGAGCACCCGACGCGAACGGCACAGCGGCACAGGCGCTGACTCCCCGGACACCGATTCGGCGATGCGCCGGGACACCCTGGCGACTGCCATCGGCAATTTCATGGAGTGGTACGACTTCGGCGTCTACGGCTACATCGCGACCACCATTGCCCAGGTCTTCTATCCGGGCAACAGCGTCAGCGCGGTCCATCTCATCGCCACCTTCAGCACCCTGGCGGCGGCGTACGTGGTGCGTCCGCTCGGTGGCTTCGTCCTAGGCCCCCTGGGGGACCGCGTCGGGCGCAAGCGCGTTCTGGTGATCACCATCCTGCTGATGGCAGTGGGTACCACCATGACCGGCTTACTGCCCGGTTACAGCACCATCGGCATCTGGGCGCCGATCCTGCTGCTGGTCGCCCGGATCTTTCAAGGATTGTCTACCGGCGGCGAGTTCGTCGGCGCGATGACCTATCTCGTTGAGCGGGCCCCGGACCGCAAACGCGGCATGATGGTCGGGTTTTTGCCGCTGGGCAACCTGGTCGGGTTCGTGCTGGCCGGCGTGCTGGTGACCGCTCTGCAGGCCTGGCTGCCAAGCCACGACATGCTGGCGTGGGGCTGGCGGATTCCGCTGCTGCTGGGAGCGCCCTTCGGCGTCCTCGCTCTCTATCTGCGGCTGCGGATCGAGGAATCCCCCGCCTACAAACAGCTGAGCAGCAACACGGATACGCCGGCTGACCGCGGCTGGCAGCAATTTCGGCGCACGGTGCTGGAGCAGTGGCGGCCGATGGTGGTCTGCGCTGCAGTTGTGGTGGCCTCACAGGTCCCCGACTTCATGCTCACCGGATACTTGCCGACGTACCTCAAAGTGGTTGCGCACGTGGGTAAAACGGCCAGCCTGGTCATTATCGTGGCGACGTTGGCGATCTTGATGGCCGCGGTGGTGTTCGTCGCCATGTTGTCCGACCGTATCGGCGTGAAACCGATCATGTGGACGGGCTGCGGGTTGCTCATTGTGGCGTCGGTCCCGGCGTTCTTGCTGATGCGCTTCGGCGATATCTTGCCGTTGGTCTTCATCGGTGTGCTGCTGGTCGGACTGATGGAACTGTGTTTCGACAGCACCACTCCCCAAGCCCTGCCGGCGCTGTTCCCGACCAGAGTGCGCAGCGGAGCGCTGGCCATTTCGTACAACATCGCGCTATCGACCGTCGGCGGAACCACTCCGGTGATCGCGCAAGCGCTGATATCCAGCACCGGCAGCGCCATGGTGCCGGCCTACATGCTGATCTTCGCGGGCTTAGTGGGGACCGTCGCCCTTCGATTCATGCCGGAAGTCGCGGGCAAACCGCTACCGGGATCTGGGCCCGCAGTGGAAAGCGCGGCCGGCGAGTTGGCAGGTGCGTGAGAGAGTGCGGCCCGTGTTCAGACCATGGCCCGGCGGCCGGCCAGCGCGCGACCCAGCGTCAGTTCGTCGGCGAACTCCAGGTCACCGCCCATCGGCAGCCCGGACGCGATCCGCGTCACCGTCAGGCCCGGAATGTCGCGCAACATCCGCACCAGGTAGGTGGCCGTCGCCTCGCCTTCGGTGTTCGGGTCGGTAGCGATGATCACCTCGGTGATGTCGACGTCGTCGACCCGCTCACCGATCCGGCTCAACAGCTCGCGGATCCGCAGCTGATCGGGACCCACTCCGGACAACGGATCGAGCGCACCGCCGAGTACGTGATAGCGGCCGCGGAATTCGCGGGTGCGCTCGACGGCCTGGACGTCCTTGGGTTCCTCGACGACGCACACCTGCGACCCGTCGCGGCGGGGATCCGCACAGATCCGGCAGCGCTCGTTGTCCGAGACGTTGCCGCACACCGCGCAGAACCGCACCCCGTCGCGAACCTTCGCCAGCACCGCCGTCAGCCGGTCGATATCCGGTGGTTCCACCGACAACAGATGGAAGGCGATGCGCTGGGCACTTTTAGGCCCGATACCCGGCAGCTTGCCGAGCTCGTCGATCAAATCCTGGACGGGTCCCTCGAACATGTCGGTCGCGGAATCTAGAGCCCCTGGCCCGGCGCCGGCGGTTGTCCCGGCGGCGGGCCGAAGCCGCCGGCCAGCGACCCCAGCCGCTCCTGGGCCATCCGGGTGACCTGCTTGGACGCGTCCCCCATGGCGCCGACGATCAAGTCCTGCAACGTCTCAACGTCGGAAGGGTCGACGATGGAGGGGTCGATCTGCACCGCGATCACCTCACCGCTGCCCTTGACCACAACCTTGACCAAGCCCCCACCGGCCTGACCATGCACCTCGGCGTTCGCCAGTTGTTGCTGGGCTTCCATGAGCTTTTGCTGCATCTGCTGCGCCTGGGCCAGCAGCGCCGACATGTCGCCTCCGGGTTGCATGACAATCCCCTCGCATCTTGGTCTCGAGTTGGTTTCGCTCGTGAGTCTCCGGCGATTCGAAACCCCCAGCGTAGACCGCGCGGCGTTAGCTTTGCGCCGTGGACCTACGACTGAGCAGACGTGTCGGAATCAAATTGGCGGTCGGTGTGCTCGTTGCCGCTTCGACGGCGATCATGCCGACCGCGACGGCGGTCCCATCCAACATCGCCGGGATGGTGGTCTTCATCGATCCGGGGCACAACGGCTCCAATGACGGCTCCATCAACCGTCAGGTACCCACCGGCCGCGGCGGCACCAAGGACTGCCAGACCAGTGGGACCGCGACCAACACCGGTTTTCAGGAACACACCTTCACCTGGGACACCGCGCTGCGCGTGCGCGCCGAGTTGAGCGCCCTGGGAGTGCGGACCGCGCTGTCCCGGGCCAACGACAGCGGTTTGGGGCCGTGTGTGGACGAACGCGCGAACGCAGCCAACGCGCTGCATCCCAACGCGGTCCTGAGCATCCACGCCGACGGCGGCCCGCCGTCCGGCCGGGGATTCCACGTCAACTATTCGGCCCCGCCGCTCAACCAGGTGCAGGCGGGTCCGTCGGTGCAGTACGCCCGGATCATGCGGGACCAAATGCAGGGCTCGGGAATTCCGCCGGCCAACTACATCGGCCAGAACGGTCTTTACGGCCGCTCGGATCTGACCGGCCTGAACCTGGCCCAGTATCCGTCGATTCTGGTCGAGTGCGGCAACATGAAGAACCCCGCGGACTCGGCGCTGATGGAGTCGGCCGAGGGCCGGCAGAAGTACGCCGACGCGCTGGTCCGTGGTGTCGCGGGGTTCCTGGCCTCACAGGGTCAGGCGCGCTAAGGCCGGGGCTCGAGGTGTGAATATCTCGGCCGAATCCGATGTAGTGCAATAGATTTGCTGACCGTTCATCACCAGTTTGCTTTGGCGGCGTCGCTGGATCACATCCCCGGGTGAAGAAGTCGAGCTACTCGACTTCCCTACTCCACCTCGCGGGCATTACTACCCGAAATTATGGGGGCTCCGGCGCGGAATCGCGTAGGACACAATGAAAGATCTCAGGTTCCAGCTACAGAATCGAGTAGTAGCTGTCGCAGATCGAGCGGCGGCCCACAAGCTCACGAGTGCCGGATCCTCGTTTAGCTGAGCACGCGCGAGATGCCGTGCCGGGGCGGGATTCCGTCCATCAATCGGCCGCTCGTCGGCGAGCTCATCGCGACAGCTTGGTCACGTTCTGAGCTTGTACATGGCCGACCTGATTCGCTTCGGCGTACAGGTCATTGGCGCGCTCCTGTTCTGCCGCAAGCTTTTCCAGCGCCGCGATGGCGCGCCTGAGGAGGTCGATAGATTCCTCGACAGACTCCTTCATTTCGTTGAAACCGGGTATGAATCCCATCTGGGCCCCTCCTATCGGGATCTTCCCTCGCTTGCGAGCCGGAACTTCACGCCGTCTTCTCTGAAGCGTTGGTCCGTCCGGGCCATCGTAGGCCAGCAAACGAGCGCGCGCCTCGGTAACAGGGTCGCGATCGATCGCGACCATTCGAACGGCCCGTTGCCTCAGCTAGCCAAATCGCGCTGCAGGTATCCGTACACGCCGAGCGCGGCAAGGACAGCGCCGACGAGCAGGAAAATGGCGGTGGCCGCCCAATTGGGCGGTGCGTCAGGCACGGCGGCGAGGTGCGACCACGGCGAAAGGTTGGCGGCCCAGCCGGGGGCGCTCGTGGACTTCATGATGACGTTCATCAGAAACCCGCCCACAACCGGCAGTGCGCCGATTGCGGCCGCAGCGGAGGGGAACCACCCGATGCCCACCGCGGCCGCCCCGGCCGCGAGCAACGCCACCGGAACGGAATTCAGCGCCCCCGCAACCGCAGCGCTCAATTGCAGTGGGGCGCCCGTGCTTTCGGCTCCGACCCAGATGCCGATTGCGGCTGAGCAATGCAGGGCCACCACCCCGCCGACCGTGACCATGATCTCGGTCGACATCAGGCGCATACGCGAAATAGGCTGGGCGAAAAGCAAGTTCATTCGACCGGCCTTCTCGTCGGCGACCATCGCGGCGAGACGCACAGCGGCGTACAGTCCGGTGGGAACGGCGAGCACGCCGAACAGCACCGCAGCGCCGACTTTCACGAGTTCATGGCCGCCCATCCCGGCCGGCGCGGCGAGTTCAGCCATGCGCGGGTTCGTCTGAAACAGCTTGAGAATCGAGGGGAGCAACACGCCGACCAGGAAGAAATATGCGGTGATACCGGTGGCCCAGCCGAGCGTGGTCCGGACGGTCCGGCGAAAGGCGAACCCGCCGATGGACCGCAACGAGCGTGTTCGTGGAGGGCGGGTGACAGGCACCGTCACGACCCCGTCACCCAAATCGCGGTGGGTTGCCGCGAAGAGGGCCGTACCGGCCAGCACTACCGGAAACACGCCCAGCACGATCAGTGGGACGATGCGGTTTTCGGCGTATGGCGCCGACCGGGCGGCAAGCCCGAACGGCGTCATCCAGGCCGCCCACGCCAATTGATGCGAGCCATCGGAGACCATGCGCAACATCAGGCTGCCGCCCAAAGCTGCGGCGGTAAGTCCCGTGGCGCCGGATCGACTCGGCATGACTTGCGCGGCGAGCAGCGCAGTTGTGGCGAAAGTTGCAGCGATACAGGCAGTTCCGACGGCATAGATCACCGCACCAGTCGGTTGCGTGCGAGCCGCCAGAAGGCCCGCCCCAATCGCCACACCGATCAGCACCGAGCATCCGACAAGAGCGGCCAGGCACCGGGTGACCACATCCGCCATTCGCAGGCGTCCGGCGAGGAGCAGATCCCACCGCCGGCTATCCTCCTCACCGCGGGATATGCGCGTGGCGGCAAGCATGATCCAGCCGCTCGCGAGCACCGAAACGGCTGTGCCGGTTCGCCATACGGTGAAACCGCCGGGATTGTCGAGAGCGACCGGCGGGCCCGACAAGATCCTTATCGCGGGATTCTCGGCGAGTAGGCGCAGATCTGATTGATTCAGCAACGCGCCGATCGGCTGGTACTGGAAGGCGACCAACGCCGACATGACTCCGCAGATCAGGGCGGCCAGCACGGCGCCGCGGCGAAGCTGGCGCACGGCCAGCCGGCTCACGGCCTGCCCCGGCGTGAGGTGGGGCCCTGTGGCCAACGACGAACCGGGCAGCGTGGCTGTTGTCATCGCGCGGAATCGCCGTAGTAGTCGAGGAAGATCTCCTCGAGAGTCGGTTCGTGCATCGACAGCGCCGTGATGTCAGCTGCGGCGAGCGCCCGAAGCGCCGCCCCCGGCGGTCCAGTTAGGTTGAAGCGCAACCGTTCACCGCCCAGCTGTTCGATACCCGACACCGCCGCAACGTCCTGCAGCGAAGGCTGACCGTCGCGATAGGACACCTCGACCACGGTCCGATGCAAGCGGCGGAGGTCGGCGATGCTGTCGACTTCGACGAGTCGCCCGGCACGCAGAATCGCTACCCGGTCGCACACGGCTTCTACTTCGGCCAGTTGATGAGAGCTGAGGAACACCGTCTGGCCTCGCTCGCGCGCTTCGGCGACACAGCCGCGAAATTCCCTTTCCATCAACGGGTCCACACCGCTTGTCGGCTCATCGAGCACCAGAAGCGGCGCCCGTGTCGCGAATGCAGCAACAAGTGCCACCTTCTGTCGGTTGCCGGTCGAATATGTTTTGGCCGGCTTGTCGAGCTCGAGATCGAAACGATCGACCAACTCGTCGCGGTAGGCCGTATCGACGCCGGGGCCCAAAGAGCCAAGCAGCTCAAGGATTTCCGCGCCGGTTAGTCGTGGCCACAGCGCCACATCTGCGGGCACGTATGCGACGTGCCGATGGGACCGGCGGACGTCATGCGCTGGGCAACCGAATATCTTCGCCGTGCCCGCGGTGGGGCGAATCAATCCGAGCAGCAGGCGAATCGTCGTCGACTTGCCGGCACCGTTGGGGCCCAGGAATCCGAACACCTCGCCGGGCGCGACGCTCATACTCAGATCCTCGACGGCCGCGATGCGGCCGAACCGTTTGGTCAGTCCGTCGACCCGGATAGCGGGTTCGACCGCAGCGCGCGCCGAGGGTTCCATGACCCGAAGGGTAAGTCACCCGGCGTAAAGACCCGTTGGTTCGATCGGAAATCGCCTTTGCTGATTCGCGTCAGCCGAGCCGGGACGGTGTTCGCTAGCGCAACTAACAAGCACCGAAAGTTCATCAGCTTCGCAAGGTCGAGCCCGTCATGTAGTAATAAGGTACGAGCCAAAATAGCAGGTCAGGTCAAGGTCAGGAGAAGCCTTGGTCGGCCGGTTATTGCATCGCGCGCACGAGTTACTGAGCTGCACTGGCAGTTCCACGACGGACTTTGCCATGCCCGGCGTCCAGTTCGCCGATCGTGCACCTGTACTACAGCACTACCCCATCTAGGCCTCCTGACCACTCGACTTGGATGTGAATTCCGACGAGGTCCGCTCGACGGGCCATACGCTCCCCCACATGACAGCCAGTCGGAGGGTCTGGATGGTGGTTTTACTGGTCGAAAAGTTTGGGCGAGAGACTGGAAGCGGGCCGCCCTGCCAATAAGTAGGCACTTAGCAGGTGGGGTAGTCGGATGGAACTCGATGACCGGGTTTTACCGCTAACGCGGGGACAGCAAGACATTTGGATTGCGCAGAAAACGGGCAGCTTCGGTGCCAAGTGGCAACTGGGCGAGCTGATCCGAATCCAGGGCGCGATCGAGCCGGACTTGCTTCAACGGTCGATTGTCCAAGCGGTGCGCGAGGCCGAGCCGCTTCGAGCCGGGTTTCTCGAGCTGGATGGCAAGGTTTTTCAGAAGCCGGTTGATTACCCGGACGTCGAACTTGCTCGCTATGACCTGACCGGCTCGCCCGATCCCGCTCAGGACGCCCACCGGCTCGCATCATCGATCCAACACACCTTGATGCCCCTCGCCGGCCCGCTGTTCAAATTTGCGTTGATGCAGACACGGGTAGATGAATTTTATTGGTTCGTATGCTGCCATCATATAGTAGTAGACGGCATCGGTATCACTCTTGTTTGTCACCGAATCGCAGAAATCTATAATGCGCTTGCTGCCGGCGCGTCGGCCTCACCCGCTTTTTTCGGGTCGCTGAAGGATCTGATCGATTGCGAATTAGAGTACGAATCCTCGACCGATTATCTGAATGATCGGTCTTACTGGATCAGCAACATTCCGCCGGAAAGCGAACCGCGTTATCGGTTGGCGGCGGCCACCGACGATGATCGGGACGAACCGTCTGAACCCGTGGAAGTGGACCCCTGCGCCGTGGCCGGCATTCAGGTGCTGTCCCAGGCCTGCGGGGTGCGTCGATCTTCGGTGATCACCGCGGCGTGCGCGCTCCTGGTCCGCGCGTTCGACACCGAGAGTCCGGAAGTAGTGCTCGACTTTCCGGTAAGCAGGCGAGTTCGCCCAGAAACCCAAACAGTGCCCGGAATGATTTCCGGGTTCGTGCCACTGACGTTGAAGACTCCGCCTGAGCATTCAATCGCGGAGTTTTGCACAAATGTCGGCACATGTATGCGCGACGCGTTACAGCATCAACGGTTCCCAGTGCATTCAATCGATTACAACGCGCGTCTTCGCGGCTCTGGACAGGCGTCGAACCGGGTAGTCGTTAATTTTATTCCGGGCACACATCTGGGGGATTTCGCCGGTGCTCCGGCATCAGGAACCCTGACCCACGCCGGCCCGGTCGAATTCGCGCTGATCTTTTTCATAGATGGTGATCAGCTCTTCCTCAGCACGGCGGGTGCCGGGCAGTTGTTTTCCGACTCCGATGCGCGGGATCTGGCCCAACGGCTAGGGCGGGTGTTGGTGGCGATGGCGGCCGACCCCAGCCGCTCGTTGTCAACGATCGATGTGCTCGATGAGCCCGACTATGCCCGGTTGGCGGCGTGGGGTAACCGGGCGGAGTTGGTCCGGCCCGTCTCGGCCGCGTCGATTCCAGGGTTGTTCGGCCAGCAGGTCCAGCGCACACCGGAGGCGATCGCGGTTACGGTCGAAGGCCGCTCGATGAGCTATCGGGAGCTCGATGTAGAGGCGAACCGGTTGGCGCATGTGCTGGCCGGCCACGGGGTGGGCCCAGGGCAGTGCGCGGCGCTGCTGGTATCCCGCTCGGCTGAGGCGATCGTGGCGATCCTGGCCGTGCTGAAGACCGGGGCCGCCTACGTGGCAATCGACCCCGCCGTCCCTGCGGCGCGCCAGCGGTTCGTGCTGTCCGATGCCGCACCAGCAGTCGTGCTGACCACCACCGAGCTGCGCCCGCACCTGAACGGCTTCAATGCACCGGTCGTCGACCTCCACGATCCAGCTCTCGACGCCCAGCCCGAGACCGGATTGCCCCCACCCGAAGCGGACTCGATTGCGTATCTGATCTACACCTCGGGCACTACCGGCACCCCCAAAGGCGTGGCCGTCACCCACCGCAACGTGACCGCGCTGTTGGGATCGCTCGACGCCAGGCTGGCCGGAGTGTGGTCGCTGTGTCATTCGCTGGCCTTCGACGTCTCGGTGTGGGAGATCTTCGGTGCACTGTTGCGCGGGGGCCGACTGGTGGTGGTGCCCGAGGCGGTGGTCAGCTCTCCACCGGACCTGCAACAACTGCTGGTCGCCAACGGCGTCAGCGTGTTGACGCAAACTCCGTCAGCGGTGGCGATGCTGTCCGAACACGAGCTGCAAGCCACCACACTGGTCACCGTCGGAGAAGCCTGCCCCGTCGAGGTGGTGGACCGCTGGGCCACCGGCCGGGTAATGATCAACGCCTACGGTCCTACCGAGACCACCATGTGCGTGGCCATCAGCGCCCCCCTGACCGCGGGCACCCCGGCCGTCCCGATCGGGTCCCCGGTGCCCGGAGCAGGATTGATGGTGCTCGACCGCTGGCTGCGCTCAGTACCGGTCGGAGCGGTCGGCGAGTTGTATATCGCCGGGACCGGTGTCGCGGTGGGCTATCTGGGCCGCGCCGGGCTGACCGCAACACAATTCATCGCCAACCCCTACGGCCAACCCGGGGCCCGCATGTATCGCAGCGGGGACCTGGTGCGCTGGGGCCCCGACGGCCAGCTGCATTACCTCGGACGTGCCGACGAACAAGTCAAAATCCGCGGCTACCGCATCGAACTCGGCGAAATCCAAACCGCGCTAAGCGCATTCGACGGCGTCGAGCAGGCCGTCGTCATCGTCCGCGAAGATCGCCCCGGCGACAAACGCCTGGTCGGCTACATCACCGGCACCGCCAACCCCACCCAGGCACGCACCGCCCTGGCAGAGTCGCTCCCGTCGTACATGATCCCGGCCGCCATCGTCGAACTCGACACCCTCCCACTCACGCCTAACGGCAAACTCGACACCCGCGCCCTCCCCGCACCCGACACCCACAACCTTCACGACTACCAACCGCCCACCACCGCCCTCGAAGAAATCTTGGCAAGCATCTACGCCCAAGTCCTCGGCCTCGGCCTCGACCAAGTCAGCATCAACGACTCCTTCTTCGACCTCGGCGGGGATTCGTTATTGGCGATGCGCTTGTCCGCGGCGATCAGCACGACACTGGATGCCGACGTTTCGGTCCCCACCGTGTTCGACGCGCCCACGGTTGCCCAATTGGTAGGCCACATCGGCGTGGGTTCGCGGCGGCTGCGGCCGTTGGTGGCAGCAGAGCGGCCGGCGGTGGTGCCGTTGTCGTATGCCCAGCAGCGGTTGTGGTTTGTCGACCAGTTGCAGGGGCCTTCCCCGGTGTACAACCTGGCCGCGGCATTGCGGTTGAATGGGCGACTCGATACCGACGAATTGCGCGCGGCGATGGCGGATGTGGTGGCCCGGCATGAAAGTCTGCGCACGCTGCTTGCCGCGCCTGAGGGGATCCCCCAGCAGCTGGTACTGCCGCCCGAGCGAGCCGACTTCGGCTGGCATCTTGTCGATGCCACCGGCTGGTCGGCGGGTCGGTTGGAGGAGGCCGTCGGCGCGGCAGCGCGTCGCGGTTTTGACCTGGGAACCGAAATCCCTTTGCGTGCAACACTTTTCCACGCCTCCGACGACGAACATGTGCTGGTAGCGGTGGTCCACCACATCGCCGCCGACGGCTGGTCGATCGGCCCGCTGATCAGGGATCTGGGTGTGGCCTACTCCAGCCGGTGCGCCGGGCAGGCCCCCGGCTGGGCGCCGCTGCCGGTGCAGTACGTGGATTACACACTGTGGCAACGAGCGCAGCTGGGAGACCTCGACGACAGCGACAGCCCCATCGCCGCCCAGCTGGCCTATTGGGAGCAGGCCCTGGCCGGGCTGCCCGAGCGGCTGCAACTGCCCACCGATCGGCCCTACCCGCCGGTGGCCGATCAGCGCGGGTCGAACGTCATCGTGGATTTTCCGGCCGAGCTGCAGCAGCAGGTCGCACGACTGGGCCGCGAGCACAATACGACCAGTTTCATGGTGATTCAGGCCGCCGTGGCGGTGCTGTTGTCGAAGATCAGCGCCAGCCCCGAGGTGGCCGTCGGATTCCCGATCGCCGGACGACGCGACCCGGCGCTGGACGAACTGGTGGGCTTTTTCATCAACACCTTGGTGCTGCGCGTCGACGTGTCGGAGGACCCCACCACCGCCGAACTGCTGGACCAGGTGCGCCGACGCAGCCTGGCCGCCTACGAACACCAAGACGTGCCCTTCGAAGTGCTTGTCGAGCGACTCAATCCGTCAAGGTCGTTGGCTCACCACCCGCTGATTCAGGTGATGGTCGGCTGGCAGTTCGCCGGCGATAGCGACCCCGCGGCGGAGCTCGAGTTGGAGGGCCTGCAGGTCACGTCGCTGCCGGTGAACACCCGCACCGCCCGGATGGATCTGGCGTTCTCGTTGGCCGAACGCTTCACCGAGGGCGGTGATCCCGCCGGGATCGGCGGAACCGTGGAGTTTCGCACCGATGTGTTCGACGCGGACAGCATCCACGCACTGATCGGACGCTTGGAGCGGGTGCTGGTGGCGATGACCGCCGAGCCGGCACAGAGGATTTCGTCGATCGATGTACTCGACGAGGGTGAGCACGCCCTGCTCGATGAACTCGGCAACCGTGCGGTACTGACCCTGTCCGCAACCGAAGCATCGATTCCGGCTGTGTTCGCCGAGCAGGTGACCCGCGCCCCCGATGCGGTGGCGGTGACCTTCGAGGGCCGCTCCCTGACCTACCGCGAGCTTGATGAGGCCGCCAACCGGTTGGCGCATCTGTTGGCGGCCCACGGCGCCGGGCCGGGTCAGTCTGTGGCGCTGCTGTTTTCACGCTCGGCCGATGCAATCGTGGCGATCTTGGCCGTGCTTAAGACCGGGGCGGCGTATCTGCCGATGGATCCGGCGCTGCCGGCGGCCCGGATCGAGTTCATGGTCGCCGATGCCGGACCGATCGCTGCGATCACCACGGCGGGCCTGCGCTCCCGGTTCGATGGATGTGAGCTGGCCGTCATCGATTTCGACGACCCTCGCGTCGACGCCCAACCCGATACCGCCTTGCCGAACCCGGCTCCTGATGACTTGGCGCACATCGTTTACACCTCTGGCACAACCGGTGTGCCCAAAGGTGTTACCGTCACGCACCACAACGTCACTCAGATGTTCGACGCACTGGATATCGGGGTGGAATTGGCACCCCACCAGGTGTGGACGCAGTTTCACTCGTACGCCTTCGATTTCTCGATCTGGGAGATCTGGGGTGCGTTGTTGTTCGGTGGGCGGCTGGTGGTGGTGCCTGACTCGTTGGCGCGCTCACCGGAGGACTTCCACGCGTTGCTGGTCGACCAGCAAGTCACCGTGTTGACCCAGACCCCGTCGGCGGTGGGGATGCTTTCGCCGCAGGGGTTGGAGTCGGCGGCGTTGGTGATCGGTGCCGAACCCTGCCCCGTCGAGTTGGTGAACCGGTGGGCGCCGGGACGCGTGATGATCAATGTATACGGCCCGACCGAGACGACGATGTGGGCGTCCAAGAGTGCACCTCTGGCGGCGGGGTCGGGGCCGCCGCCGATCGGCTCGCCGATTGCGTGGGCGGCCTTCTTTGTGCTGGATGCTTGGTTGAACCCGGTGCCCGCCGGGGTGATCGGCGAACTGTATCTGGCCGGCCGCGGGGTGGGCGTCGGGTATGTGCGCCGGCCCGGGTTGACCGGGTCACGGTTCATGGCATGCCCGTTCGGCGAGCCGGGGTCACGGATGTATCGCACCGGAGATCTGGTCCGCTGGGGGCCCGATGGGCAGCTGCAATATCTGGGGCGCGCCGACGAACAGGTCAAAATCCGCGGCTACCGCATCGAACTCGGCGAAATCCAAACCGCGCTAAGCACATTGGACGGCGTCGACCAAGCCGTCGTCATCGCCCGCGAAGACCGCCCCGGCGACAAACGCCTAGTCGGCTACATCACCGGCACCGCCAACCCCACCCAGGCGCGGACCGCCCTGGCCGAGCGGCTCCCCGCCTACATGGTCCCGGCGGCGGTAGTGGTCATCGAGGCGCTGCCACTGACCCCCAACGGCAAACTCGACACCCGCGCCCTGCCCGCACCGGAATACACCGTTGGCCCCTATCGGCCTCCGGGCAGTGCCCTCGAGGAAATCCTGGCCGGCATCTACGCCCAGGTGCTGGGGCTCGACCGGGTCGGCATCGACGACTCGTTCTTCGACCTGGGCGGGGACAGCATCCTGTCGATGCAAGTAGTGGCCCGTGCTCGGGCCGCCGGGCTGATCTGCCGGCCGCGCGACGTCTTCGTCGAGCAGACCGTGGCCCGGCTGGCCGGGGTGGTTACGGTCGCCGACGCCATCGCCGGGGTGGTCGATGAGGGTGTCGGGGCGGTGATTGCGACGCCGATCATGCGCTGGCTGCAGTCCGTCGACGGCCCGATCGACGAGTTCAACCAGACCCTCGTCATGTCCGCCCCCGCCGGGGCAACCGAGTCTGACGTCGTGACGGTGCTGCAGGCATTGCTGGACCGGCATGCCATGCTGCGGCTGCGCGTGGATAGCGACGGTGCCGGCGGCTGGTCGCTGTGGGTGCCGGAAGCCGGATTGGTCGATGCCGCTGCGTGTCTGCAACGGGTCGACGTGCTCTCGGATGAGGCTCTGGTGGCGGCCCGGGCGCGGCTGAATCCGGCCACCGGCTCCATGCTCAGCGCGCTGTGGGCGCCCCACACCGGCCAGTTGGCGATGATCATTCACCACCTGGCCATCGACGGGGTGTCCTGGCGAATCCTGTTGGAAGACCTCAACATTGCCTGGGCCCAACACCACAGCGGCCAACCCATCGCCCTACCACCATCGGGCACCTCCTTCGCCCGATGGTCAACACTGCTCGACGAGCACGCCCACCACCCCCACGTGGTCGCCCACGCCGACACCTGGACACAGCTGACCGCAACCCCGGCGAAGCTGCCCGCCGTGCAACCAGCAGTGGATACCTACGCCAGCGCCGGGCAACTGACCGTGCAACTTGATAGCGGGCTCACCCGCATGCTGCTCGGCGAAGTGCCCGCGGCCTTTCACGCCGGCGTGCAAGACATCCTGGTGATCGCCTACGCGATAGCGCTCGCGGAGTTCTTGCACACCACGTCGATCGGCATCGACGTCGAAGGCCACGGCCGCCACGAGGAACTGGCCGCCGAAGTCGACCTGTCGCGCACCGTGGGATGGTTCACCACCAAATATCCCGTGGCCTTGACCGTGGCCAGCCTGCCCTGGACCGAGATCCTCAGCGGCGCACCCACTTTAGGCACACTGATCAAGGACGCCAAAGAACAACTGCGCGCCGTGCCCGACCCGCTGTCCTACGGACTGCTGCGCTATTTGAACCCCGACATCGCACTGCCCCACTCCGATCCCCCGATCGGATTCAACTACCTGGGACGGCTCGGGGCCGCGGCCACCGAGCTGTCCGAGGAGCTGTGGCGGATCAGCCCCGAGGGCGTCTCGCTGACCGGTGCCGCCGCGGCGGTGCCGCTGCCGCTGGCCCACACCGTGGAGCTCAACGCCGCCACCGAAGACACCGACACCGGCCCGCTGCTGCACGCCACCTGGACCTGGGCCCCCTCCGCACTCGACCACACCCAGGCCCACCGCCTGGCCCAACTCTGGTTCGACGCCCTGACCGGCATCTGCACCCATGTGCGCGCCGGCGGCGGCGGCCTGACCCCCTCCGACATCGCACCAGCCCGACTGACCCAACACCAACTCGACCAACTACACCAGCACTACGTCATCGCAGATGTCTTGCCGCTAACCCCATTACAGGAAGGACTGCTCTTCCACGCCAGCACAGCGCACGCCGACGATGACGTCTACGCGGTGCAGTTGGACATCACCTTCAGCGGTGTCCTCGACCTGCACCGGTTGCGCACGGCGATGCACTCGGTGATCACTCGCCATCCGAATCTGGCGGCCCGGTTCCACACACAATTCGACCTGCCGGTGCAGATCATCCCGGCCGACCCCGCGCCGGTGTGGCGATATCTCGAACTAGACGCGGGCGGTGTCGATCTCGACGAGCAAGTTCAACGGGTGTGCGCCGCCGAACGCGCCGCGGTGTGCGAGCTGGCCGACGAACCGGCTTTTCGTGCCACGGTGATCCGCACCGCCGAAGATCAGCACCGGTTTGTGCTGACTTTCCACCACATCGTGATGGACGGCTGGTCGCTGCCGATTGTGCTGGGCGAGATCTTCGCCGGCTATTACGGGCAGCACCTGCCCGCACCCGCGCCGTATCGCAACTTCGTCAGCTGGCTGGCCGACCGCGACCTCGACGCCGCCGAAGATGCCTGGCGCACAGTGCTCGACGGCCTGGACACCCCCACCCTGATCGGCCCGCCGAACCGGCTGGGGCTCGGGCGTCGTGGCGTGGAATCGATTCGGGTGTCCGCCGAAACCTCAAGAGCGATCAGCGAACTGGCCCGCTCATCGCACACCACCGTCAACACCGTGCTGCAAGCCGCATGGGCACAACTGCTGATGTGGCTAACGAGCCAGCACGACGTCGTATACGGCACCACCGTCTCGGGAAGACCCGCCGACGTGGCCGGCTCGGAATCCATGGTGGGCCTGCTGATCAACACCGTGCCGGTGCGCGCGACGTTTAGCGCGGACAGCACCACCACCGACCTGCTCGACCAAATGCAAAACGCCTACAACGACACACTGGACCACCAACACCTGGCACTCAACGAAATCCACCGAATCACCGGCCACGACCAGCTGTTCGACACCCTGTTCGTGTACGAAAACTATCCGGTCGACACCGCCGCGTTCTCCGGCATCGACGGGTTCGGTATCACCGAGGTCCACGGTCGCGAATCCACCCACTATCCGCTCACGATGGCGGCCCGGCCGGGTAATGAACTGGAGCTTCGCGTCGAATTCGATACCGATGTGTTCGCGGCGGAGGCCATCGACGCGCTGATCGAACGATTGCTGCGGTTGTTGGTGGCGATGAGCGCCGATCCGGGGCAGCGACTTTCGGCGATCGATCCGCTCGCAGAGGCTGAGCACGCCAGGCTGGATGCCTTCGGTAACCGCGCGGTGCTGGCCCGGCCCACGCCTCCCGCGGTGTCGATTCCCGATTCGTTCGCCGAACAGGTGCACCGCACCCGCGAGGCAGTAGCTGTCACCTTCGGCGCCACCTCGATGACCTACCGCGAACTCGACGATGCCGCCAACCGGCTGGCGCACCTGCTGGCCGGCCGAGGCTCAGGTCCGGGACAGTCTGTGGCGCTGCTGCTTTCGCGTTCCGCCGAGGCGGTCGTGGCGATGCTGGCGGTCCTGAAGACGGGGGCGGCCTACCTGCCGATCGACCCCGCGCTGCCGGCGGCGCGCATCGGATTCATGATCGGGGACGCCGCCCCGACTGCCGCGATCACCACCGCCATGCTGCGGCCCCGGTTGAACGGGTGCGACGTGACGGTCATCGACGTCGACGATGCCCGAATTGCCACGCAACCCAGCACTGCATTGCCGGGGCCGGATCCCGACGATATCGCTTACCTGATCTACACCTCGGGCACCACCGGCGTGCCCAAAGGCGTAGCGGTCACCCACCGTAACGTGACCCAGCTGCTGAACTCACTGTACCCCTGGACGTCCCCGAAACAAGCGTGGGCGCAATGGCATTCGCTGGCGTTCGATGCCTCGGTTGAGGAGATCTGGGGTGCGCTGCTACAAGGTGGGCGGTTGGTGGTGGTCCCTGAGTCGGTGTCCGACTCGCCGGGTGACTTCCACGCCTTGCTCGTTGCTGAGCGGGTCGGCTTCCTAAGTCAAACCCCTTCTGCGGTGGCGGCACTGCCCGGGCAGGGACTGGACGCGATGTCATTGCTGGTGGCCGGTGAGGCGTGTCCGGCCGAGGTGGTCGATCGGTGGGCGCCGGGTCGGGTCATGGTCAACGCCTACGGTCCGACCGAGACCACCGTGTGTGCGTCCAGGACTGCGCCGTTGACGGCCGGGGCGGGTGCGCCACCGATCGGTGCGCCGGTGCCCACCGCGGCGTTGTTTGTGTTGGACGGGTGGCTGCGCCCGGTGCCGATCGGGATGGTCGGTGAATTGTATGTGGCCGGCGGCGGCGTCGCTGTCGGGTATGTGCGCCAAAGTCCTTTAACTGCTTCGCGATTCGTGGCCTGTCCGTTCGGCGGCCCGAGGTAGTGCAGTTGCCCGTCGGGACCCCAGCGCACCAGGTCCCCGGTGCGATACATCCGTGACCCT
>NZ_LZKU01000165.1 GCF_001672975.1 Mycobacterium sp. 1465703.0
TCAGGTCGCACCCGTCCGAAAGGTTGCGCTGAATCACGAGATTCGTGACGTCGAGGTCGTAGGTCAGAATCTCGCCGGGCCCGCCGTCGGCGCCGCCCCGGGCGGCCTGAATGCACACGCGCCAGTTGTCGTCGGGCGGCAAGAACACGCCGTTTTCGGCCTTCGGTCGCGTGACCCGCCAACGCGAGCCGGCGGCCGCGCTGGCGCGGTGTACCCGGTCGACGACCGGCGCGGCCGACCAGCTCGACGACGCGGCCGCGCTCACATGGTGGGCGCGCACAGCAACGGGCGCGCCGTGCCATGCGTAGCCGGCCGCCGTGCTCGACGACACGTTAGGTCGCGGCTCCGGTGACCGGGAAGGTTTCGAGCGTGAGTTGCCCGTTCGAATCGAACGTCAGGTCGCCGGTCAGCGGAAAGTTGCCGTACCACGTGCCTTGCCCGCTGGCGTCCGACCACGCCGAAACGTACGGCGCCGGCCCCCCGGGCGTGCCGCCGGTGAACTGGACGGGCGCGGCGAGGTCGAAGCCGCCGGCGGCGTCGACGACGGTCCATACCGGCGTCTGCATACCGGCGTTCGACTTGTTGGCCGCTCCCCCGACACCCGGGTTGTCGGTGTGCAGTTGCAAACCCTTGATCGCCGAGCGGGTCGCGTTGCCTTGCACCGCGAGAAGCGCGTCGCTGAAACCGTCACCAGCCGCCATAACAGCCACTCCCCTTTGAGGTCAGATTGTGTTGAACGTGTTGTGCCACAGCACAAGACACCTGCTGTCGGCGTTCGTGCCGGCCGCCGACCACGACATCGGTATCGGCGTTTTCTTCGGCAAAATGAGCTGGTCGAGATACTTCGTCGCCCCGATGAGCTTGTTGCGCCATGCGACGTTGTTGCTGTCGATGACGCGCCGCGACCACGGGTACGAACTGACTTCGACGACCACGCCGGCGGCGATGTCCATGCCGAGCTGTATTTCGCTGTTGCCCAGCACCGCGACCGGGTTCGACATCGGCCCGTAGAACAGCACGCGGAACCATGCGTTTTGCTCGCCGCCGATCGTGTAAACAACCGGGTCGGCGCCTTCGGCCAGCTCGACGAACGTCTCGGTTTCTTGATAGCACAGCGTGTCCATGCGCCGGAATTCCGCGGTCACCTTGCGGAACTGGCTCGTCTTCGTCTTCGGCGAATATTGGAACTTGCCCGGCCGGCCCCACACGACTTTTGTCAGCCCGTAGCCGTCGCAGTAGTAGAACGGTTTGTACTGCCCCCATTGCTGTTTGATGTCGTCGGCGAACCATTCGTCTTGCAGCGCCCCCAACAGTTTCGACGCCTTATCAACCAGATCGGCCGGCAAGCTGTTCGGCATGTTGCGCATGGGCGCGTTGTCCCTGACGCCGATGGTGAACGTGATCGGCTGCGCCGAGCGGGTGTCTTTCGACATCGTGGTCGTGTCGCTGTTCGGTATCTGCGAATCCTTCGCGTTGACCGTGTAACCGCCGATGTTCGTGCCGAGTATTTCGTACTGGGTGTTGGGCCCGATGACGATTTCGCCTATCTGCCACTGGAATCGGCGCAGATTGTTCGACATCAGAAGTTCGTCGCCGCCATCGCGCCAGTTGTGCCGCTGGTGCTAACCATCCACATGCTTTCGTTCAGTAGCGAGCTCGCCGACTGCCCCGGGCCCGCGTAGATGTTGAATTCGGTGTTCGTGCCCGGGTTCGGGTTCTGGCCGCTCCCATAGTCATACGTCGAATTCAGGAACGACGGCACGTTCATCGTGTCCTTGTTTTCGGGGTTGTCTGCCGAATACGCGATGAGCTGGCCGGTGTTCTTGTTCAACTCCATGTGCACATCGCCCATCAGCGGCGTGCCGGCAAGACCGGTCAGTTGGGTCACGAACTGGCCGACGTATCCGCCGATGATGTGATAGACCTGTTGGCCGAAATCAATTGCGGCGTTGATGCCTTGCAGCGCGCTACCAATCAACGACGCGATCTGGCCGGCGGCGCCCAGCGCGGCCGACGCGCCTTCGGCGCCCCCGCTGGGATCGGAACCCGAACCGGCGCCGACGAAGCCGGCAATCGTCGACAACACCTGGCCCGTTGCGTTCGCGACGTCGGCAGCGAACGTGATGTATTTCTGAACGTCGTCGATGAAATGCATGATGTCTTCGCTGTTGCGAACGCCATACACCGCGCGGTCGGCGATGTCCTGCGTCGCGGTCAGCGCGTCCAAGCCGCCCTGAATGGCTTGAATGATGCTCGACGCGATGTTGCTGGCGCCCTGCGCGACCGAGCTGAACATCTGAACCGGCCCCTGGCCTTGCACGAAGCCCGAATTCTGCGCGATCTGGTTTTGCGTCGACTGCAATGCGTCGATCGTGTTCTTGTTCCCGATCGCGTCTTGCGCCTTGAGCCCGTTGATGGTGGTCGTGATGCTGTTGAGCGTCGACAACACGGTCGCGTCGCTGGCGCCCGGCGTTTTGGCGGCGTCGATCTGCGACGCGAGCGCGGGGTTTCCCTGCAAATACGCTTGCAACAGTTGGTCGTTCACTGTCGCCGACTTGCCGGTGTTGTCCTTAATCAGACCGAGCGCGTTCGCGACGTCGGGGTAGCCGGCCGCCAGCGCGGCCGCCTGTTGCGGGTTCGGCGTGCCGCCCGGCGCCAGCGGCAAGTTCGTCATCGAACCCGGCGGCACCTGGCCGTTGAACAGCACGGGCACATCGGTCGCCCAGTGCACATGGTCGGTGTGGTCGGCGTACGTGCCGCCGGCGGTCGTGTAGTACTGGTTTCGGCCGAGCACCTGGCCGCCGGCGATGCCGAGCTGCGCGCCCGTGGTCGGGTTCTGCCAGATCGCTTGAAGTGTCTGCGACGCCAGGTTCGTGCGAATGTAGTCGGCGAACCGCTGCATGTTGTCGACCGAGCCACTGAAATCGAACGCCCACGAACCCATTTGCCCCTCGCCGCCGTGCAACGTGGTGTCGGCGTGGTCGGTGGCGGTCAGGCCGAACGCGGCCGCGAGCTGGTTGACCCATGCCGGCGCGCCGGCCATGCTGCCGGGGCCCTGTTTGGTGAACAACGGCGCGATGCCGGCAGCGGTCAAGGTCGACGGCGTGTAGTTCGCGCTGGCGCCGCCGAGTGTGCCGGCGCGCGACGCCGGGTTCGCGGTGATGCTGGGCGCCGCCCCCGGGGCCGTGGGCGGGGCGTACTGCAATGTGCCGTCGGGGCCGACGATGACCTTCGTGCCGCCGACGGTGCCCAAGCCGCCGTTCGGATTCTTCACTACGGGCCCGTACGCGCGTGTGCCGGCCGGCGGTGCTGGTGTTGCGCCGGCCGGCGGTGCGATCGGCGGTGCCCCGGGTGTCGACACGCCGCCGCCGGTGATCGCCTGCCAATCGGGCCCCTTGATGCCCGGGCCGAGCTGGTCGAGCGCGCGGCCGGCGCCGGCGAGCTGCGACGCGACCGCGTTGTAGTACGACGAGCCCTTGCCGACGCCCGGGTTCTGCGTCTGGGCGGCCGCGAGTAGCGGGTCGGTCGGGTTCTTGGCGAGCTGGGCCGCGAACGCCTCGTAGAACTTATTGATGGCGTAATTCGGGTCCATGATCTGTTGCGGCGTGCCCCAGCCCTGCGACGGCCGCTGCTGATAGACGCCCAGGCTGTCGCGGTCGCCGTAATTCAGGTTGCGGTAACCAGACTCGTCGCCGGCGACGGCGAGTGCGGCTTGGATCGCGGCGTCGTTCAGGCCGCGAGCTCGGCCGGCCGCGATGATCGCCTTTTGAATGTCCTGTTGGCTCGCGTCGGGCCCCAGGCCGAGCGGAATGTTCGGGTCGTTCAGGTGGCCGGCGTCGCCGGTGCCGAGCACCTGCCCCCACGTCGGCCCTTGCTTGCCTTGCAGTGCTTTGCGCTGCAATTCCTGCATCGCCTGTTCTTGGGCCTGTTGCGGTGACAGCTTGCGCCAGGTGCGGTCGCCCAGCGTCGCGCTCAGCGCCGGGATTTTGCTGAGCAGCGAAAGCGTCTGGGTCAGCGGCGAAACAAGGTGCTGGGTCACAAGATTGAGCCCGTTTTGCGCGGCCGACAGTAGCTTGCCCATGTCGGCCGCGAGCCCGGCCAATCCGCGGTTCTTCGGGAATTCGTGCGACAGGTAGCGGTCGAGAATGCTCGTGTCGGCGTGGGCAATCCACGGTGGCAACAGCGAGCCGCCTTCGGTGCCGGCGCCGCCGGCTGCCGGCGCGCCGACGATGCCGCTCGCGGCCGCCGCGCCGGCGCTGGTGCCCACGCCGCCCGAGCTCAGTGCCCGACTGGCGGCCGTGGCCGTCGACTTGGCCGCCGCTTCGATCGCGGGTTGC
>NZ_LZKU01000166.1 GCF_001672975.1 Mycobacterium sp. 1465703.0
CGCGCTGCAGCATCGACACGTTCGCCTTCGGATAGATCTCCCGGTGCACCGCCACCAGCGGTTCGAGCACCGGGTTGAGCGTGCTGCGCTGGGCGGTCATCCTCCGCGCCAGCCGGGCCCGCACCCGCCGCGACGCGCTGCTGGATGTCTTCAGGGATTCGGCCGGAGGCTCCGGAACCTCCATCGGCTGGGTGATGGCCGGCGACTCTGAGACCTTGGTGGGCGCGTCAAGCGCTTGCGCCGCGCTCTTCTCATCCGCCACGTTTGGTCACCTCCGAATTCGAGGATATCTCCAATGCCTGAGCGCTACTCGCAAGTCAGGCTGTGTACCGCCAATGGCGCAAGCGCTTGACGCGCCCACCAAGGTCTCAGAGTCGCCGGCCATCACCCAGCCGATGGAGGTTCCGGAGCCTCCGGCCGAATCCCTGAAGACATCCAGCAGCGCGTCGCGGCGGGTGCGGGCCCGGCTGGCGCGGAGGATGACCGCCCAGCGCAGCACGCTCAACCCGGTGCTCGAACCGCTGGTGGCGGTGCACCGGGAGATCTATCCGAAGGCGAACGTGTCGATGCTGCAGCGCGCCTTCGAGGTCGCCGATCAGCGCCACGCCACCCAGTTACGCTATTCCGGCGACCCCTACATCACCCACCCGTTGGCCGTCGCCACGATTTTGGCCGAATTGGGAATGGACACCACTACTTTGGTGGCCGCGCTGCTGCATGACACCGTCGAGGACACCGGTTACACGCTGGACGCACTGTCCGAGGAATTCGGCGAAGAGGTGGGCCATCTCGTCGATGGCGTGACCAAGCTGGACCGGGTGGTGCTGGGCAGCGCCGCCGAAGGTGAGACCATCCGCAAGATGATCACCGCGATGGCGCGTGATCCTCGGGTGCTGGTAATCAAGGTCGCCGACCGGCTGCACAACATGCGCACCATGCGATTCCTGCCACCGGAGAAGCAGGCGCGCAAAGCTCGTGAGACGCTGGAAGTGATTGCGCCGCTTGCACATCGGCTGGGTATGGCCAGTGTCAAGTGGGAACTGGAAGACCTGTCGTTCGCGATCCTGCATCCCAAGAAGTACGAGGAGATCGTTCGGCTGGTCGCCGGTCGGGCGCCGTCCCGGGATACCTACCTGGCCAAGGTCCGCGCCGAGATCGTCAACACCTTGAACGCGTCGAAGATCAAGGCCACCGTGGAGGGCCGCCCCAAGCACTACTGGTCGATCTACCAGAAGATGATCGTCAAGGGGCGCGACTTCGACGACATCCACGACCTGGTCGGCATCCGCATCCTGTGCGACGAGATCCGGGACTGCTATGCCGCTGTCGGCGTGGTGCATTCGCTGTGGCAGCCGATGGCCGGGCGGTTCAAGGATTACATCGCCCAGCCGAGATACGGCGTCTACCAGTCATTGCACACCACCGTCGTGGGGCCGGAAGGCAAGCCGCTGGAGGTGCAGATCCGCACCCGCGACATGCACCGCACCGCCGAATACGGCATCGCCGCGCACTGGCGCTACAAAGAAGCCAAGGGCCGCAACGGTCTTCCGCATCCGCACGCCGCCGCCGAAATCGACGACATGGCCTGGATGCGCCAGCTACTCGACTGGCAGCGGGAGGCCGCCGACCCCGGCGAGTTCCTCGAGTCCTTGCGTTATGACCTTGCCGTACAAGAGATCTTCGTGTTCACCCCGAAGGGTGACGTGATCACCCTGCCCAACGGTTCCACGCCGGTGGACTTCGCCTACGCGGTGCACACCGAGGTCGGCCACCGCTGTATCGGCGCCCGGGTCAACGGCCGGCTGGTGGCGCTGGAACGCAAGCTGGAAAACGGGGAAGTCGTCGAGGTTTTCACCTCCAAGGCGGCCAACGCCGGGCCGTCGCGGGACTGGCAGCAATTTGTGGTTTCACCTCGCGCCAAGGCCAAGATCCGACAGTGGTTTGCCAAGGAGCGACGTGAGGAGGCGCTCGAGGCCGGCAAGGACGCCATGGCCCGCGAGGTGCGTCGGGGCGGACTTCCGTTGCAGCGCTTGGTCAATGGCGAAACGCTGGCGGCGGTTGCGCGTGAACTGCACTACACCGATGTGTCCGCGCTCTACACCGCGATCGGTGAGGGGCACGTGTCGGCCCGGCACGTCGTGCAGCGGTTGCTGGCCGAACTCGGCGGCATCGATCAGGCCGAAGAGGATCTCGCCGAACGCTCTACTCCGACAACCATGTTGCGCCGCCCACGCAGCAGCGACGACGTCGGCGTCTCGGTGCCCGGCGCCCCGGGCGTGCTGACCAAGCTGGCGAAATGCTGCACCCCGGTGCCCGGCGATCAGATCATGGGATTCGTCACCCGCGGCGGCGGAGTGAGCGTGCACCGCACCGACTGCACCAACGCCGCCTCGCTGCAGCAGCAGTCCGAGCGCATCATCGAAGTGAACTGGGCGCCGTCGCCGTCGTCCGTGTTTCTGGTGGCCATCCAGGTCGAGGCGCTCGACCGGCACCGGTTGCTGTCAGACGTCACGCGAGTGCTGGCCGACGAGAAGGTCAACATCTTGTCCGCGTCGGTGACCACCTCCGGAGACCGAGTCGCGATCAGTCGCTTCACCTTTGAGATGGGCGACCCCAAGCATCTCGGACATCTGCTCAACGTGGTGCGCAACGTCGAGGGCGTCTACGACGTCTACCGGGTAACGTCGGCGGCCTGAACCGGCTTGAACCGCCGTGCGTCGCCCCGGCGCTAGCTCACTCGCACCGAGGTGATCGTCACCGGGTTGGCTGGCGCCCCGTTTTGACGGTTGCCGGCAATTCCGGCCCGGGCGATGTTGTCCAGCGTCGCCAGCCCCGCTTGGTCGATGCTGCCCAACACGGTGCTCTGCGGGTCCATCTCGGAATCCCGGTAAATCAACGCGAACTGGCTGCCGTTGGTGTTGGGTCCCTCGGTGGCCATGACGATGGTGCCACGCGGGTACACCAGCGTTGCCCGCAGCGCGGGATCGTCGGGCTTGTACTGGTTCGAGGGGTACTCGTCGGCGAATTCGTAACCGGGGCCGCCGGATCCGTCCACGTCGGGCCCGCCGCACAACAGCGATCCGCCGTCTTGAGAACTGATCAGGCGGGCGCACTGGGTGCGGTCGAAGAACTGCTGCTTGGCCAGACTGACGAAGCTGTTCACCGCGCACGGGGACTCGGAATTGGCGAGTTGGATGCCGATGTCACCGAAGTTGGTCGAGATGACGGCGCCGATCTGCGGGGGATTGGTGGACACCCGGCCCGACGGCGGTGGGTTCACCTGCCGGGCGGGCGCATCGGGCACCGCACGGTACTGGCAGTTGGCACCTAGGTCGGGCGGCGGTACGAAGGCCGGCAACGGCGGCGCCGGGCCGCCGGAACCGGGGTTTGATCCGGCTCGGCCGGCCGCCCGGGCCCGGGTCTGGGCGGACGATGCCGCGCTGTCAGCCGAACCGTGACTTCGGGTCACCAGCGCGATGACCAACACCACCGCCACAACCAGCGCCAGTGCCGACGCGGCGACGACGCCCGCCAGCAGGCGCCGCGGCCGCGTCCGGCGGGCCTGCCGCAGCGGCGCATCCGGTTTGCTCTCGGGTGGGGTAGCCACGGCTTTCGGCGCCGAAGCACCGGACGAACCGGCCAGCGCGGCCCTGGCGGCCTCGGCGAGTTCCATCGCCGTCTGATACCGCTGTTCGGAGTCCTTGGCCATGCCGCGTGCGACAACCTCGTCGAAGCTCGCAGGTACACCAGGTGCGGTTGCGGACGGTCGCGGCGGCGGGGCGTTCAGGTGCGCGTTGAGCTGTTCTTCCAGGCTGTCTCCCGCGAAGGGGCGCTGCCCGGTCAAGCACTCGTGCAAAACGCAGGCTAACGAGTACACGTCGGCACGGTGATCCGTTGTGCCTTTGAAGCGTTCGGGTGCCATGTACGCGACGGTCCCCATGGTGGCACCGGTCTGGGTGAGTTGAGTATCGGCCTGCGCGCGGGCCAGACCGAAGTCGATCAGATAGACGAAATTGTGTGCGGTGGTGATCAAGATGTTCATCGGTTTGATGTCCCGGTGGATCAATCCCACCCGTTGGGCGCTATCCAGCGCCGCCGCAACCTGTTCGATCACCGCGACGGTCTGCTCCGGGCTGAGTTGGCCGCCGTTTTCGCTGATGTACTGGGACAGATCGCGGCCCTCGATCAACCGCATGTCGACATAGAGCCGACCGTCGATCTCGCCATAACCGTGGATCGGCACCACGTGCGGGTCGTTGAGCCCGGCCGCTATCCGGGCCTCCCGGCGGAAACGGTGCTGAAAGTCCTGATCCTCAGCCAAATGCGGCGGGAGCACTTTCAGCGCAACTACCCGGTCCGTGGTCGCGTCGTAAGCGCGGTAGACCCGTCCCATGCCGCCGCGCCCCAACAACTCCAGTATTCGGTAAGAACCGAATGACTCCGGATCCAGATTCACCCAACGACCATAAGCTGTCGACGGTGCCCGTCGTGGGAATCCCGCCGATCAGAGGGAGTTTCGAGCCGGGTCGGACTAGTCGAGCAGCAAGGAGGTGATGGTCACCTCGGTGGCGGGCGCCCCGTCCTCACCGCCGCCGGCCACACCGGCCTTGGCGATCTTGTCCAGGGTGGCCAGCCCGTCGGCCTGGATGGTGCCGAACACGGTGTATTGCGGCGGCAGCTGAGAATCCTTGTAGACCAGAAAGAATTGGCTGCCGTTGGTACCGGGCCCGGCGTTGGCCATCGCCAGCGTGCCGCGCGGATAAAGCACCGGCTCCTGCGCCTTGGGGTCATTCGGCGGGAACTGGTCGGTTGGATATTCGTTGGCGAACTGATAGCCCGGACCACCGGTGCCCTCGCCCTTCGGGTCGCCGCATTGCAGGACGCCCAGGCCCGGCGAGGTGGTCAGCCGGTGGCATTTGGTGTTGTCGAAGTATTTCTGGCCGATCAGGCTCGCGAAACTGTTCACCGTGCAAGGCGATTCATTGTTCGCCAGCATCAGACCGATGTGCCCCTGGTTGGTCACCATGCTGGCGCTCACCTGGGCTGGATCGGTGGGCACCTTGCCGGTCCGCGGCGGCTTGACCTCCTTGGCGGCCGGCTCGTTGGAAGCCGGGTACTGGCAGTTGGCCCCCAGCTCGGCCGAGGCCTTGAACGGCGGCAGCGGCGGGGCGGACGGCGCCGGTCCGGCGGGAGTCGTCGTCTCCGGCGCGGCGCTGCTGCTGGTGGTCGTCGGCGCCGCGGTGTTGCTCTTTTGTTCGTGCTTGGTGTTGACGATCGTGATCACCACCGCAGCAATCACCGCCACGGCTACGATCGACCCGGCCACTATCAGCACGATCCGGCGTGTCCTGGCTTGCTTCGCGCGGCGCTCCAGCTGCCGTTCGAGTTTGCGTTTGGCGTTGGCGCGTCGCTGTTCATTGGTCGGCACGGCCGCTATGCCTCCATGCTTGATGAGTCGGAGCCCTCTAAACCGGCGAGGTGCCAGCTCAGGCTAATGTGGGCGCCGCGACTCGTGTCAAGTGGGGCCCATGGGAAAATGGGAACCGTGTTGATCACCGGATTTCCCGCCGGCATGCTGCAGTGCAACTGCTACGTGCTGGCCGAGCGGCCAGGAACGGATGCCGTCATCGTGGATCCGGGGCAGCGGGCGATGGGCCCGTTGCGAAACATCCTGGACAAGAACCGGCTGACGCCGGCCGCGGTGTTGCTAACCCATGGGCACATCGACCACATCTGGTCGGCGCAGAAGGTGTCCGACACCTATGGTTGCCCGACGTACATCCACCCCGAGGACAGGTTCATGCTCACAGACCCGATCTACGGCCTGGGCCCGCGGCTGGCCCAGATGTTGGCGGGCGCCTTCTGGCGGGAACCCAAGCAAGTCGTCGAGCTGGACCGCGACGGCGACAAGCTCGACCTGGGCAGCGTGAGCGTCAACGTCGACCACACGCCCGGGCACACCCGCGGATCGGTGGTCTTCCGCGTCACCGGCGACAAGGACGTCGTCTTCACCGGCGACACGCTCTTCGAGCGCTCGGTGGGGCGCACCGACCTGTTCGGCGGCAGCGGGCGCGACCTGCTGACATCGATCATCGACAAACTTCTGGTGCTCGACGACAAAACCGTGGTGCTGCCGGGCCACGGCAACGCCACCACCATCGGCGCCGAGCGGCGTCTCAACCCGTTCCTCGAAGGCCTGTAACCCGTGCCGGACTCGCACGTGTTCTCAGCCCTCTCCGCGCCCAAAGGCGTACCGGACTACGTCCCGCCCGACTCGGCGGAGTTCGTCGCCGTCCGTGACGGCCTGCTCGGCGCCGCCCGCCGGGCCGGCTACGGCGATATCGAGCTGCCCATCTTCGAAGACACCGCCCTGTTCGCCCGCGGCGTGGGTGAGTCCACCGATGTGGTGTCCAAAGAGATGTACACCTTCGCCGACCGCGGCGATCGTTCGGTGACGCTGCGGCCTGAGGGAACCGCCGGTGTGGTGCGCGCGGTCATCGAACACGGACTGGACCGCGGCGCGTTGCCGGTCAAACTCTGTTACGCGGGTCCGTTTTTCCGCTATGAACGTCCGCAGGCCGGCCGCTATCGGCAACTGCAGCAGGTCGGCGTAGAGGCGATCGGCGTCGACGACCCGGCTTTGGACGCCGAGGTGATCGCCATCGCCGACGCCGGCTTCCGTTCACTCGGACTCGACGGCTTCCGGCTGGAGATCACCTCGCTGGGGGACGACAGCTGCCGTCCGCAGTACCGGGAATTGTTGCAGGACTTCCTGTTCGGCCTCGACCTGGACGACGAAACGCGACGGCGGGCGCAGATCAATCCGCTGCGGGTGCTCGACGACAAGCGGCCCGCGGTGCGCGCCATGACGGCCGATGCACCGGTGCTGCTCGATCATCTGTCCGATGCTGCCAAGCAGCACTTCGACACGGTGCTGGCGCATTTGGATGCGATTGGGGTGCCCTACGTCATCAACCCGCGCATGGTGCGTGGGTTGGACTACTACACCAAGACCACCTTCGAATTCGTGCACGACGGTCTGGGCGCGCAATCCGGCATCGGTGGCGGCGGCCGCTACGACGGCCTGATGCGTCAACTCGGCGGACAAGACCTGTCCGGCATAGGGTTTGGGCTCGGTGTGGACCGCACCATGCTGGCCCTGCGGGCCGAGGGCAAAAGCACCGGCGAGACGGCTCGCTGTGACGTCTTCGGGGTGCCGCTGAGCGAGCAGGCCAAGTTGCGGCTGGCGGTGCTGGCCGCACAGTTGCGCGCCGCCGGTGTGCGCGTCGACATGGCCTACGGCGACCGCGGACTCAAGGGCGCGATGCGTGCAGCCGACCGCTCCGGTGCCAGGATCGCACTCGTCCTCGGCGACCGCGATCTCGAGTCGGGAACCGTCGGGGTGAAGGATCTCGGCTCGGGGGAGCAGGTTGCCGTTGCGCTGGATTCCGTTGTCGCCGAGATGCTTTCGCGGCTGCGTCAGTAGGTCGGAGTGTCCGGCGCGGCCAGAACGCCCATCTGAGTCAACACGTTGGCCATATCAAAGTAGACCTTCTCGCATAACAGTCGATCGCCGTCGAATTCGAAAATTCCCATGATCGGAATCTCGACGTGCCGTCCGGTCGGTGGGATACCCGCCCATTCGCCGTCATGGGTTCCGGTGATCAGCCCTTCGCCGAATACCGCGTCGTCGGCATGGCGCATCTTGCCGAGCTCGGCGTGCAGGTCGGGAAGGCCGGCCATAAGGCCTTGCAGCAGCTCTCGAACGGCCTCCTCACCGTCGCTCGGGACGCCGTTGACCTCATAACGCGGTTGGGCGAAGGTAGCGATCGTCGCCTCGATATCGTGCCGGTTTTCCGCTTCGGCGTGCTGATTGACGATCGCCTCGCGGCGCTGGCGAAGGCCAGTGATTTCTTCAATCGCGGTCATTTGGGGCCTCCTCGATCTCTCGATGAATCCCCCGATAGGGCGTCACTCTAGAACACGTGGCCGAATGCGCGGGTAGCTTTTGCGATTCATAGACCGAGAGTTGCGCGGCGTGCCCGGAACCTGGCAACCGCTGGCAGTCGATCGCCACGGCCCGCGGGCCGGATCGGCCGAAACGGAACTGGTATCAGCACCCACGCCCGGCCCTCGGAGCGCTATGCGCCGCTCGGACCGGGCTGTTGCCGCGATGGCCAAGCGGACACCGCGGCTGCTGCGCGGAGTGGTCCGCCTCGCGCCGGCCGCCGACCGCAGATGAACCGTTGTGCCGCAACGCTGATTACGCCGCCATGGTATTGGCGATCAGCGTTTATTTCTTGTTGGGAATGATGATGACGACGATCAACGTCAGGATCGAGAAGAACAGCCCGAGAATTCCCCAGCCCAGCGGATTGCGGCCCTTCATCATCGCGATGATGCCGCAGACTATCGCGGCGATAATGCTGCCGATAGCGACGAAAATTCCCTTGATGCCGCGCAGGATAAAGCCGGCTGCGAGCGGGTCCGAACTCGCCAGAATTACCTGGTGCAACATGACAGGTCCTTTCGTAAGGGGCCCCCAGGTAATACCCGAACAATCGCGGGGTAAAACCACCGTCGCGATTTAGGCTCACGCGAAAAGCGGTGGGAAACATGACGTGTGGGCGTTGAGTTACCTGCCCGGATAACCGCGGCGGACCGTACGGTCGAGAATTCCCAGTGTCGCGCGTAATGCACCCTCGGACAAAATCGGGAAAATTCCGGCTTCCCGCCACTTCGGGTCGATGTTCGACCAGTCGTAGAACGACGTGACCACAGTGGACGATCCGTCGTCGGTGGGTGCAAGCGCGTACCCGTAGACATGACCGATCGGCGGCTGAATCTGGCCGAGGACGGTCCAGGAAATCAGCCGATCCTGTTCGAATTCCTTGATGTCAACCGTGACGTCGTATTTGCCCAATTCGGGGAAATCGTTTAATGATTCGCGGTCCATGTGAACGACGAACCGGTCACCGACGGCGCGCACCGGATCGCCCTCGGCGTCTTGCAGCATCCCGGAGGAGTCGATCGCCACGTGGCCCTGTGGATCGCACAGCACGGCGAAGATGGCCTGCGGTGGTGCGCCGATCGTGCGGGAGGTCTCGATGCGTTCGCTCATAAGTCCTCGCAACGGACGTAGGGACGATACGACCCGAAGCTTAGCTCCGGGTGCTCGTGGCCGGCGTCGGAAAAGGGTCGGACCCCGGTGTCATAATCGAATGTATGTTCGAAGATGTGATCGCTCGGTTCGATGAGCTGGTCGAGCGGCATTATCCGTCGGCCACACCGGAGTCCGCCGCGCTGCTGGAGCGGGTGGGGGTGTTTGCGCGGGTGGAGAACCGGGCGGCGGCTGAGCAGTTGGTGGCGATTGGGGA
>NZ_LZKU01000167.1 GCF_001672975.1 Mycobacterium sp. 1465703.0
CCTCGAATCCGGGAAACGCCGGTTGGCATTGGATCACCTGCCACGGCTGGCACGTGCCCTGTCAGTCAGCACCGACGAGCTGTTGCAGGCGGCGCCGACGCAAGACCCGCGGGTGCGCGGCACCGCGCACACCCACCACGGCGTCACCTATTGGCCGCTGACCCGCCAGGGCCCCGCCAGCGGACTGCACGCCTTCAAGATCCGGGTCAGCGCGCGGCGCCGCACCCCGCCCACCGACCTGCCGGTACACGAGGGGCAGGACTGGATGTATGTGCTTGCCGGCCGGATGCGGCTGATCCTGGGCGAGCGCGACTTCACCATCGGCCCGGGCCAAGCCGTCGAGTTCTCGACGTGGACGCCGCACTGGTTCGGGGTGGTCCGCGAGCCGGTCGAAGCCATCGTGATCTTCGGACCGCACGGCGAGCGGCTTCACCTGCACAGTTGATCCGGCTCAGACCATTGCCCCCCGGGGACGTCGGTGCCAGGCTGACCAAATGACAGAAGCCGAGAGTTTCGTCGACCAAACGGTGACCGGGGTCGCCGAGCCGCAACCGATGTACAAGGCGCTGCGCGAATCCAGCCCCGTGTTCCGGTCGCCGCAGGCGGTTGTGCTCAGCCGGCTGGCCGATATCGAAATGGCGCTCAAACACACCGAGCTGTTCTCGTCGAACATGGATGCTGTCGATCTGGGCAACGTGCGGCCGCTGATTCCGCTGCAGATCGATCCGCCCGAACATGCGAAGTACCGTCGCATCCTCGATCCGCTGTTCACTCCGCGAGAGATGGCCCGACGCGAACCACGCGTCACCGAGCTGGTCAACGAGATGATCGATCGATTCGCCGACCGTGGCGAATGCGACTTCCACGCCGAGTTCGCGGTGCCGCTGCCCTGCACCGTCTTTTTGCAGCTGCTCGGCCTGCCGCTGGAAGATCTCGGCCAATTCCTGGTGTGGAAGGACGGTGTGATCCGCCCCGAGGGCGACTCGGGTTTCGACCGCCGCCACGAAAGCTCCGCGGGCGTGGCGCAACAGATTTACCAATACTTCGACCGCGCCATCGACGACCACATCGCCAACCCACGCGACGATGTGCTGTCCGCGATGATCGCGGCGAACTTCAAAGACGGGGGCGGCCAACCACTATCGCGCGACGAGCTGCTGGACATCTGCTTCCTGTTCCTCATCGCCGGACTGGACACGGTCACCGACTCGCTCGACTGCTTCTTCGTGTATCTGGCGCGCCACTCCGACCACCGTCACCAACTCGTCGACCAGCCCGACGTCCTGCCCGGCGCCGTCGAGGAGTTGTTGCGCTGGGAGACACCGGTGCCAGGCGTCGCCCGGGTCGCCATCCAGGACGTCGAGGTGGGCGGGTGCCCGATCAGCAAGGGCGAACGGGTCAGCCCGTTACTGGGTGCGGCGAACACCGACCCGGCCGAGTTCCCCGATCCCGAGCTGGTGGACTTCACCCGAAACCCCAACCGGCACCGGGCTTTCGGCGGAGGCCCGCACCGCTGCCTCGGCTCGCACTTGGCCCGCATGGAGCTGCGGGTGGCCTTGCGTGAATTCCACCGGCGCATACCCGATTACCAGATCAAGCCCGGCACCGAGCTCACCTACACCGCGGCGTTGCGATCGGTGGAGTCGCTGCCGCTGGTCTATCCGGTGCCATGACCCGCGTTTCCGTCGACGCCGACAAATGCACCGGGCACGGACGCTGCTACACCCTGGCGCCCGACGTCTTCGACGCCGACGAAGCCGGCCACTCCCTGGTGCTCGTCGACGAGGTCTCCGGCGAGCTGGAATCGCAGGCCGTTACCGCCGAGCGAAATTGCCCGGAACGCGCGATCACGCTGACTCCTTGAACGTGGGGCCGGCGACCTAGGTCGGCTATCGCAATCGCAGTAAAACCAGCCGTAGCGGGGTAACCCCGGGTATGGCCATGAATGTCGCTCACAAGCTGATCAGCTCACATCTGGAGTCCGGGGAGATGTCGCCGGGCGAAGAGATCGCGATCCGCATCGATCAGACGTTGACCCAGGACGCGACCGGCACGCTGGTGATGCAGGAACTCGAGGCGCTCGGGCTCGACCGCGCCCGCACCGAGGTGAGCGTGCAGTATGTCGACCACAACCTGCTGCAGGGCGATGAGAAGAACGCCGAAGATCACGAGTACCTGCGCACCGCGGCGCAACGCTTCGGTTTGTGGTTCTCCAAACCGGGCAACGGTGTGTCGCACCCAACCCATATGCAGCGCTTCGGCATCCCCGGCAAGACGATGGTGGGCTCCGACTCGCACACTCCGGCGGCCGGGTCGCTGGGCATGCTTGCGATCGGCGTCGGCGGTCTCGAGGTGGCGCTCGCGATCAGCGGGCGGCCACTGCACATCAGGATGCCCGAGATATGGGGTGTGCGGCTTGAGGGTGAGTTGCCCGAGTGGTGTTCGGCCAAAGACGTCATCCTGGAAATGCTGCGCCGCCACGACGTCAAGGGCGGGGTGAACCGGATCATCGAGTATTACGGTCCCGGCGTGACGAGCCTGACGGCAATGGACCGCCACGTCATCGCGAACATGGGAGCCGAACTCGGCGCCACCACCACAGTGTTTCCCAGCGACGAGGCTGTTCGCGAATTCCTGCGCGCCGAGGGACGCGAGGATGACTGGACAGAGTTGCTGGCCGACGACGACGCGGGCTACGACGTCGAGGACAGCATCGACTTGTCGCAGATCGAGCCGCTGATCGCCAAACCGTCGTCCCCTGGCAACGTGGTACCGGTGCGCGAGGTAGCCGGCGAGGAGATCGCCCAGTCGGTGATCGGTTCCAGCGCCAACCCCGGGCTGCGCGATTTCGCGATCGCGGCCGCGATCGTGGCGGGACGCCAGACGGCCCCGCAGGTCAGTTTCGACATCAACCCGACGTCGCGCGAGATCCTGGCCGACCTGACCAAGATGGGCGCGACGCTGAAGCTGGTGGAGGCCGGCGCGCGCATCCACCAGGCAGGCTGCATGGGCTGCATCGGCATGGGCCAGGCTCCCGCGGTCGGTCGCAACTCGCTGCGCACCATGCCCCGCAACTTCCCAGGCCGGTCTGGCACCAAAGAGGATGCGGTCTGGCTGTGCTCGCCCGAGACCGCCGCGGTATCGGCGCTTACGGGCGTGATCACCGATCCGCGGGACTGGGCCAAAGCGGAGCAGATGGACTATCCGAAACTCGATCTGCCCGAACGCAACTCGGTCAACATCGCAATGCTGGTGCCACCCCCGGACGCCGAGGAGGCACAACAGGTCGAACCCGTGAAGGGGCCGAACATCTCCAGCCTGCCCGAATTGTCACCGCTGCCGGACGAAATCGAGGCGCCGGTGCTGCTCAAGGTCGGCGACAACATCTCCACCGACGAAATCTCACCGGCCGGCGTGCAGGCGCTCCCGCTTCGGTCCAACATCCCGAAGCTCGCAATGTTCAGCTTCACCCGGGTCGACGACTCCTACCCCGAGCGGGCGCAGCAGGCCGGCGACGGTGGGCACATCATCGTTGCCGGGGAGAACTATGGCCAAGGCTCCTCGCGTGAGCACGCCGCGATCGCACCGCGCTACCTCGGGTTGCGCGTTGTCATCGCCAAGTCCTTCGCCCGTATCCACTGGCAAAACCTGGCCAACTATGGCATTTTGGCGCTCGAGTTCGAAAATCCCGATGACTACGACTCGGTTGACCAAGACGACACCCTGCGCATCCAAAATCTGCATGCGCTCGGCGAAGAGGATGCCCTGCAGGTCGACAATGTGAGCAAGGAATCGTCTTTCGCTGTGCGCCAACGACTTTCGCCACGACAAGTCAAGGATGTGTTGGCCGGCGGGTTGATCCCGCGACTCAACCAAAAGCAGGAGTGACGTTTACAGATAGGCCGTCTGATTTACCAGACGCACTGAAGACGCTCCGTCGGAATAGAATTCGGCGATACTCAGCGATGCCAGGTCGAGGTGCAATCGGTATAAGATGCCGGGCCCGGCATCCAGCGCCTCGCGCAGCAGCATCTTGATCGGTGTCACGTGTGATACCAACAGCACCGTCGTGCCGGCGTGCGCGGCGATGATCCGTTCACGGGCCTTCGATATCCGTTCGGCGGCCGCGTCGAAGCTCTCACCGCCCGGCGGCGGGGTGCTGGTGTCGCGCAACCAGCGGCGGTGCAGTTCGGGGTCACGCTCGGCGGCCTCGGCGAACGTCAGTCCCTCCCAGGCCCCGAAGTCGGTCTCGATCAAGTCGTCGTCGACGGTCACATCCAGGCCCAGCGCCTTGGCGGCCGCCGCCGCGGTGTCGTAGGCACGTTGCAGCGGGGAGGCGTATACCGCCGAAATCCCGCCGCGCTGGGCCAGATACCGCGCCGCCGCATCGCCCTGGCGCCGTCCCACCTCGGTCAGCGCCGGGTTGCCGCGTCCGGAATAGCGGTGCTGCACCGATAACTCCGTCTGGCCGTGCCGCAGCAACAGCAACCGGGTCGGGGTGCCCCGAGCGCCGGTCCAGCCGGGCGCCGACGGGGTTGCCGCGGACTCGGCGCCGGCCGCGCCGGGCATCGGTTCGGATTTCAGCGCAGCTTCGGGTTGTGCCGCGGGTTCGGATTGTGCCGTCGGCTCGGGCTTTTCGGCTGCATCATCGACCTCGGCTGCGGCGTCCATCGCCTCGTTGGCAAGCCGATCGGCATGGGTGTTGCGCTCCCGCGGAATCCACGAGTAGCTGATCTTCTCGAACCGCCTTGCCCGGCTTCGGGCCTCGGCGTGCAACTCGATCAGGTCGGGGTGCTTGACTTTCCACCGCCCGGACATCTGTTCCACCAACAGCTTGGAATCCAGATATACCGCGGCCTCGGTGGCACCCAGATTCAGTGCGTCGTCCAAACCGGCGATCAGACCCCGGTATTCGGCAACGTTGTTGGTCGCGCGACCGATGGCCTGCTTGTTCTCGGCCAGTACGGTCGCGCGGTCCGCCGTCCACACCACCGCGCCGTACCCGGCCGGCCCGGGGTTGCCGCGTGATCCGCCGTCGGCTTCGATGACGACCTTCACTGATCAAAACCCTTGACCCGCAGCAGAATCGCGCCGCATTCCGGGCAGCGCACCACATCGTCGTCGGCTGCCGCCGAGATGCGGGACAGCTCACCGCGGTCGATCTCGAGCCGGCAGGCCCCGCACCGACGGCCCATCAGCTGCGCGGCACCCGGACCTCCCCCGGCGCGCTGCCGTTCGTAGAGGGAGGACAGGGCCGGATCCAGTGCGGCGCTCAGCGAATCACGCCGCGACGAGTGAAGCTCACGGGCCTCGCTGATCTCGGCGACAGCGGCGTCGAGGGCTTGGCGCGCGCTGTCCATGTCGGCCTCGAGCGACTTGAGCGCCTGCTGCTCACCGTCCAGCTGGGATTGCAGCTCCTCGCGCCGTTCCATCACCTCCAGCAGCGAATCCTCCAGGCTGGTTTGACGACGCTGCAAGGTCTCCAGCTCGTGCTGGAGATCCGACAGTTGCTTGGCGTCGGTCGCTCCCGACTGCAGCAGCGCGCGGTCGCGGTCTTCGCGCTGACGCACCGCCTCGATCTCGGCCTCGAGCCGCGACACCTGAGCATCGATGTCTTCCACCGCGATGCGCACCGTGGCCAGCCGATCACCGACGGCGTCGTATTCGACCTGCAACCGCTCGCAAGCCTCCTGCTCCGGCAGATGCGTGGCCCGATGCGCGATGCGGGACAGCTCGGCATCCAACTTGGACAACTCGAGCAATGAACGTTGCTGCGCTACTTCGGCTTTCATAATTTTCCACCCCCGGGCTCGTTGCCAACGTGCTCGACATTCCAAGGGTCGGTGCGGATCGAGCTCACCCGCACCGGGAGCTCCGCACCAAAACGCGACCGCAGCAAGTCGGCAGCCTGTTCACACCACGGGAATTCACTTGCCCAATGTGCCACATCGACCAAAGCGACATCAGAGGCCCGCCGATGCTCGTCGGCGGGGTGGTGCCGCAGGTCCGCCGTGACGTAGGCCTGCACCCCGGCACCGGCCGCAGCAGACAGCAACGAATCCCCGGCGCCACCGCAGACCGCGACCCGAGACACCGGCATGTCGGGATCCCCAGCCGCTCGCACTCCCCAGGATGTCCGCGGCAGCGCGGCCCTCACTCGGGAGACGAAGCTGCCCAACGGTTCCGGGCGTGCCAGCGTGGCGATACGGCCCAACCCGGTATCGCTGGGCGGGGGCACCAGCGCGAAGATGTCGAAGGCCGGCTCCTCGTAGGGGTGGGCGGCGCGCATCGCCGCCAGCACCGCGGACCGGGCCCGGGCGGGTGCGACCACCTCGAACCGGTCTTCGGCCACCCGCTCGACATTGCCCACGCTGCCCACCGCGGGCGACGCGCCGTCGTGGGGCAGGAACTGCCCGATACCGCTGACGCTCCAGCTGCAATGCGAATAGTCACCGATATGTCCGGCTCCGGCCGCAAACACCGCCTCGCGCACCGCTTCCGCGCTCTCGCTCGGCACGTAGACGACCCACTTGTCGATGTCGGATGCGGCCGCCGAAGGCTCCAGCACGGACTCGACGGTGAGGCCGAGAGCGGCGGCCAGCGCATCGGACACACCCGGTCGGGCCGAGTCGGCATTGGTGTGCGCGGTAAACAGTGCACGCCCGGTCTGGATCAAGCGGTGCACCAGTGCACCCTTGGGGGTGCTGGCCGCCACGGTGTCCACCCCGCGCAACAGCAGTGGGTGATGGGCCAGCAACAGGCTCGCCTCGGGGACTTCGTCGACGACCGCCGGTGTCGCGTCGACTGCGACGGTCACCGATCGCAGCGCGTCGTCGGGGTCGCCGCACACCAGGCCCACCGAATCCCATGGTTCGGCCAGCCGCGGCGGGTAGGCCTCATCGAGGACCGCGATGACATCGGCCAGCTTCACGCTCACCGCTGCCTCCCGATGCTGTGCGGCGTGGCCGCCTCCGAAATCGCTTGCGCCAGCAGCGGCCACTCGCGGCGCACCGCGGCCCGCAGGTACCGCTCGTCCAAGCCGACGAACGTATCACAGCGGCGAATGGCAATTCCCCTGTCATGCAGAGTTTTTCGTAGCCGAGCGGCCTCGGGTGTGCGAAACAGCACGAACGGGGCCTGCCCGGCGGTCACCTCGGCTCCCACCGACGCCAAGCCGTCCACCATCTCGGCGCGCAGCTGAAGCAGTCGCGCCGCCCCGGCCGCCGCCTCGCCGACGGCCTGCCGGCCGCAGCATTCGGCGATGGCCGTCAGTTGCAGCGTCCCCACCGGCCAGTGCGCCCGCTGCGCGGTCAGCCGCGCCAACACCTCCGCAGCACCCAGCGCGTAGCCCACCCGCAGTCCGGCCAGCGCCCAGGTCTTGGTCAAGCTGCGCAGCACCAGCACGTCGGGCAGCGCGGCACCGGCCAGCGATTGCGGCTCGCCGGGAATCGAATCGGCGAACGCCTCGTCGACCACCAGGATCCGGCCGGGCCGACGTAACGCCAGCAACTGTTCGCGGGTGTGCAGCACGGAGGTGGGATTAGTCGGATTGCCCACCACGACGAGGTCGGCGTCGTCGGGGACGGTCGCACCGTCCAGGCCGAAGGGCGGCCCCAGCACCACGTGGTGCACCGGCACTCCCGCCGCGGTCAGCGCCACGGCCGGCTCGGTGAACGCCGGTGCAATGATCGCCGCTCGCTGCGGACGCAGGTTGCTGAGCAGGGCGAACGCCTCGGCCACTCCGGCCAGCGGCAGCACCTCGTCGCGGGTCCGGCCGTGTCGCTCGGCGGCCGCGTCCTGTGCCCGGTGAACGTCGTCGAGGCTCGGGTAGCGCGCCAGATCGGGCAGCCGCTCAGCCAGCCGGCGCAACAGCCACTGCGGCGGTTGGCCGTGCCGGACGTTGACGGCGAAATCCAGCATCCCGGGCGCGACGGCCTGATCACCGTGGTAGTGCGCCGCAGGCGGGCTCAGGTTCAGACTCGCCATCCGTGAAACACTAGTGCGCCGGCCGGGCCCGCCGGACGAGCATCGGCAACACGGTCTCACTCGGCCGCGGCCATCAAGGACAATGGTGAGGTGACAGGCACAGTGTCAACAGATCGCCAGGCCCCCGCCTCCTCGGGTGGGGCGCAGCTGGTGATCTTCGATCTCGACGGCACGCTGACCGACTCCGCGGAAGGGATCGTCGCCAGCTTTTTGCATGCGCTCAACCACATCGGCGCCCCCACACCGCCCGGCGACCTCGTCGCGCAGATCGTCGGCCCGCCGATGGACGACACCTTCCGATCCATGGAGCTCGGCGACGACGCCGAGGAGGCGATCGCGGCGTTTCGCGCCGAGTACGGCAGCCGGGGCTGGGCGATGAACGCGCTGTTCGACGGGATCGAGTCACTGCTGGTGGATCTGCGTGCCGCCGGCGTCCGGCTGGCGGTGGCCACCTCCAAGCTGGAACCGACGGCGCGGCGCATCCTCGCCCATTTCGGGCTCGACCAGCATTTTGAGGTCATCGCCGGGGCGAGTCCGGACGGTTCGCGCAAGGCCAAGGTCGAGGTGCTGGCCCATGCCCTGTCGCAGCTGGAGCCGCTGCCCGAGCGGGTGTTGATGGTCGGTGACCGCAGCCACGACGTGCACGGCGCGGCCGCCCACGGCATCGACACCGTGGTGGTCGGCTGGGGTTACGGCCAGGCCGACTTCCCTGATCCTAACCCCGGCAGCGACACTGCCTCGGGGCCCGACGGCGTGACGCACGCCGCCACCATCGACGAACTACGGAGGGCGCTGGGTGTCTGATCGCGAGCCACTGCATGTCACGTTCGTGTGCACCGGCAACATCTGCCGTTCGGTGATGGCCGAAAAGATGTTCGCCGACCAGCTGCGCCGTCGGGGTCTGGCCGAGGCGGTGCGGGTGAGCAGCGCCGGCACCGGTAACTGGCATGTGGGCGAGTGCGCCGACGAGCGGGCCGCTGGTGTGCTGCGCGCCCACGGCTACCCATACGAGCACCGCGCCACGCAGGTCGACGCCCATCACCTGGGGGCCGACTTGGTGGTGGCGCTGGACCGCAACCACGCCCGGATGCTGCGACATCTGGGCGCCGACGAGGACCGCGTCCGGATGCTGCGGTCTTTCGATCCGCGCACCGGTGCCCACACCCCCGACGTCGACGATCCCTACTACGGCGACACAGAAGACTTCGAACGCGTGTACACCGTCATCGAGGCCGCGCTGCCGGGCCTGCATGACTGGGTCGATGAACAACTTGCGCAGAACGGGTCGCCTTGATGCGCCGGTTGGCCTTTCTGCTACGTCCAGGTTGGATAGCGCTGGCGGTGGTGGTCATCGCCTTCGCGTATCTGTGCTTTACGGTGCTCGCGCCGTGGCAGCTGGGGAAGCACAGCCGAACGTCGCAACAGAACCGCCAGATCGAATCTTCCCTGAACACCACCCCGGTTCCACTAAAAACACTTCTGCCGCAACAGAATTCAGCGGCTCCGGATGCGCAATGGCGCCAAGTCACCGCAACCGGGCACTACCTGCCCGACGTCCAGGTGCTGGCCCGGCTGCGGGTCATCGACTCCAAACCGGCGTTCGAGGTGCTGGCGCCATTCGTCGTCGACGACGGACCGACCGTGCTGGTCGACCGCGGGTACGTGCGGCCGCTGGAGGGCTCTCATGTCCCGCCGATCCCCCGCCCGCCCGCGCAGAGCGTGACCATCACCGCGCGGTTGCGCAACTCCGAGCCCGCCGCCCCGGGTAAGGACCCGTTCGTGGGAGACGGTGTGCAGCAGGTGTATTCGATCGACACCGAACAGGTCGCGGTGCTGACCAAGGTCGCGCTGGCCGGGTCCTACCTGCAGCTGGTGGAGGGCCAGCCCGGCGGGCTCGGCGTGGTCGGCGTGCCCCAACTCGACGCCGGCCCGTTCCTGTCGTACGGCATCCAGTGGATCGCGTTCGGCATCCTCGCCCCGATCGGGTTGGGCTATTTCGCCTACTCCGAGATTCGCGCCCGCCGCCAGGAGAAGCTACAGCGGAGCTCACCCGCCGCGGAGACGGCGCCCGGGGTGGAGGCGCCGCAGACTGTGGAGGCCAAACTGGCCGACCGCTACGGCCGCCGACGGTAACCCGACAGATAGATCGACAGCCCGGCCACCACCACGGCGCCCGCCTGCACCAGCGACGACAGCGTCACCGCGCGCCGCAGGTCGGTCACCGTGGGATCGCGGCCATCGCCGAGTGTGGGCCGGATCTGCAACTCATGGCGGTATTGCGTGGGACCACCCAGGCGCACTCCCAGCGCCCCGGCGAAGGCCGCTTCGACGACGCCGGCGTTGGGGCTGGGATGACGGGCGGCATCACGACGCCAGGCCCGCACCGCACCGGATGGTGATCCGCCGACCACAGGGGCCAGCAGCACCACCAGCGACGCCGTCATCCGCGCGGCCGCATAGTTGGCGATGTCATCCAACCTCGCTGCGGCCCAACCGAAGCGCAGATAGCGCGGCGAGCGGTAGCCCACCATCGAGTCCAACGTGTTGATGCCGCGGTACACCAGCACCGCGGGCGCGCCACCGACCGCCGCGTACAGCAGCGGCGCCACCTGGGCATCGGAGGTGTTCTCCGCGACCGATTCCAGCGACGCGCGGGTCAGCCCCCCGGCGTCCAGCGACGCCGGATCACGCCCACACAGCGACGGCAGCAGCCTGCGCGCCGCCTCGACGTCGCCGCGTCCCAGCAACTCCGACATGGCCAGGCCGGCCCGCGTCAACGAGGTTCCACCCGATGAGACCCAGGTGGCCGCGGCGATCACCGCGATCGACCACGGCAGGCCGCGCCGCCCGGCGGCCCGTTGCGCGGCGATGCCGAGCAGGCCCAGCACCGGAATCAACGCGCCGACATGGGCCGCGCCGGCGATCCGGCTGTCCCGGTAGGTCACATTCTCCAGCGCGGCCGCGGCTTGGCCGAACAGCGCGACCGGATGACCCCGTCGCGGGTCGCCCAGCGCGCGGTCGGCCAGATAGCCGATCACCACGCCCGCGATTCGGGCCTGCGTCGCAACCACCTCGGCAGCGTCTCACACCGGATGGCATCGCCTCTTCGACTAGGCCACCGCCAGGATCACCACGACGATGACCAGCACAGTCAGGCTGGCCAGCGTCCACCACAGCCCGAATCCATATTTGAACTTGCCCGGCGGCGCGTGTCATCTGAGGACTCGTCGACGTGGCGACCCCCCATTTCCCGCCGGGTGACAGATTCGGCGGGTCGGGAGGACTTGAATTTCCGGGTTCAGCGCTCATCCGGCCGAGCGTGCCGGTTCTTGGCCGGATATAACACGCAGATCGTTGATCGTGCCGATCCGGCGATGGTCTACTCGAAGTCATGAGCCCCAACAGGCGAGGTCTGCGATGAAGCGGCGGGCGACCCGGGTCGCCGACCTGCTGAACCCGGCGGCAACATTGTTGCCCGCCGCGAACGTCATCATGCAGTTGTCGTTGCCCGGCGTCGGCTATGGCGTGCTGGAAAGCCCGGTGGACAGCGGCAACGTCTACCAGCATCCGTTCAAGCGCGCCCGCACCACCGGCACGTATCTGGCCGCCGCGACCATCGGGACCGACTACGACCGGGCGCTGATCTGCGCGGCGGTCGACGGCGCCCACCGGCAGGTCCGGTCGACGTCATCAAGTCCGGTGTCCTACAACGCTTTTGACCCGAAGTTGCAGCTGTGGGTGGCGGCATGCCTGTACCGGTACTTCGTCGATCAGCACGAGTTCCTGTACGGCCCGTTGGATGCTGCGACGGCCGACGCCGTCTATACCGACGCCAGGCGGCTGGGCACCACGCTGCAAGTGCCCGAGGGGATGTGGCCAGCCGATCGGGCCGCGTTCGACGAGTATTGGAAACGCTCCCTCGACGAGCTGCGCATCGACCCTCCGGTGCGCGAGCACCTGCACGGTGTGGCGTCGTTGGTGTTTCTGCCATGGCCGTTGCGGGTGGTGGCCGGTCCGTTGAACCTGTTCGCGACGACGGGGTTTTTGGCTCCGGAGTTCCGGGCGTTGATGCAGCTGGACTGGACGCCTGCCCAGCAGCGCCGCTTCAGGTGGCTGCTGTCCGCACTGCGGTTGGCCGACCGGTTGATCCCGCACTCGGCCTGGATCTTCGGGTACCGGCTCTACTTGTGGGACATGCGATCTCGGGCGCGACAGGGCCGGCGGATCGTCTAGACCCCGCAGGGCGGACTAGCGTGGCAAGGCATGACATTTCCAGCGCTCAACCACGTTGCGATCACGGTGCGCGACATCGAGATCAGCGGCCGGTGGTACCGCGAGCTGCTCGGCGCCGATCCGATCCTCGACGAGCACACTGACGCGGGTTTTCACCACCGGGTGTGGATGCTCGACGGCGGCACGGTGTTCGGCATTCACCAGCACGACCACCCGGCGCCCGACGAAGAGTTCAGCGAACATCGCGTCGGCCTCGACCACGTCGGCTTCGGTTGCGCCAGCCGCGCCGAGCTGGAGAACTGGGTCACCCGGCTGGGCGAATTGGGCATCGAGCACGGCGGCATCGTGGATGCGCCCTACGGTTCGGGCTTGAGTTTTCGCGACCCCGACGGTATCGCACTGGAGTTCTTCGCCCCGCCCGGCTGATCGGCTCAGCGCACCGTCGCAAAAAACGCGCGCAGATCCTCGACGAACAGCTCCGGTTGTTCGAACGCCGCGAAATGTCCGCCGCGCGGCATGTCCGTCCAGTGCGTGATGTTGTAGACCGGCTCGCACCAGCTGCGCGGCGCCTTGAGCAACTCCCCGGGGAAAGACGCTATGCCGGTGGGCAATTCGACGCGATCCCCGCCGCCCCACACCGCAAAGCTCTCCCAATACAGGCGGGCCGAGGACGCGGCGGTGTTGGTCACCCAATAGACCATCACGTTGTCGAGCAATTCGTCGCGGCTCAGGGCGTTCTCGGGGTGCCCGTCGCAATCCGCCCAGTCCCAGAACTTTTCGACAATCCAGGCGAGCTGCCCGACCGGTGAATCGGCCAATCCGTAGCCCAACGTTTGCGGCCGGGTGGACTGCTGCTTGGAATAGCCGGTGCCCCATTTGCGGTGGTTGGCCAACCCGGCCAACGCTCGTTGCTCCTGCTCGGTGGGATTGGCCAGCGAGTCCTTGGTCGGCCTGCCGACCGGCATGTTCAGGTGGATGGCCGCGCAGTGACCACGGTTGCGGCCGATCTGCGTGGTGACCGCGGCGCCCCAGTCGCCGCCCTGGGCGCCGTAGCGCTCATAGCCCAGACGCAGCATGAGGGTTTCCCATGCCTCGGCGATCTTTTCCACGCCCCAACCGGCGGTAGAGGGTTTTCCGGAGAACCCATAACCCGGCAGCGACGGACAGACGACGTGGAAGGCGTCCTCGGCGCGCCCCGAGGCGGGGTTGGTCAATGGCTCGATTACCTTGTGAAACTCCACAATCGAGCCCGGCCAGCCGTGGGTGATCACCAGCGGGAGGGCGTCGTCGTGCGGTGACCGCTGATGGATGAAATGGATGTCGAGCCCGTCGATCTCGGTGGTGAACTGATCGAAGCGGTTCAGTGCGGCCTCGCGCGATCGCCAGTCGTAGTCGTTGGCCCAATAGTCGGCCAGTTCGCGGGTGTAGGCCAGGGGCATGCCCTGGCTCCAGTCGTCCACGCATTCGGCCTCTGGCCACCGAGTGCGGGCCAGCCGCGATCGCAGATCGTCGAGAACGTCGTCGGGAACGTGGATGCGGAACGGTTTCACGCGTTCATAGTGCCCCCGGGGGCGAACACCACCGCACACACCCCGCCGGTGGGGTGAGCCCCGTGCGGGCGGCCGGAACCGGCGGCGCCGGGTGTCGTAGCGGCGGTTGCCGGTCGGGTGTGCTGCGCTCGTTGTCTCAGGGTGCGAGCCGGACAAAGCCCGGCGCCATGGGTGGCGCCGGCGACGCGGGCGGCGGCACCGGAGGCGCTAGCGGCGCGGGCGGTGACGCCTCGGGCGGCGCGGGCGGCGCGGGCGGTGGCGCCTCGGGCGGCGCGGGCGCCGGTTCCGCTGGCAGGCCACCGCCGACGCCACCGTCGCCATTGCCGGGTGCGGCTCCGGGTTGCGGCGCGACGGCGGGAGGAGGTGGCGGCTGTTGTGGTCGTGGCAGCACCAGTTGTGGTCGAGGCGGAGCCGCGATCGGCCGGGGTGGTGTTTGGAGGTGCGCCACCGGCGGTGGTGGCGCCGGAACCTGCGGCGGGTCCGGCTGGGTGACCTCGCCGGCGGGAAGCGGTCCGATCTGCGAGGTGAGCGCCGCGCCATGCACCGGCCGGTAACCTCCGGAGTGGCCCACCGCCAGGGCGTCGGCGGGCCAGAAATGTGGTTCGCGCAGCTCGTCTCGTGAGTTGACCGCACTGCGAAGATCATCGGCACTCCGGTGCGCTGGGTCAGTCCATCGCGACGCGGGATCGGTGACGATCAAAGCGATCTTGCTTCGGTCGTATGGGCAGTAAGCCCCCACCGCCGCAGTGATGAATCGCCCTTCGGTGCGTGCGAGGCGGCCAGGGGCGAATAGCCGCTCGGGCGGATCGTTGGTCTCCGCATAGTCGACCATCGCTTTCACCACGCGGTCCGCCGGAATGCCGGCATTCAATGCACGACACACCTTATGGGCTGTGTCGACCAGACTCGGCACGCCTTCGAGGGCGGGGATGCCTTCTTGATCGAGTAATGCCAGGAAGTGGTCGTCTTCGTTTGAGTCAGCCGATGCTGCGCCGCCGCGCAGAACCGCAGCGCCGCTTAACAACACGATGGCGGTTACCAGGACACCGGCGTGGCTGATGATGCCGGTGAACCTGGTGATGCCGATAAACATGACAGGATTTCCATTTCTTGAAGAGCCCGTCAGCTGACGGGCTTTGGATATTGATCTACGCCACAGATGTGGGTAGCTGCGGGGCTGGTGCGGGCTGACCGGACGCGCGACCTGGCGACACCGGCTGAGGTGCCGCGGTAAGGCGGCGGCTGCCTATTCCAAAGCCCTGCAAGCGAATTCCCCGGCACACTGCCCTCGATTTGATCAGCAAGATCCTCGGGGGGCGCGCGTCGCGGCGGGATGACCTCGGATGGTGGGCGGGGTGGGCCTTGCCCATCCCTCTACATCTCGGCTGCCGCAGGATGGCGTGTCCAGCAAATGATTCGCCGCTGGCCAACGGCATACCGATATCGTATCGCCGCACTTCCGACGCGGAATATGGTAATAGCCTGAGTCCTTGCTGAACGTTTTCTGTTAATCCACAAGCGAAATGCTGACCCGTTATGCGAAAAGCTAACTCGCACCTTGCGGAGCGCCCCCGAATCGAACAGAGAACCTATGCCGCAACAGTTTTCGAGTCATACCTGAGAGATCGAGGGCGCTTGTATATTGACGACCTTCGCCCGCTCCGGCGAAGTAAAAGAGCGCGGGATCTGTTCCGGCGCCGCAGGTTCCAATCTCCATTGAAATCGCACCGTGTCGGCTGCCGACCGTCGCGGCACGTTCAAGGTGGCGACTATTGCCCTCGGGCTTGACGAAGGTGCCCTGATGCTGCGAGGGAAGCTTTCTCACTGAGTTGTCCGTGAGTTCCGTTGCGCGCGTTCAAACCCGTGGCGCATATCGCCGCTCGAGTTCGCGCCTGACAGCGGTCTTTAGTGCGCGGGTAACCAACACCCCGGGATTGTCCGCTCCTTGCTGGCGGGAGAATCACCACTCGGACACATGTACTTGTCCGGAAACCTCACGCACGTCGGCGGCAGCGGCTGATCTAGGCCGTCGGACGTCGGCAGGATAGCGGACCGTACGTCAGTTGGTTTGGTCGAATCGCTGGCGTTGTCGAACTCCATACGCCGCCGCCTTCACGGTGTCGTCATCCTCCATCCCCGAGCCCAAAGCTCCGCCCAACGTGGCTATCGCCGCCACCAGCCAGGACATCAGCAACAAGGTTGAGAGGCTGACGGGATGGCCGATGTTTTTCGCGACCATTTGCGGAGGAAGCGTCCACCATGCGGTCAGCAGCAGCAGGAGGAACAACCCAGCGTGGAAAATCATCACGCCGATTAGCAGGGTGACGACAGTAGAAGCGTTGTGCAACACCGCCCGTTCACGTTCGTCGGCCGAATGCGGGCGTTCCCATATCTTGTGTTCGATGACGAGCCAGGCGATCAGCGCTGCAGTCGCCAAGATCGTTGCTGTGCTCAATCGCCAGGGGCCCATAGTGTCGGAGAGCTGCCAAATCGTCGGATATGCAAGGCTTACTGCCCCAGTGGCGAACGCCGCCATCATCACCTTCGACATGCCCGTGACCAGTCGCCAGGGTCGATTCGCGTAAACCATCCCGACCAGCAGCCGCAGACGTGACAGGGCTGTCGGCGCGACGTAGCGGACAACATCGTCGTCCTGTGTCCGCATCAGCCGCTTCATCGAAGGATTGTGCTTGCCCGACTTGTCCGTCAACTCGGCCACGACGGTCCGCGCCAAGTTCCTCACCCGGCGATCGATGAACACGCCACCGACGCCGGGAATGGAAATCACCCCGAGTCGGCCAGACACGCTGATGTCGGCTATTACCGGCGCCGTGCCCTGACGTCGAGGCAGGTCCGTCAGGGAGATGACAATGTCTTCCGTCTCGCTACCGGGGTCGATGGTGCCGACCACGTCTGAGACTTCGGCATGCTCGCCGATCGGGTAGGCGTGACGGCGCACAGAGACATCCCACTTGTCGTCTGCGGGAGCCCAGTCCGTGAGCGCGTCAGGCAGCGAATCGGACAGACGTTCGGCAATCGCCGCAGGCGCGCCGGGATCGGCGACAAGCAAGATCGACGATGGCTCGTTTGGCATCGTCTTCGCCTACCCGCGCGCCAAGCGGCCAAACGCTGGTGGGCGCGGACGGTATCGAACCGCCGACCGCTGGTGTGTAAAACCAGAGCTCTACCACTGAGCTACGCGCCCGTGCCCCGGGCAGGCTACACGTCCGAAGGCCAAGTTCCCAAAATTTCCAGCCCCTCTCCGGGCCCGCTCAGGCCCGTAAGGCCGCCAGGGCATCGGTCCAGAGCCGCTGGTCGCGGGACTCGCCGGGCTGTTTCATCTCGGCAAACCGAATGATCCCGGACCGGTCGACGACGAACGTCCCGCGGTTGGAGTAGCCGGCGTCCTCGTTGAACACGCCGTAGCTCTGGCTGACCGCGCCATGCGGCCAGAAATCCGACAACACCGGAAAGGTGAAGCCGCTGTCCAGCGCCCAGACCCGGTGGGTGGGCGGCGGACCCACCGAGATGGCCAGCGCCGCGCTGTCGTCGTTTTCGAAATCGGGCAGGTGGTCCCGCAGCCGATCCAGCTCGCCCTGGCAGATCCCGGTGAACGCCAGCGGGAAGAACACCAGCAGAACGTTCTTGGCGTCCCGGTATGAGCTCAGCGTGACTCGCTGTTGGTTCTGGTCGCGCAAAGTGAAATCAGGGGCGGCGGTACCGACGGACAGCATCAACGCTTCCCGGCCCGAGATTTGGGCTGTACCAACCGGCTGGCGCTCCAGTCCCCCAGGTTGACCGACGAGGTCGGCATCAAACCGGCGGTGGGAGCGGCCTCGGCGATCTCGGCCGGCAGCACGTGACCGGGCTTGCCGGTCTTGGGCGTCAGCACCCAGATCACGCCGTCTTCGGCCAGCGGGCTGATCGCGTCCATCAGGGTGTCCACCAGGTCGCCGTCACCGTCTCGCCACCACAGCAGCACGACGTCGACTACCTCGTCGGTGTCCTCGTCGAGCAAGTCGCTGCCGCACGCTTCCTCGACATCGGCGCGAATCTCGTCATCGGTGTCTTCGTCCCAGCCCCACTCCTGGACAACTTGGTCCCGTTGGATGCCCAGTTTGCGAGCGTAGCTCGGGGCGTGATCCGCCGCGACCACCGTGGAGCCTCCTTCAATATCCGCGCGCTATGCGATTGGGGATTATCGTCGCACAGCTAGAACCCGGTCCATACTTCCGTATCTCTAGGTTGCCAGGCACAGTTTTACTGCGTTCTTTTTCGTGTCGTTGAGTTGGTCGACCCGTTTGTTGAATTCGGATGTCCCCGCGTGGGTGCCGATGGCGTTGGCCACCGCCCGCGCGGCGTCGATGTAGGCGTTGAACGCGTCCTTGATCTGCTGCGACATCGCATCACTGAAGCTGTTGCCTACCGTGGTGGCGCTGTCGTTGAGCGCATCGATGGCCGGGCCTTCGGTCGGGCCGGTGCCGGTTCCCGCGTTGAACGCCTTGACGAATTCGTTGGTCTTGTCGATCGCGTTCTTGCTGGTGGTGATCAGCGTGGCGCAGGCGGTGCGCACCGCCCTGGTGGTCAGCGACTGTTGCCGCTGGGATTCCCGGACGCTCGACGTGGCCGAGGACGCCGACACCGAGGCGGACACCGACTGCCGGTAGGCCGGAGCCACTTTGGTGTCGGGCGTTGCCGTGCCGTTGGTGACCGAGGTGCACCCCACGATGCCCATCAGCGCCGCGGCGACACAGCCCAGCGCCAAGGCCCCGCGCCGGGAGAAAGCTCCCACCTGCATCTGAGGTACGGCACGCCACCGGATGAGCACAGGCCTGACGTTACCGGGTGGCTTGTGCACGTGCCCCATACACGCCGAGTTGAGCTTCGCCAGCTGAACCCGGGTCGGCCTACCAGACGTCGGCTATCCGCCCGCAACAGCGGTGCGGCACGATGGTGGGAGGGTGCGACCCACCCATTAGGCACACATCCCTCCAACAACAGGAGTAGTGCGTTGACAACCGAATTCGTGCGCCACGATCTGGCCACAAACCCCACCGGCGCAACCGAACCCGACCGCGTCCGGGTGATCCGCGAAGGGGTGGCTTCCTACCTGCCCGACATCGATCCCGAAGAGACGTCGGAGTGGCTGGAGTCCTTCGATGAACTGCTGGAGCGGTCCGGCCCGTCGCGGGCCCGCTATCTGATGCTGCGGTTGCTGGAACGGGCCGGCGAGCAGCGAGTCGCCATCCCGGCGCTGACGTCAACGGATTACGTCAACACCATTCCGACCGAACTGGAGCCGTGGTTCCCCGGCGACGAGGACGTCGAACGGCGCTACCGGGCATGGATACGCTGGAACGCGGCCATCATGGTGCATCGCGCCCAGCGTCCGGGAGTCGGTGTGGGCGGCCACATTTCGACCTATGCGTCGTCGGCGGCGCTGTACGAGGTCGGCTTCAACCACTTCTTCCGCGGCAAATCGCATCCCGGTGGCGGGGACCAGGTGTTCATCCAGGGCCACGCATCGCCGGGCATCTATGCGCGCGCCTTCCTGGAGGGCCGGCTGACCGCCGATCGGCTGGACGGCTTCCGCCAGGAGCACAGCCATGCCGGCGGCGGGTTGCCGTCCTACCCGCACCCGCGGCTGATGCCCGACTTCTGGGAGTTTCCCACGGTGTCGATGGGCCTGGGCCCGCTCAACGCCATCTACCAGGCGCGGTTCAACCACTACCTGCACGATCGCGGTCTAAAGGACACCTCCGACCAGCACGTGTGGTGCTTTTTGGGCGACGGCGAGATGGACGAGCCGGAGAGTCGCGGCCTGGCACACGTCGCGGCGCTGGAGGGCCTGGACAACCTGACGTTCGTCGTCAACTGCAACCTGCAGCGCCTGGACGGCCCGGTACGCGGCAACGGCAAGATCATCCAGGAACTGGAGTCGTTCTTCCGCGGCGCCGGCTGGAACGTCATCAAGGTGGTGTGGGGCCGCGAGTGGGATGCCCTGTTGCACGCCGACCGGGACGGCGCGCTGGTGAACCTGATGAATACCACGCCCGACGGCGACTACCAGACCTACAAGGCCAATGACGGCGCCTACGTGCGCGACCACTTCTTCGGCCGCGATCCGCGCACCAAAGCGCTCGTGGAGAACATGACCGATTCCGAGATCTGGAATCTCAAGCGCGGCGGCCACGACTATCGCAAGGTCTACGCCGCCTATCGGGCCGCCGTCGACCACAAGGGTCAGCCGACGGTGATCTTGGCCAAGACCATCAAGGGCTATTCGTTGGGTGCGCATTTCCAGGGCCGCAACGCCACCCATCAGATGAAAAAGCTTGCGCTGCAAGACCTCAAGGACTTCCGCGACGCGATCCGAATTCCGATCAGCGACGCTCAGCTCGAAGAGGATCCCTACCTGCCGCCGTACTACCACCCCGGCTCGGACGCCGAGGAGATCCGCTACATGGTCGACCGCCGGCGCACCCTCGGCGGCTTTCTGCCCGAGCGCCGGACCAAGGCCAAGGCGTTGCGGCTGCCGAGCCGCGACATCTACGCCGCGCTGAAGAAGGGATCGGGAACGCAGGAGGTGGCCACCACGATGGCGACGGTGCGAACCTTCAAAGAAGTGTTGCGGGACAAGGAAGTCGGCCCGCGAATCGTGCCGATCATCCCCGACGAAGCGCGCACCTTCGGCATGGACTCGTGGTTCCCGTCGCTGAAGATATACAACCGCAACGGCCAGCTATACACCGCGGTGGACGCCGAGCTGATGCTGGCATACAAGGAAAGCGAAGTCGGCCAGATCCTGCACGAGGGCATCAACGAAGCCGGGTCGGTGGCGAGTTTCATCGCGGCGGGCACGTCGTATGCCACCCACAACGAGCCGATGATCCCGATCTACATCTTCTATTCGATGTTCGGCTTCCAGCGCACGGGTGACGGCCTGTGGGCCGCCGCCGACCAGATGACGCGCGGCTTTCTGCTCGGCGCGACCGCGGGACGCACCACGCTGACCGGCGAGGGCCTGCAACACGCCGACGGTCACTCGCTGCTGTTGGCCAACACCAACCCGGCGGCGGTCGTCTACGACCCGGCGTTCGCCTACGAAATCGCCTACATCGTGGAAAGCGGGTTGGCCCGGATGTTCGGGGAGAACCCCGAGGACGTGTTTTTCTACATCACCGTCTACAACGAGCCGTACGTGCAGCCCCCCGAGCCGGAGAACTTCGATCCGGAGGGCCTGCTGCGCGGCCTTTACCGCTACCACGTCGCCACCGAACAGCGGGCGAACAAGGCGCAGATCCTGGCGTCAGGGGTGGCGATGCCGTCCGCGCTGAAAGCCGCAGAGATGCTGGCCGCGGAGTGGGACGTGGCGGCCGATGTGTGGTCGGTGACCAGCTGGAGCGAATTGAACCGCGACGGCGTGGCGGTGGACAGGGCGCGGCTGCGCCATCCGGACCAGCGGGCCGGTGTTCCGTACGTCACCCAGGCCCTCTCCGACGCCACCGGCCCGGTCATCGCCGTCTCGGACTGGATGCGTGCGGTTCCCGAGCAGATCCGACCCTGGGTGCCGGGCACTTTCGTCACCCTGGGCACCGACGGGTTCGGCTTCTCCGACACCCGGCCCGCGGCGCGGCGGTACTTCAACACCGACGCCGAGTCGCAGGTGGTCGCGGTGCTCGAGGCGCTGGCCCGCGACGGGGAGATCGACCCGTCGGTGCCGATCGCCGCCGCCCGGCAGTACAAGATCGACGACGTGCAGGCCGCCCCGGAACAGACGTCGGATCCCGGCGTGGCCTAACGCGCCGGCCGAGCGCCGACTGTGCGGCCCGCCGCACGGTCGGCGCCGAGGGTGCGGCGGGCCGCACACTCGGACATTGCGCCCACCGCACTATGAGGCGACCTTAAGAGCCTCATCGCTCGCGGCCAGAGAGTCGTGGCACGGCCTTAAGAGCGCCACACCCCACTTTTGGCGGAATGTTCCAGAAATATCGCGTAGCTTTTAGGGGTGAATGACAACCCCTTCGCCGGTCCGTTCGCCAAGCAACCCCGATCGCCATTGGAGATGCTCGACACGGTGCCGGACTCCGTCCTGCGGCGGTTGAAGCAGTACTCCGGGCGGCTGGCCACCGAAGCGGTCTCGGTCATGCAGGATCGGTTGCCATTCTTCGGCGACCTGGAAGCATCCCAGCGGGCCAGCATGGCGTTGGTGGTGCAGACGGCCATCAACAACTTCGCCGAGTGGATGCAGGACCCGCACAGCAACGTCAGCCATACCGCGCAGGCGTTCGAATTGGTGCCCCAGGACCTCGCCCGCCGGATCGCGTTGCGCCACAGCGTCGACATGGCCCGCGTCACGATGGATTTCTTCGAGGAAGTCGTCCCGCTGCTGGCCCGCTCCGAAGAGCAGTTGACCGCGCTGACGGTGGGCATTCTCAAGTACAGCCGCGATCTGGCGTTCACCGCCGCCACCGCCTACGCCAACGCGGCCGAAGCCCGCGGGACGTGGGACAGCCGGATGGAGGCCAGCGTGGTCGACGCGGTGGTCCGCGGTGACACCGGTCCCGAGCTGCTGTCCCGGGCCGCGGCGCTGAACTGGGACACCACCGCCCCGGCGACGGTCGTGGTCGGCACCCCGGCTCCCGGCCGGGACGGGTCGACCGGCCCCGACGACAGTGAGCGTGCGAGCCAGCATGTCCGCGACATCGCCGCGCACCACGGCCGCGCGGCGCTCACCGACGTGCACGGCACCTGGCTGGTCGCTATCGTGTCCGGCCAACTGTCACCAACCGACAAATTCCTGGGCGATCTGCTGGTGGCGTTCGCCGACGGCCCGGTGGTCGTCGGACCCACCGCACCCATGCTGACGGCGGCCTACCACAGCGCCAGCGAGGCCATATCCGGCATGAACGCCGTCGGTGGCTGGCGCGGAGCGCCGCGCCCCGTCCCGGCCCGCGAACTGCTGCCCGAACGCGCGCTGATGGGCGATGCCTCGGCGATCGTCGCACTGCACACCGACGTCATGGGCCCGCTGGCCGATGCGGGTCCTACCCTGATCGAGACCCTTGACGCTTACTTAGATTGTGGCGGCGCGATTGAGGCCTGTGCCAGAAAGTTGTTCGTTCATCCAAACACCGTGCGCTACCGACTCAAGCGGATCACCGACTTCACCGGCCGTGATCCCATGCAGCCCCGGGATGCATATGTGCTGCGAGTGGCCGCGACGGTGGGCCAGTTGAACTATCCCACCAGCCCCTCAAATGCCGCCAACAACGTGATGCCGCCGGTTCCGTTGCCGGTCAAAGGGGCTGTGGCGGGACAAACGAGGTGACAGTGATCCAGGCAACAGGTCGCGGGACGATATCAAACCCGTAGCTTACGGGGCTGTTTTGTAGGGTGTGCACAAAAACCTAAGACGAGGTTCATAATCTGTTACACCCGCCAAAACCGTTTCCACAGTGTTCTCTTAAACACGTGATTGCATTGCTTGCGCCCGGACAGGGTTCGCAGACCGAGGGGATGCTCTCGCCATGGCTGGAGCTCCCCGGCGCCGCTGACCAGTTGGCGCTCTGGTCCAAGGCCAGTGGCCTCGACCTCGTGCGCCTGGGCACCACCGCATCGACCGAAGAGATCACCGACACCGCGGTCACCCAGCCGCTGGTCGTGGCCGCCACACTGCTGGCCCACCAGGAGCTGACCAAGCGCGACCTGCTGTCGGACACCGAGTTGGTCGTCGCCGGCCACTCCGTCGGAGAGATCGCCGCCTACGCGATCGCCGGCGTGATCGCCGCCGACGACGCCGTCGCACTGGCCGCCACTCGTGGCGCCGAGATGGCCAAGGCATGCGCCGCGGAGCCGACCGGCATGTCCGCGGTGCTCGGTGGCGACGAGGCCGAGGTCTTGGCCCGGCTCGAGCAACTCGACCTGTTCCCCGCCAATCGCAACGCCGCCGGGCAGATCGTGGCCGCCGGATCGTTGACCGCGCTGGAGAAGCTGGCCGAAGACCCGCCGGAGAAGGCCCGGGTGCGCGCCCTCGGTGTGGCCGGAGCGTTCCACACCAAGTACATGGCCTCGGCGCTGGACGGCTACGCCGCCGCCGCGGCCGCGCTTCAGACTTCCGAGCCCACCATCACGCTGCTGTCCAACCGCGACGGCAAGCCGGTCGCCTCGGCGGCCGCGGCGATGGAGGCGCTGGTCGCTCAGCTCACCCAGCCGGTGCGCTGGGACCTGTGCACCGCGACGCTGCGTGACCTGGAAGTCACTGCGGCCGTGGAGTTCCCACCCGCGGGCGCTCTCACCGGTATCGCCAAACGAGAACTTCGGGGAGTTACGGCTCGCGCCGTCAAGTCGCCCGCAGACCTGGACGCGTTGGCCGAGCTGTAGAACCAGCTCGGCCAGTTGCATACCCGGTACAACCGCATAACACGTCAATTCGACTAACACACAACACATTACGAAGGGAACACGCTGTGGCTGTCAGCCAGGAAGAAATCATCGCCGGTATCGCCGAGATCATCGAAGAGGTAACCGGTATCGAGCCCTCCGAGGTCACCCCGGAGAAGTCGTTCGTCGACGACCTGGACATCGACTCGCTGTCGATGGTCGAGATCGCCGTGCAGACCGAAGACAAGTACGGCGTCAAGATCCCCGACGAAGACCTCGCTGGTCTGCGCACCGTCGGTGACGTCGTCTCCTACATCCAGAAGCTCGAGGAAGAGAACCCCGAAGCTGCCGAGGCGTTGCGCGCCAAGCTGGAGACCGAGAACCCCGAGGCGGTCGCCAACGTCAAGTCGAGGCTGGAAGCGGACAGCAAGTGAGCAAGCCTTCCACTGCTAATGGCGGTTACCCCAGCGTTGTGGTAACCGCCGTCACGGCGACGACTTCGATCGCGCCGGACATCGAGAGCACGTGGAAGGGTTTGTTGGCCGGCGAAAGCGGCATCCACGTCCTCGAAGACGAGTTCATCACCAAGTGGGACCTGCCCGTCAAAATCGGTGGACACCTCAAGGAGCCCATCGACGAACGGATGAGCAGGCTCGACATGCGCCGCATGTCCTACGTGCAGCGGCTGGCCAAGCTGCTCAGCGGTCAGTTGTGGGAGACCGCCGGTAGCCCGGAGCTCGATCCCGACCGGTTCTCGGTCGTGGTCGGCACCGGGCTCGGTGGCGCCGAACGGATCGTGGAGAGCTACGACCTGATGAACGAGGGCGGCCCCCGCAAGGTGTCGCCGCTCGCGGTTCAGATGATCATGCCCAACGGCGCCGCGGCCGTGGTGGGACTTCAGCTCGGCGCCCGCGCCGGGGTGATCACCCCGGTTTCGGCCTGTTCGTCGGGTTCCGAAGCAATCGCCCACGCCTGGCGTCAGATCGTCATGGGTGACGCCGACGTCGCGGTGTGCGGCGGTGTCGAAGGCCCCATCGAGGCACTGCCGATCGCGGCGTTCTCGATGATGCGGGCCATGTCGACGCGCAACGATGAGCCTGAGCGCGCATCGCGGCCGTTCGACAAGGACCGCGACGGCTTCGTGTTCGGTGAGGCCGGGGCGCTGATGCTCATCGAGACCGAGGAGCATGCCAAGGCACGCGGCGCCAAGCCGCTGGCCCGATTAATGGGTGCCGGCATCACCTCGGATGCCTTCCACATGGTGGCTCCGGCCGCCGACGGTGTGCGGGCGGGCCGGGCGATGACGAGGTCGCTCGAGTTGGCGGGGTTGTCCCCCAAGGACATTGACCACGTCAACGCGCACGGCACCGCGACGCCGATCGGTGACACCGCCGAGGCCAATGCCATTCGGGTCGCCGGTTGCCAAGAGGCAGCGGTATACGCGCCGAAGTCAGCTCTGGGGCACTCGATCGGTGCCGTCGGGGCGCTGGAATCTGTTCTCACGGTATTGAGCCTTCGGGACGGCGTGATACCGCCAACACTCAATTACGAAACCCCCGATCCCGAAATAGATTTGGACGTTGTCGCGGGTGAACCTCGTTACGGCGAGTTCCGTTACGCGATCAACAACTCGTTCGGCTTCGGTGGCCACAACGTGGCACTCGCCTTCGGGCGGTACTGAGTTCGGCGTCCGGCGAAAACGCGGGCCGCGACCGGCCCGCGGAGGAGCCGGACAAATCTGGAAGGAACGTTCGCAAGACCCATGACAGAGCTGGTTACCGGGAAAACGCTCCCGAACGTGGTCGTCACTGGCATCGCCATGACGACCGCGCTGGCAACTGACGCCGATACCACCTGGAAGCTGTTGCTGGACAGCCAAAGTGGTATCCGCAAACTCGAGGATCCGTTCGTCGAGGAGTTTGACCTGCCGGTGCGCATCGGCGGGCATCTGTTGGAGGAATTCGACAGCCAGTTGACCCGTGTGGAGCTGCGTCGGACGGGCTACCTGCAGCGGATGTCGACAGTGTTGGGCCGGCGGGTCTGGGAGAACGCCGGCTCTCCCGAGGTCGACAAGAACCGGCTGATGGTGTCCATCGGTACCGGCTTGGGTTCGTCGGAAGAGATGGTCTTCAGCTACGACGACATGCGCGCTCGTGGCATGAAGGCCGTCTCTCCGCTCGGCGTGCAGAAGTACATGCCCAACGGCGCCTCGGCGGCGGTGGGGCTGGAGCGCCAGGCCAAGGCCGGGGTGATCACGCCCATATCGGCGTGCGCGTCGGGTTCCGAGGGTGTGGCGCAGGCCTGGCGCAACATCGTGTTCGGCGAGGCCGACATCGCCATCTGCGGCGGCGTGGAAACCCGGATCGAGGCGGTGCCGATTGCGGCGTTTGCCCAGATGCGCATCGTGATGTCCACCAAGAACGACGACCCGGTGGGTGCCTGCCGCCCGTTCGACCGCGACCGCACCGGCTTCGTGTTCGGCGAGGCCGGCGCACTGATGGTGATCGAAA
>NZ_LZKU01000168.1 GCF_001672975.1 Mycobacterium sp. 1465703.0
CCGCTCCAGTCACCAAACGCGCACGCTCACGTGAGGCAACAATTCCCCCAACGCGCGCATCTTGACGTGAGGCAACTAGGAGGTGATCGCGGAATGAGCAAGGAATTGCAACCGGCGCCCAACGAGACGGCGGAAAAGGACCCAGCCGACTGGGTCACGGGTGACGAACCGATGACGGGACCGCAGCGGAGCTATTTACACACGCTGGCGCAGGAGGCAGGGCGTGAGGTCCCCAATGATCTGACCAAGGCCCAGGCATCCGACCTGATAGAAGAGCTGCAGCAGCACACCGGGCGCGGCAGTAGTTGACCGCGCGCCAAACCGATGTGCAGTCCGGCTGCGCTCGTTTGCTGTTAAGACTTGGTACGAGTAACGGTGCCTGCGATCAACTTTCAGCCCGCTTGGTGCCGATGAACTCTAGCCCGGCGCGAATAGCGGGGCGATGGCGCAAGATTCGGTAATGAGCGAGTCGGCCGAGCCCACGCGTGGTCAGTAATCGTGCACCTTGCCACGACCATGCGAGCCGCTCACTCGCGGCATAAGGGCTGTCTGGGTCATCGGGATCATGGATGAGAAGCACCGGCGGGTAGTTGGCTCGTTGACCGATCCGCGTCATGTTCGTCTCGTGCAACGGCATGGCGATTCGTTTTTCCAGACGACGTTGCAGGCCCGCGCGGATCCGGCGGCCGAAGCCGTGCCGTGCGGCGAACAGGTCGAGATAGAGAGGGAAATCGCCCATGGGCGCCAAGAAGACCAAACGCCCGACAGGTGCGCCCTGCGCCGCCGCCAATGCAGTCGCGTTCGCTCCGAGTGAGTGAGCTACCACCGCGTGGGCGGGCCCGTGGGTCTCGATCATCGCCGCAACGGCGTCGGCGCACTCGATGAGAGTGGTACGTCCGGGCGCAAGGGCACCCGGACCAGATTCGTTGTGGCTAGGCAAGTCGAATGCGACGACACGATATCCCGCCTCAACCAGCGGCTTGACGAACACTGCCAAATGCGCGCGCTGCCCGCCCCAACCATGTACCAGGTATATCGGCGTCCCTTCGCCCCATTCCTCACCAGCGATCCGATGTCCATCCCAATAAGCTTCTAGCGGTCTGCCCGGGGACACGCCTGGCGGCATGCGCAGACTCGATTCGAGAACCGGTGGGGTACACCACAACTCGACTGCCCACCGCGATCCCAAAGAGGGCGCCAACCGCTCGAGCAGCCAAAAAAGTCGGCGCACTCGGGCAGCGACCGGGGGAAGGACTCCGGAGCCGACGACATCAAGCGGGGCAAGCTCGCCGGCCTGTGCTTGCGCCGACGCCGGTCCTGGTGCTCCTTCGGTCATGAATCGCGATCATAGGTAGGCAACACCCACCGACTATAGCTGCGCTACACCGCCTGGACCCGAGCGGACAACTTCTGGACCTCTGGACTCATGCGCAGGCGACCAACCTGGGTGTCGCTTGCTTCAATTGACCAAAGATCCTCACTACGACACGCGGGCAGCTGGCCGCGATCTGCTGGGAAAGAGAGAAACTGCACCAGAAACGTTTGCCCGCAGCGCAATCCGTGCTTGATGGGCGGTGACCTCAATAGGACCAGGGGTAGACAAACAGCGGCCCGGTGATGCCGTGAGCGAGGAGCCATGCCAGTGCGCACAAGATCAACAGCTGGACCACCCAATTCACCAAATGGATCCGGTGCGCCGAATGCAGCTCGAACCGGATGACCTTGTTGAGGCTGGCAAGATCGGCGGCACTCAGGAACACTTTCCCCGTCCCGACCCTGAGCATGTAGCCGCTCGTCCCATTGGGGCGATCCACGCGGACGAGGTGGATTCGATTCCCATCGCCGTCGCGCAGGCCGATGAGGCTGGTTAGCTCGGATTGTCCCACGGTGTGCCCACCTAGCTAGGGTTCTGGCCTCCTGCTGTTGGAGACTTCACGCTACTCCGCGCGGTAATTGCACACAATACTGTGTCCCACAGGTAATTTCGTTGCACCGATGTTATTCACTGGCATGCGTTCGGAGCGGCCTTGCACATGATCTTTCCCGCCGGTGGATTACCCAGCAGCCTTGCGGTCTCAGCGAGTCAATTCGCCCGGTCTGATCTCACCGACCTCACTGCGGATAGCCCAGCCGCTGTCGCTCGGTTCCACGGCTAGCAGCTGACCGGCGAGGCACCAGTGATAGCACGGATTTCCGTACTCCGGTTAGGGCGGACCAGTTGCGGCATCAGGCGTAGTCGGCTGATACCAGGCGCGGATCGTGATCGCAGGAGCCCAAGTTCCGCGGGTCCACCCACGCCAACCCTCGTGTCGGTTCCAATCCGGCGTGGCGGAGGCTGTTCCAATACTTGCGTGGTCGCAGAATTCCGGTCGAAATGGCGGAAGCGGTTTTCCGGTTTTTGTGGCGGATCCTAATGAGCGCTCTGTCGCAATATTACGACGGCTTCTTGTGAGACGAACTTCTGAGACGCAACGACCTGGCTTAACCTGTGAACCGGGCTGGCGGGTCCGAGACATCTCGAATGTCGTCCCTTCTGAGACGCCGAGCCTTACGAAAGTGACGGCGCTCATGGCATCTCGTCGGCCCACGCGATGTGTCCCTCGAAGCCAAGCGTTCCCGCCATGTCGCGGTAGCGATCACGATAGTCGCAGTAGGCGTGGTCGTCGCCGTGAGTGTGCGCCAACAGAGCTCGAAGCCGTAGCAGCCAGATCTCGCGTATCACCAGATCCTCATCGGTTTGTGCGGCCGCTAACCGTTCGATCGCGGCTTCGGCTTCGGCCATGTCATCCTCGGCCCCACGGTCCAGCAGCGTCTCCACCAAAACACCCGTCGCAGGCACGCACCACAGCAGCAGCCGTCCCTCGCGGAACAAATGGTCGACGGCGGCACGCATGAGCGGTATCGCCTCATCGCGATCTCCACGCCGAGCCTTCTCACGCGCCAAGTACACATTGACTAGCGGTAAATCGCCCAGAAGGTAGCCCTGGCGCATGAACCCGTCGCTGATCTCGGCCAGCACCTTCTGTGCGCGGTCACGCTCCGGAGCCGTGTGGCGGTGCACCAGCGCAACGCCCAGTGTCATTCGGGCTATGGTCACCCCGAGATCATCACCGCATCGTTCGGCATTGCGTAGGGCCTCCTCGATCTCGCGAACCGCGCGATCATCGGCAGCCGACACGCCGAACGGTAATCCCGCTAAGTAGACGAAGGCGACAACCGCAGCATAAGACCAGGGGTCGGCCCTGCGGGCCATCGCCAGGCCCTCCCGCAGGTCGTCGCGCCATCCGGTGCGACCCAGCCAATACCGGGCAATAGCCCGGTTCGCAAAGGCAACCGCTAGCGGAGATCCGAAAATGAAGTTCCCTTTAAACGGATCGCCGTCGGCCAGGTCGATGACCCTCTGTGACCACCGCAGCACGTCACACCACTCGCCGCTGTGAACCTTGGCATAGCTCACCGGGAAGGATAGCCCCACCGTCAAGGTCGCATCGCGGATCGACTCGATGAGGGCCCAGGCTTCCGATGCTAGCCGTGACGCCTCGCGCATCCGGCCCTGATAGGCACGATCAATCACCAGCCCCGCCATGGCTGTGGCCAGTGAGGCCTTGTCGCCGGTGTCGCGGCACAACTGACGTAATTCATCGAAGCGTGCGCCAGGAACGTTCACATGGACTCGCCAGGCCGTCCCGCACAACATGGTGCGCGGGGCGATGCGCATGGCCGCCCGGTTGGGATCGTCGCCGGGCAGTACGTCGGCGATCGTTTGGGCGCGTTCCCAGCTCACCCGGGCGGCGGCGATGTCGCGGTTGGTCGCCCACGTTGCGGCGCGCATGTGCCAGCCGTAGGCGGCGTGCCCATCACCGGCGGCCTCCAGATGTTCGGCGATCAGCGCGGCATTTTCATCAGCCGAGGCCGGGTTACGGGCCTCAATCGCGGCGGCCAGCCGCCGATGCAGCTCGGCGCGATCCGACTTGAGTTGTGATTCGTAGGCCACCATTCGGATCAGCGGATGGTGGAACACGTACTCGGGCTGTCGGGTAAAACTGATCTGATCGATCAGCTCGCCGCCCACCAGGTCCTCCAGGAAAGGATCAATCCCCAGCGTTTCCAGTAGGTTCCTGCTGAACTTCGCGCCGACGACCGCGGCAGCGTTCAGGGTGCGTTTCGCTTTTGGGTTCAGCCGGTCGATGCGGGCGGCGATAGTGGCCTGCACCGTGGCGGGTACGGTGACCTCGGCAGCGTCGACTACGGAGACGTAAGCGCTGCGGTTGCCGCGCAGCACAGCACGCTCGGCCAAATCCCGAACCATCTCCTCAGCGAAAAACGGATTACCGGCGGCCCGCGCGGCGATCACAGAGGGCAACGCGCCGACTGAGGGGTCCGGCCCGAGGAGCTGCGAGACCAGTGCTGCGATCTCCGGATCACTCAGTGGCGCAAGGGCTATGGTTTTGGCACCGGCCACCCGGCTCAAGGCGCCTTGATATTCGGGGCGGTAGGTGACCAGCACCAGCGAGGGCGTCTGCGGCATCACCGTGACGAATTCGGCGATCATTGATTCGCTGACCTCATCGATCCAGTGCGCGTCTTCGATGACATAGACCGCCGCGGTTCCGCGGGCCAGCGACGCGGCATTGACCAGCGCCGTTAACCGCCGCCGACGGGCATCCGGGTCGATCTTCGGCAGCTCCACATCGGGATCGGTGATGCCTAGCAGGTCATGGAGAAGCAGCACGTCCTCGGGGTCCGCGTCAGGAACGCGGTCGCGCACTCGATTGCGAGCGGTCTGTCCGTCAAGTCCCTCGACACCGCTGGCCGCCCGCAAAAACCGTGCAACGGCATGAAAGGGGACCTGGCTGGTGTGCGACTCGCAGAAGGCAGTGAACAGTTCCACGCCACGCCGTCCCGCCAGCACCGCCACCTCGCGCGCCAGACGACTCTTCCCAATGCCTGGTGACCCGACCACGCCAACCACCGCGCCGTGGCCATCGATTAGACGGTCCAACAGGGCATCAACGACGGCCATCTCCCAGCGCCGACCGACCAGAGTCGACTCAGCACGCCAGGCAGCGCGAGGTCCGTCGCCCATGGCCAACAGCCGCCGAGCGGGCACCGGCGCGTCGGCACCCTTGATCTGAACCAGCTGAGATTCGCCGAGGGCCGCCGTGCCCTCAACCAGTCGAGCTGTCGACGCGCTGAGCATCACACCACCCGGCGAAGCCGCCGACTCCATCCGCTGCGCCATCCCGACCTGCTCGCCGATAGCGGTGTAACCCCACGCACCCGAACCGATCTCACCGGCAATCACCTGACCGGAGTTAAGTCCTACGCGCAACTGCAGGTCTACACCGTCACGCTCGCGGACGTCGACGGCAAACCGCTTCACCTCCTCCTGGATACCGAGTGCCGCTAAACAGGCACGAAAAGCGTGATCCTCCAACGCGAGCGGTGCGCCGAACACCGCCATGATGCCGTCGCCGGTGAACTTGTCCACCGTGCCGCCGAAGTGCTGCACAACTGCCGCGCAGCGGTCGGCGAGGTCTGCCATGATTTCGCGCAGCCGCTCCGCGCCCACGGCTGCCGCGATGTCCATCGAGTGGACGACGTCGGCGAACAGCACCGTCACCTGCTTGTACTCCGCCGATCGAGTAACCTGCGCGACCGGTGTGCCGCACTCGTTACAAAACTTGGACTTCGGGGGCAGCTTGGTGCCACACGACCCACACGACAGTCCCGCAGTCGTCAGTCCACCGTGAACGTCGTCCACGCCAATATCGTGTCACTGCTGGTCAACGGTGTCCGTCATATCGAGATGTCAACCGCGAGACGACTAAGACGAAGTTTTGCGACTCTCAAATGCGGTCATTTCGAGACTGCGCCCAGTGCTGTTCGGGCCTGATCGATTTGGTCGTATGCGTAGGTCACCACCGCGGCGGTGGTCATGGTTCTACCCTTGCTGGCGTGCGATTTATAGATCGCCTCACCGAGCACATCGCGCAGGTGGGTAATCGCGGTGGTGATTTCGGGGACCACCGCCGCAGCAATGCGGGCGAAGCCGGCGATGGTGGCCGCCGGTTCGTAGCGGCCGAGCCGGTCGAAAAGAACGGCGAGGACGGCCAGCGGGGCGCGGATGTTGGTGGTGTTGCCACAATCGTGGTAGTTGCGGATTGCCAGAGTGAGGTGATCGAAAGCGGACACGGTGTCGCCGTGTTCGGCTTCGAGTAGGGCCAGACTGTTCGCCAGCATTGACGCGCGGGAGCGGTTGCCGCTGTCTTGGGCGATCACCAGACCCCGGCCGAGGGCGTTAAGCGCCCCGATGGGATCCGCGTCACGGAAAGCCAAACCGTAGGCATCGAGCGCCAACGCGAGCAAGTACGGGTTGCCTGTTGCCTCGGCAGCCTCGATGAGGCCATCCGCGGAATCCATCGCCTCCCTACCGGAATGGGCCACTGAAAGGGCGGTAACCAGCCATGCCCGGATGTACACCGGGGTGTCGCGGCGGCGCGCGAGCTGGGCGCGGCACAATTCGGTCAACCGCTCGGGCTGCCGGATGGCTAGGTATACAAGTCCAATCGCGGCTTCGATGCCGTGGGGCAGCGCATCGCGGTTCCTGCCGAGAACGATCTGACCGGCGTCGCTGTAGCCGACAGCCGCCTCGAACCGTCCCGCGAACCAGCACTGCGACGCGATCACGTACAGCAATGCCAGGCGGGGGTGGTCGACCGCGCGGGCGGGCGCGATCAGCTCTTCAGCCCAGGCGATCGGCTCATAGGTTTGGACCATAAAGCCGAGGAACCCCACATAGTTGGCGAGAGTGGCGGCGACATCCAGATCGCCGTGGTCGGCAGCCCACCGAAACGCGGTGCGCAGATTGGCCAGCTCGAGGGCGAACCAGTCGTAGGCGTCACGCTGGCGGGGGCTGTCCCACTGGGCCATGATGTCGGGTTCGCGTGCAGCAAAGTACCGCGAGTGTGCGGCCCGAATCTCGGACGCTTCGTCGCGGGCGACGAGTTGTTCCTCGGCGAACTGGCGGATCGTTTCCAGCATCGAATACCGGGTGCGGCCCGCTGTCCGGGTGGCGACGAGCAGCGACTTGCGCACCAGCGTGCCGAGCAGATCCAGGGTGGCGAAATCGTCTGGGGCGTTTGAGAATCCCGCTACGGCGCAGGCGCTCTGCAGATCGAATCCCCCGGCGAACACCGAACACCGATACAGCAGCGCCTTCTCCCGCTCGTTGAGCAGCTCGTAGGACCACGCCACGGTGTGGCGCAAGGTGTGGTGACGTTCTAGAGCGCGTCGCGAGCCCACCAGAAGCTGCAACCGCTGATCGAGCCGATCGCGCACCTCGCCCGCGGTCATGGCCGCCATCCGCGAGGCGGCCAACTCGATCGCCAACGGGATCCCGTCGAGGCGGCGGCAGATCTCCACCACCGCGCCCGCCTCGTCATCCTCGGTCAGCGAGAAGCGCGGGGCGACGCTGCGCGCGCGTTCGACGAACAGCGACACTGCGGCAGAATCGATGCCCGAGCCCACGTCCAGCGAGGGCACCGGCCACAGCTGCTCGTCGGCAATGCCGAGTCCCTCGCGGCTGGTGGCGACAATCTTGGTCGTTGCCGAGGCCGCGAGGATGGCCTCGATCAGATCGGCGGCGGCGTCCAGCACGTGTTCGCAGTTGTCCAACACCAGCAGCCGCACTCTGCCCTCCAGGGCGGCGGCCACGCTCGCGGCCACGGTCTTGCCGGGTTGTTGGGTGATACCCAGCACCGCCGCGACCGCGTCGGGCACCGCGGCCGGATCGGTGACCTCAGCCAGTTCGAAAAACCATGCCCCGTCCGGGAATTCGTCGACCAGCCGCCCCGCCACTTCGAGCGCTAGCCGGGTCTTGCCGACCCCGCCCACCCCGGTCAACGTCACCAACCGATGCGTCTTCACCGCGGCTTGCAGCTCGGCGACCTCCGACTCACGTCCGATCAAACCGGTTGTCGCGGGCCGCAGTTTCCCGGGTGTCGTGTCCAGCGCCCGCAATGGCGGAAACTCCGTTGGCAGGCCTACTGCTCGTAGCTGAAACACCCCGACCGGCGCAGGCACATCCCGCAACCGGCGCGGCCCCAGATCGAGCAGGTCTACTCCGCTGAGCAGAGATGCCGTCGACTCGGCGAGCAGGACCTGACCACCGTGACCCGCTGCCATTACCCTCGCGGCCCGGTTGAGAACGGGCCCGAAGTAGTCCCCGTCCCGCAGCTCGGCTTCGCCGGTCGCCAGCCCCATCCGCACCGGCAACTCCAGTTTGTGCTGAGCAGCAACAGCGGCATCAACCGCCGATTTCGGTGATGAAAACGCCGCGCATACGCCGTCACCGGTGTGCTTGAACAAGATGCCCCCGTGCGCTTCGACCGCCGAGCGTAATACCTCGTCATGGGCGGCCAGGGCTTTCCGCATGCCATCAGCGTCGGTCTCCCACCGACGGGTCGAACCCTCCACGTCGGTGAACAGAAAGGTCACCACCCCTGTAGGCGGGCCCCCTGCGGACACTCGCACAGGATGTCACACCAAGCCGACTGCGACCCGGCAAACCGCGACGGACTTCGAGACTCTCGTATGTCGCCAGGAGTAAATGGATTGATTGTGACCAACCCTAAGCCGATGCCTAGCGGGATTAACCCGTTTCCAGGCTTTGTGATGAATCCGCCATTTCTACGTCACGAAGTCTGGAATTCCGTCAATTAGAACTAGAACCTACAACCCGCAATCCGTCACCGCGCCATGTTCGTGAAGCGCGATAGGTGCAGCTGGTGCGCCACGGTCACCGTCTTGGTGGGGCCGTTGCGGTGTTTAGCGAGAATGAAATCCGCCTCTCCCCCGCGCGGATCGTCGCGCTCGAAGGCGTCCGGCCGGTTCAACAGGATCACCATGTCGGCATCCTGTTCCAGCGAGCCCGACTCTCGAAGGTCCGACAGCATCGGCTTCTTGTCGGTGCGCTGCTCGGGACCGCGGTTCAGCTGGCTGATGGCGACGACGGGTACCTCGAGCTCCTTGGCCAAGAGCTTTAACTGGCGCGAGAATTCGGAGACCTCGAGCTGGCGCGACTCGACTTTCTTTCCCGACGACATCAGCTGCAGATAATCGACCACCACCAGACGCAGGTCGGATTTCTGCCGCAGCCGGCGCGCCTTGGCGCGGATCTCCATCATCGTCAGGTTCGGCGAGTCGTCGATATACAGTGGCGCCTCACTGATTTCGCTCATCCGTCGCGCCAGCCTGGTCCAGTCCTCGTCGCTCATCCGACCTGACCGCATGTCGGCGAGCTTGATCTTCGCTTCCGCCGACAACAGACGCATGACGATCTCGGACTTGCTCATTTCCAGCGAGAAGATGACGCTGGCCATCCGGTGCTTGATCGAGCACGACCGCAAAAAATCCAGTCCCAGCGTGGATTTCCCGACTCCGGGCCTGGCCGCCACGATAATCATCTGCCCGGCATGCAGACCGTTGGTCACCTCGTCGAGTTCGGTGAAACCAGTCGGCACGCCGCGCGCCACGCCGCCGTTGGAGGCGATGGCGTCGATCTCGTCCATGGTCGGCTGCAGCAGATCCTCGAGCGGAACGAAGTCCTCGGAAGTCCGGCGCTCGGCCACCTCGTAGATCTCCGCCTGCGCACGGTCGACCACCTCGGCCACGTCGGCGCCCTCGGCGCCCGCGTAGCCGTACTGCACGACCCTGGTGCCGGCCTCCACAAGGCGCCGCAGCAACGCCTTCTCAGCCACGATGGTCGCGTAGTAGCCCGCGTTGGCCGCGGTGGGCACCGTCGAGATCAGCGTGTGCAGATACGGTGCCCCGCCGATCCGGCGCAGCAGGTTGCGGCGGTCCAACTCCGCCGCGACCGTCACGGCGTCGGCAGGCTCGCCGCGCCCGTAAAGGTCCAGGATCGCGTCGTAGATGTTCTGATGAGCGGGTCGGTAGAAGTCACCGGGACGCAACCGCTCCAGCACGTCGGCGATGGCGTCCTTGCTCAGCAGCATGCCGCCCAGCACCGACTGTTCGGCCGCCAAATCTTGCGGAGGCTGCCGCCCGAAGTCCTCGCTGGGTGGTGTTGAATCCATGCCCGACGTCAAGTCATCGACGACCGCCACGGATTCCCTCCTGCCCTGCGTCACGCATCCGAACATACATTCGAGAGTCGACAGTGAGCCTAAGCCGGGGTGCTGACAACCTTCGCCATGTAGCACCCGCATGCCCGGCGCCGGGACGACGTTAGACGTTGCTGGCTACTAGTTGAAAGGGGCGCTGTTTATGAAGCTGTGCATCGTGTGTGCATATCCGTCGACACCTGTGTTGAGCGGGGTGTGTAGAACCTGTGGATTAATGCAAAGGGCTAGGACATCAGTGCAGATACCGGCCATAGAACGCCATGAAATTCGTGTGGACAAGAATCTCTACGGCGTGTCGGGCCAGGTTACTGCCCCGGGCGTGTTGGCTTTCGGCGGTGTTTTCCCAGCGTTACGGGCCGGTAAAGAGCCCAGGCGAAATACACCCCAGAAATAGTTCGCCAGACGGACATCCGCGACCACCTTCGGCGGCGAGTGCGGGCGCACGCGCGAGCGCAACGCAAACTCGGCGGCGGCCGATCAGGCCGCCGCCGGGTTTGAGCAAATCTTGCGCGCTTAGCTCTGTGCGACGACCTCGAGCGCGACCTCGACGTCGACCTCGGGGTGCAGGTGCACCGCCACCGGGTGAGTCCCCACGGCTTTGATGTGCGACTTGGGCAGCCGGACGATTCGTTTGTCCAGGTTGGGGCCGCCGGCCTTCTTGATGGCCGCCACGACATCGTTGGCAGTCACCGAGCCGAACAGCTTGCCCGAATCCGCCGCCGTCTTCACCGGCAGCGGGACGGGGCCGAGCGCCTCGATGGCCGTCTTGAGCTCGTTGGCGTGCCCGAGGTCGCGCACCGCCTTGGTTTCACGGGCCCGGCGGATGTCGTCGGCCTGCTTCTGCGCGCCGCGCGAGGCCACGATCGCCAGGCCGCGCGGGAGCAGGAAGTTGCGGCCGTAGCCGTCCTTGACTTCGACAGTGTCGCCGACGGAACCAAGGTGGTCGACGTCAGCCGTCAGAATCAGCTTCATCGTTTCGTACTTTCGGTTGGCCTGCGGCGACTATCGCGCCGAGGAGGTGAAGGGCAGCAGCGCCACCTCGCGGGCATTCTTCACCGCGATGGCGATGTCACGTTGGTGCTGCACACAGTTGCCGGTGACGCGACGCGCACGGATCTTGCCGCGCTCGCTGATGTACGTGCGCAGCAGCGCGGTGTCCTTGTAGTCGATCGCTTGATCCTTCTTGGCGCAGAAGACACATTTACGTGCCTTGACCGGCTTTTCCGGAGCCGGCCGCCGCTTGTTGGACTTGGCCATGTCTGTCTTTCTTTCCGTTCTCTATTGCTGAAGTTTCTTGAATCAGAAGGGCGGTTCGTCGTCTCCGCCACCGAATGAGCCCGATGCGGGCGCACTGCCCCACGGGTCATCAGCGGGTGCGCTCGCGGCCGGCGCCGACTGCTGGCGCGATCCGCCGCCACCGCCGAAGCCGCCGCCGCCACCGCCGCCGCTGCGGCTGGCCTTGTTGACCTTGGCTGTGGCATACCGCAACGAGGGGCCGATCTCGTCGACCTCGACCTCGACGACGGTGCGCTTCTCACCTTCACGAGTCTCGAACGAACGCTGCTTGAGCCGGCCCGTGACAATCACCCGGGCCCCACGAGTGAGGCTTTCGGCGACGTTCTCGGCGGCTTCCCGCCAGATGTTGCACCGCAGGAAGAGCGCCTCACCGTCTTTCCATTCGCCGCTCTGGCGGTCATAGATCCGCGGTGTCGACGCCACGGTGAAGTTCGCGACGGCGGCACCCGACGGGGTGAACCGCAGTTCGGGGTCGGCGGTCAGGTTTCCGACAACGGTGATAGTGGTGTCACCAGCCACAATTTCCTCCTCGTTCCACCCTGTTTCTCGCCGCTCCGGTGATGGATGTCATGAGCGTACGTTCGCTGAGCTCTCCACAGCCTAGGCAAGTGCGCCGATGGGAAGCACGCGACGCAGCCGAGGTTGTTAGTGCTTGTCGGTGCGCATCACCTTGGTGCGCAGTACCGACTCGTTGAGGCTCAGCTGGCGGTCGAGCTCGGATACCGTGGCCGGCTCGGCTTTCAGGTCGACGACGACGTAGATGCCTTCGGCGTGCTTCGCGATCTCGTAGGCCAGACGGCGCCGGCCCCAGATGTCGACCTTGTCGACGGATCCACCATCCTTGCGGACGACGTTGAGGAACGTCTCCAAGGACGGGGCTACGGTGCGCTCGTCGAGCGTGGGGTCAAGAATGACCATGATTTCGTATGGACGCATGGAAACCTCACCACCTCCTCTGGTCTCAAGCGGCCACGGGCGTTCCGTGGCAGGAGGGTCGCCTGCGTCGGCAACCGCATCAGGCTACAGCAATCGTCGTTGAGCTGCGAAATCGCGCGGTTAGGCGGTCAGCCTGTGGAGGTCGGCTCCTGAAGAGTGCTGACCAGTTCTTCGGCAAGCGCGGGTGTCGCGGCTACCACCCCAGACCAGCGACGGCTGAGATCGGGATGGATTTCCAACGGCCTGCCGCGGACATCCAGGACGGCCCCGCCCGCGGCGGGCACCATCACCATCGCAGCGGCCAGGTCCATGATCCGGTGGCTGTCGGAGCCGGCATCGGCGAAGGCATCGGTGGAGCCCTCCGCTACCAGCGCTGCTTCCAGGCAGCTGGTGGACAGGATCCGCACCCGGGCGGCGCGCCTGGCGACCCGCCACCACGCGGCGTCGTCGTCGCCGTGCGGGCGAAGCAGGCTCACCGCGGCGCCGTCGAGGCCGGTGCGGCCGCTGGTGCGGTAAGGCACCGGCTGACCCGCCACCGCATGCCAGCACCGGCCGGTGTCGAACCAACACGTCAACGCCTCGGTGGCGGCGCCGTCGACGGCTACCACTCCGGCAAACGCTGACAGCGGGACTCCTGCGGCGGCGTTGGCGGTGCCGTCGACCGGATCGACGACCAGAGTCAGCGCCGACCCGTTGTCGATGACACCGATCTCCTCGCTGAGAAGGTTGACGCGATGCTGGTTGACCACGTCGGCCACCGCGGTGTCGACCAGGATGTCCAGCCGCATGGTCGGGGTGCCGTCGGCTCCCGTCTGCACCTTTTCCGACAGTGCCGCACGGTCGTATTGGGCACGGGCCGCTCCGAACGCCTCCGCCGCGGCCCGCGCGGCGTCGGCCAGCGCGGGATGCGTCCCCTCCGGCACTTGCGGTTCGGGCACCGGCCAGGCGATGTGCGTCATTGTCCGCTCACCAACACCGAGCGCACGACCGGCCAACGCCCATCGGTGGCAAGGAGGGTCAGGTCTGCCCGCAGGCCGGGCTGAAGGCGTCCGCGGTCGGCCAGTCCCGCGACGTCCGCCGGCCCAGATGTCACGAGCCCCACCGCGGCGGCCAGACCGATCCGCTCGTCGTCGACGAGCGCGAACACCGCGGCCAGCAAGCTGGACGGCAGGTAGTCCGATGCGATCGAGGTCACCAGCCCACGCCCAATCAGTTCCTGGCCGGAGGCGTTCCCGTTGTGCGACCCGCCGCGCAGCACGTTGGGCGCACCCATCACCACCGGCAGCCCGCGGTCGCGCGCGGCCTGCGCCGCCGCCAAGGTGGTCGGGAATTCGGCGACGGTGCCACCCCGGGCCACCAGCTCGTCGACCTCGGCCGCGGTGGTCAGGTCATGACCGAGCAACCGGATCCGGTTGGCTTGCGCCAGCTCGGCCAGCCAACCCATGGCCTCCTCGCGCAGGCCGAGGCGCCCGTCGCGTTCGGCGATCAGGTCGTCGACGTGGCGCGCCGCCTGCTCGGCGGTCATCCCGCGCGAGCCCATCATGTAGCGCTCGTAGTAGGCGCGGTCGGCGTACTGACCCTGCCCAGGTGTGTGGTCCTCATGGGACACCAGCGGCACATCCGTCGTGCCGGCAAGCTGATCCTTCAGCGCCACAAGGCCTTCCGGACTGCGGACGTCCAGCCGGTACAGAATCCGGTGGTCCACCAGCCCGTCGACACGCTCCTTGACAGCCTGGCAGAACAGCTTGGCGTCCTCGACGGTGCGCGGAGTCCCCCGGCCCATGCTCTGCTCGAATCCGGCGCCGTGGAACACCGTCGTCACACCCGCCGCGCGGAGCTTGCCCTCAAGGGAGAGCAGGGCGAACTCGATCGGCAGCTCGGCGCCGGGTCGCGGCAGCCGCTCCTTCTCCAGCGCGTCGCTGTGCGTGTCCACCACACCCGGAATGCACAGCAGCCCTGCACCATCCACGTCGGCCGACAACCCGGCAGCATGCGGCTCCACGGCCGCGATGACCCCGCCCCGCACCGCCACTACCGCGTCGTCGATCACGGTGTGCGGCAACACCGCCCGCACGTGGCCGAGCACGTAGTCCGCCGGCGGCGCCGCTAATGGCCAATGTTCTACCGTCCGTTCGAACACCTGGGTTGTCACGCCACTCCCTCCAGGATCTCCGCGGGGGCACCTTCCTGGGCGATGCGGCCGTCGCGCATCAACACCACGCGAGATGCCAACCGCAGCATCGCCTCCCGATCGTGGAAGACCGCAAGCACGGCTACGCCCTGGGCCGTCAATGTCGCGATCATTTCGAGTGCCCGCTCCCGGTTTGCCGGGTCGAGCGCCGATACCGGCTCGTCAAGCATCAACAACCGCGGCGGGCGGACCGTGCCCGCCGCGAGGTTCACCCGCTGACGCTCCCCGCCGGACAGCACCGAGCAGTCCACATCCCACAACGCCGGGTCCAGGTCGAGCCGCCGCAGGGCATCCGCGGCGGCCTCGGTCGCCTCCGCGCGGTCGATACCGCGGCGACGGGCAGCCGCGGCCACGAGCTGCAGCGGCCCGGTACGGGGTGGGGCGGTCAAAAACTGTGACACGTAACCGAATTCGCGTCCTCGAACCGCGGCCATCGCCCGGTCACACAGCTTTGTCAGCTCGATCTCCTGGTCCTCCCCGGTGCGCAGCACCACCGAACCCGAGTCGGGCAGATAGGTGCGGTTCACGCACCGCAGCAGCGAGGACTTGCCCGCGCCGCTCGGACCGGCCAGCACGACATGCTCTCCGGCCCGGACGTCGAGGTCGACGCCGCGTAGCGAATGCACGACGCGGCCGTCGATGGTGTGCAACGTGAACGATTTGCGCAGCCCGCGCACGCTCAGCACCGGTTTCGCCACGGTCACCTCCTGGCCGCGGCGACCAGCCGCTGTGTGTATGGATGGTGCGGATCGTGAAAAAGCTGATCGGTCAGGCCCCGCTCGATCACCCGGCCCAACTGCATGACGATGCTGCGGTCGGTCAGCGTCTCGATCACCGAAAAGTCGTGACTGACCACGACCGCTGCGATATTGGAATCGGCGAGCAGCCCGCGCAACAAATCGAGCACGCCGGCGGCCACCGACGCATCCAGTCCGGTGGTCGGTTCGTCCAGCAGAACCACCGGTGGTTCGGTGGCGAGCGCCTTAGCGATCTGCACCCGCTGCCGCATACCACCGGAGAACGTCCCGACCGGGTCGTCCATACGGGAAAGCGGAACCTCCACTCGCTCAAGGAGTTCCGCGGCCCGACTGCGAATGTTGTGGTATCCGCGCCAGCCCGCGGCGGTGAGCCGCTCGGCGATGTTGCCGCCCGCGCTGACCCCAAAATCCAGTCCATCGGCGGGATCCTGATACACCACCGCCATGCCATCGACGCGCAGCCGTCGGCGTTCCGCGTCCGACAGGGTCAACAGATCGGTGCGCCCGTCGTCCAGGGTCGCCAGGTGAACCGAACCCGCGGTCGCGCGCTCATTGCCGATGACACAGGACAGGACTGTCGACTTACCGGATCCGGACTCGCCGATGACGCCCAGGGCCTCGCCGGGTGCGACATCGAAGGACACATCCCAGGCCGCCACGACGGCCCCGGTGCTCGGGCTTATCGCAGTGCCGAATTCGGGTCCGGTGCCGTCGACCGCATACACCCCGCCGGCGCCGTGCACCTTACCGATCGAGTCCACCCGCAGCATCCAGTCGGTGGGATCGGACCGGACGTCGCGCCGCAGGAGCGAGCCCCGATGCAGGTGCGCCGGCGGTGTCGTGCGGGCGCCGGCGCGGCGCTCCGGGTTGGGTAGCAGGTGCAGCGGTGCGCGCTCGCGATGAGCCGTGCGGTCGGCGTCGCCGGCGCGCACCCGTGCGCACCACTCGGTGTCACTGCACACAAAACCGCCGGTGGGCCCCGCCTCGACAAGGAACACGTCGTCACTGCCACACAGCTTGCAAACCCCACCCGCGCAGTACTCCACCTCGAACGGCACGTCGTCGAACGTCAGGGGGACGACATCGGTGTGCGGTGGAACTGCGTAAATCCGCTTTTCCCGCCCGGCGCCGAACAGGTTGATGTGCTCGCTGTGATGCAGCCGCGGCACGTCCCAGCGCGGAATCGGCGTGGTGGCCATGACGTAACGCCCGGCCACCAGCACGGGGTAGCCCGTGGTGCGGGTGATCATGCCGTTGCGGACGATGTCTTCGTAGAGGCTCACCCACATTGCGGCGTAATCGTTTTCGGCGTGCATGCGGGCACACTCGGCGATGGACTTCTGCACCTTCCTCAGCGGCTCGGGCACCGGCACCTGGTACACCAGCAGGTCGCCGGGCGACAAAGCCTCCTCCGGGACGCGGTGTCGGGTCTGCACCACCGTCGCCTCCCGGGTGTCGGTCGACTCGGAGCAACCAGTGGTCGCGGCGATCATCCGGCGCAGATTGGTTGCGTTGACGCCGCCGTCGTCGCCCTGATCGATGACCTTCACCGTGTCGCGCGCGCCGATCACCGACAGCGTCACCTGCAGACCACCCGAGCCCCAGCCGCGGGCCACCGGCATCTCTCGCGAGCCGAACGGGACCTGATAACCCGGCACACACACCGCGGTCAGTGCGGCACGGCGGATCTCGCGCTTACCGCTCTCGTCGAGGATGCCCGACGGCGCCTGGTCATCGGCCAGCTCGCTCAACAGGTCGGTGGTCGTGGTCATTCGCAATCCCTTCCGGCGGGCTCGGGAACGCGCACGGCTCGGCTATCCCCGGCGGCCAGCGCGGCCTGCAGCGCCTGCTTGCGCTCCACCATGGAGCGGAACGTCACGTAGTGCGGAAGCTTGAGGTGCTCCAGAAATCCGCCGGAGTCCAGGCCGTCGGTGGTCAGCAGCAGCAGCTGTTCCAGCGGACCGGTCCTGCCGAACCGGCGGTTGGCGATGTCCAGGTTCGCCATCGCGATCGCCTTACGTTCGTTGTGCCCGAAGCACATTCCGTATCCGACGTCGAACCGGCTGCGGTCCTCCTCGGCGCCGTCGAGATCCTCGATGGCTTCGGCCTCGGTCACCCGGAACTCGCCGATCGTCACAGGCTCACCCGTGTGCGGATGCTTGACCTCCAGCGGCAACCGTCCGTGCCGTACCTCCCCGAGGGTGATCTCATGGATGTCACCGTCGGGACCAAGGATCGAGCGATACCACAACGCGATGAGCGCACCGGTTTCCGCGCGCGCCATCGCTGCGAGAGATGCCGACCGCGGCGCCGGAGGCCGGGGCGGAAGTCTGGTGATGTCAAAGGGTTCCGGGTCGTCGCCGGTGCGGTGGTCGACGACGAGTCCGGCCTCGCGCAGTAAGTCGAGAAAGCGCCGCGGGCCGCGTTGGTCCGCCGTGCGCGGTTTTGCTGCCGCCGCAGGTTCATCGTCCGGAGGCGGCGGCGGCGCGGCGGTCGGCCTCTCCAGCAGCCTTTGGGTGTAGTCGGTGGTGCGGCCCAACAGCTGGGGACCGTCGGGCTCGCGGAATGCCGGAACGATGCGGCGCATGATCGTGATCCGGTCGGGGTCCACTGGCTCGCTGACGGCAAGTCGCGGCAACGTCGAGCGGTGCGCGCGCAGCAGGTGCGCGGCTTCCAGCGGGTCGCCTTCGGCCTGGCGCAGCGCCGCAGCGGCGGCGGCCTCGTCGAACAGGCCGGCCTCGCCCATCACCCGGTCGACGGCCAACCGGAACCGCGCGACGATCTGTTCGGTGCTCGCCCACGGCACCGGCGCATGGTCGCGCGCCCGGCGCACCAAGTCTTCAGCGGCGAGGATCGCTTCCAGCCCACCACGCGCCCCCGAGTAACCCATCAGTTCTCCTCCGTGATCGTGGTGGTGCGCGGCAAGCCGACGACGCGCCCGTCATCGGTCACCAGCAGAATGTCGATGCCCGCCGGATACGCGGCCACCGCGTCGGCGCGGGCCGCGACGAAACCCGTGGGCAGGCCCTTTGGAGCGATGCAGGCGGTGCCACGAATTCCCGGCCCTGAGAGCGTCCAGCGGCGTGGGCCGCCAAGCACATCGCGTACGCTGAGCGCGACCAGGGCGGCCTCTTCCGGCGCCTGGGCAGACCCGCGGGCGAAGCCGCGAACCTCGTCGTCGCTGACCGGGCGGATAGCGGCCACCAGCTTCGCCATCTCAGCCGGCCAGGTGGGCGCCGAAGTGGCCGTGGCGACCGCGTCAGCCCAGCGGTCCCCGGCGTTCTCCAACACGCACACCCCGGTACTCAAGTCCGCCAGCGCCAAGACCGGCGCGATTACCGGGACCAGCACGTCCAGCGGCTGGCTGGGTAGCGCCATCGGGACGGCGGGTCGGGCCAGCGCCTCGAGCACCGCCCGGAAGGTCTGCTGCGAAGCCGCCGGGTGTAGCGCGGCCAAGGTCTGGGCGGTCATGCCAGCTCCTCGAATTCGACGATGGTGGGAGCCAGCTCGGCCCACTCGCGGTCCTCGCGCTCCGCTTGTCGGACCGCGACCGCGCGGCACAGCCGGTCCACCTCCGCGGCGTGCGCGCGGCTCGCCTCCACCTCGGCGTCCAACACGGCGGCGGCGAGGACGGCGGCGCGGTCGTCTCCGAGCCGCATCGCCCAGCCGCGGTGACCGGCCATTTCAACCTCGGCGCGACATGCCAGGACGTCGCCGAGCAGGAAACGCTCGTCGGCCACCGGCTCACGAACCTGCGCCGACACGAAGCCGACCTCGGGCGCCACCAGCACGCGCACGTCGACCCCGTCGCTAAGGCAGGCGTCGGCCAGCTCCTTCAACTCGTCGGCCTGCGCCAAAGCGAGCAGTCCGCAGCGCTTGGCTCGCCCCAAGGGTTCACGCACCCTTTTCTCCTTCCGCTGAATCGCCTGTGGTGCAGGGGTCTTCGAGTTCGATGACCACACGCACCGCATCTGCGCGGGTCCAGGCGCTGCTGCTGAGCAACACACCGCCCGTCCCCGCATCACGGCTGATGCTGTCGATGCGCCAGACAGGCACGCTCGCCTCGATCCCCAGGCTGTGCATCACCTCGCGGGGCGGCATGTCCAAGCTGGCGCGGCACCAAGCCCGTACCGGGCGCACCCGGCCCAGCTGGCGCAGCACTGTGTCCACCGACTCGACGCTTTGCAACGCGACGTCCAAGTCGGGCACGGCTTGTACCGGGATCAGCTCCTGGGTGAGCGAGGCCAGCAGATCGTCGATGAAGAAATGCCGCACGATCCGGTACATCGGGGTCCCCACGGGCCAGCCCAGCTGCTCGGCGTGCTCTTCAGCCAGCGCGATCCGCTGCACTTCCTTGGTCTGCGAGCGCGGGGTGGCGCCGCTCGCGATCACCGTGGCATGCCAAGACGGCGGCCTGGTCCGGGCGATGACGTAGTCGATGCGCCGATTCACGAAGGTGCCCGCACCCTGGATGCGACGGACCAGCAGGCGTCGCTCCAGTTCCTGCAGCGCCGAGCGCGCCGCGGCTCGCCCGACGCCGAACCGGCTGGCCAGTTCGGGCTCGCTGGCCACCCGGGTGCCCGCCGCGCAGGCGGCCAGCTCGCCCGCCAGCTGGTCAGCGATCTCCAGATACCGCGTTGATGTCACGCCACCAGGCTGGCCGGGCAGGTCGTCCGAACAACTTCGTCGTGGCCAACGCACGCGCCACCGAAGATGAACATCCGGCACAGTTGTTTCGACCCGTTCAACTCAGCTCATGCCGCAACCAGACCGCCAGCGCCTCGACCACCAGCACGGTGACGAACACCATCAACAAAATGGTTGTCACCAACCCGAATTCGAGAATCTGTGCGCCGCTGAGCAGATCGAAGCCGATCCCCCCCGCTCCTACGATGCCCAGCAGGGTGGCCGAGCGGATGTTCACGTCGAGCTGGTACAGAACGTGGCCCACCAAACCCGGTGCGGCCTGCGGCAGCGTTCCGGTGCAGAACACCTGCCAGCGGCTGGCGCCCGTCGCACGGATGGCCTGCACCGGGCCGGGGTCGACCTCCTCGAGCGAATCAGCGATCAGCTTGCCGAGCAGACCGATGGCACCCACACTCAGCGCCAGTGTTCCCGCCACCGCGCCGAGCCCGGTGATCACCACGAACACCACCGCCAGCACCAGCTCCGGAATACCGCGGATCACCACAACAAAAATCCGAAACGCCCTGGCGACACGCGGGTTCGGCGCCACATTGCGGGCGGCCAGGCAGCCGACAGGCACCGCCAGCACCGCGCCGATCAGCGTGGCGCCCAGCGCGATCTTGACGGTCAACCACAGGTCGCGCAGCAGCTGGCCGAAAATGCCCGCGGTGTCCGGCGGCCAGAACAGCCCGGCGTTCTGCCCGATCCCCCGCAGCGAGCTCACGAAATGGATCGGATCGAGGTCCGCGCCCCACATCGACGTCGATACCACCAGCACCGCCAGCACGGCATAACCGGCGCGGCGCAGCCGCGGCCCCGTCCACGGCGGGCTGATCTGATCGCCGGTCTGCAGTGGCGCGCCGCTGCCGGGCCGCTCATCGGTGTCGCGCAGCAGCGCCCGGCGGATCGCCCCGGACAGCAGCTCGACCAGGACGCACAACGCGAGAACCACCGCGGCCAACGCCATCCCGCGCCGGTAGTCCAGTTGCTTGAATGCGGTTGCGATCGCGAACCCCAGGCCGTTCACGCCGACGAAACCCAACAGCACTGAGATCCGCAGGTTGATGTCAAGGCGGTGCAGCGCGGTCGCCACGAACGCCGGCATCACCTGTGGCAGCACGCCACTGGTCAGCTCCTGTCCCGTGCTCGCGCCGGTGGCGCGAATCGCCGCGCGGGGTCCCTCGTCGATGTGCTCGATCGCGTCGGCGTAGAGCTTGGCGACCATTCCCACCGAGTGCAGACCCATCGCCAGGACACCCGTCATCGCGCCCAGCCCGAAGATCCGCAGGAACACGATGGCCAGCACCACGTCGGGGACGGCGCGGACGATGACGATCGTGGTGCGCGCACCAAACCGGGCGCCCGTGCTGGGTGCGGTGTTGGCAGCGGCCAAAATCGCCAAGGGAACGCTGATAACCACCGACAGCACTGTCGCCGACACGACGATGGCAAGCGTTTGCCCGCACAGCTTTAGCAACTCGGGGACGCTAGGGAAGTCCAGTGGCAACATGCGGCCCGCGAAATCGACTGCGTTGCGGCCGCTGTCGATGAACGTCGCGACGTTGATCCGCAAGTCGACGACCGCCCAGCAGCCCACCAGCGCCAAGGCGAGGATGACCAGCCAAGCCAAAGTCGGCCCGGCCCGCGGCGGCCGCAGTATGCGCTCGCTATCCGCGACGGTTGCGATGGTCACGCAGGAACGCTGGCGGCGAGCAACGGCCCGGGATCCACCTTGGTATACAACGACATCGCGTTGTCATGGTCGAGCGCCGCCACCGGGGAGTCCAGCACGACGCGGCCGGCCCGCAGCCCGATGATCCGGTCACCCCAGTTCAAGGCGAGCGGGACCTGGTGCAGGCTGCACAGCACCGTGAGCCGCTGCTCGACGCTGATCTCCCGAATCAGCTGCATCACCTGGGCCGCCGATTCGGGGTCCAGCGACGCCACCGGCTCGTCAGCGAGCAGGATCTCCGGCCGCTGCATCAGCGCCCGGGCCACCGCGACCCGCTGCTGCTGGCCCCCGGACAGGGTGTCCGCGCGCTGAAAGGCCCGGTCCAGCAGGCCAACTCGGTCCAAGTGCCCCAGCGCCGCGCGACGCATGTCCCTCGGATAACTGAACAGTCCCAGTCGCGCCCAGCGCAGCCGGCCCAGCGCGCCGGTGCACACGTTCTCCAACACGCTGAGGCTGCCGACCAGGTGGAACTGCTGAAAGACGAAGCCGACCCGGCGGCGCAGGCGGCGCAGTTCGCCGCTGTGCGCCCGGCCGACGTCCGTGCCCAGCACCGTCACCGTGCCGGAAGTGGGTCGCTGCAACCCGTCAACGTGACGTAGCAGGGTCGATTTGCCCGAACCCGATGGTCCCAGTAGGACGGCGATCTCGCCGGGCGCCACCGCCAGCGAGACATCGTCGAGCGCCCGGATCTCCTGGCCGAACCGGGTGGTGACATGTTGTAAGCGGACGACTGCGTCTCCGGTCATGATTGACCCGCACACTGCTTGGCGTGGGTGGTGCGGCAGACGTTGCGGACGGTGTCGTAGAACGAGTTGTCCACCGTGGCGTAGCCCCAGCCTTTTGCTTCGCCGAGGTGGTTGCACGCCGGAGTGCAGATGCCGTTGGCGTTCATGTAGTCGACGTTGGCGTTCTGGAAGGCGTCAGACAGTTTGGTCTTGAGGATCGGCGCGAGGTCGTCGCTGATCGCGATCGGCGAGCCGGGTATCAGTTCGGACTTCCAGACCACGTTGAGCTGGCCCGGTTTCAGCTGGCCCTTCCCCGGAAGGGTGGTGTCGATCATGCTTTCCTGGGCGAACCCGGCGTCGCACTGGCCGTTGAGCACCGACAGCGCCGACGCGTCGTGGCCGCCGGCGATCACCTGCGTGACGTCCTTGTTGGGATCGATGCCCGCCTTGATCAACGCCGCGGACGGGTAGAGGAAGCCCGATGTCGAGTTCGGGTCGACGAAGCACACCTTCTTCCCCTTGAAGTCGGCGATGCTGTTGATACCGGTGCCGGGACGGGTGATCCCGTAGGAGTGGTAGCCGGGCGCAGCACCCTTGGCGACGGTCTCCGCGGCGATCGGTGTGACCTTGACCCCACTGTTCTGCGCGGTGACCAGCGAGAACGGACCGTACTGAGCAATTTGGACGGTGCCGGTGCGCTGAGCCTCGATGACCGACGAGTAGCTGGTGGCGCTTTGGAAACGGATCTTCTTGCCGGTCGCCTTCTGCAGCAACGTGATCAGGGGCTGGTAGCCCGCCTGCATGCTCTGCGCATTCTCCGAGGGAATCGCGGCGAACACGAGCTCGTCGGGGTTGCGGCCGCCGCCGGAGCCATTGCCGCTCTTACTGGCGTCGGCGCTTTGGCCGCACGATGCCAGCAGCAGCGCGGTCAGCACCGCCATGGTGGCGAAACGGACCGAGCTTCGGGCGGGTGTGGACATCCGGATCTCCTTTTTGACAGCCAAAAGCCAGAGCAGACGTCCAGATGGTTTCGGGGAACGGTGCAGCGCAGAGGAAGCAGCGGTTACCGGACGGCGAATTTCCGTTGTGAATTAGCCCCACTCGACCGCATGAGCCTCAACTTCAATAGCCGTTCAACGGGAGGCGGTTGAATCCCGATGCGACGCCGTCTGGTCACCGGGGCCGGTCGCCGCGTCATCATCGGCTGCGTCGACGGTTTCGGTCGGAAGCGCCGGCGGACGCCGCATTGCGACCGGACACAACCAGTCCGGCAGCCAGCCGGGCGGGTCGTCAGGTGCGCGATCGAACGGTCCGCCCGCTGGATCGTCGACCCGTCCGCCCCATCGCACCAAGTCCTCACCCGGCCGGTAGATCTGCCGAATCACGAGAACGCACAACACGATCACCGCGACATCTCGCGCCAGCACCGCGGTGGTGAAGAACTGCTCCGGTAATGACCGGCTGGGGTTGCCGTACAGGTAATACATCCGCGGCACCCACACCACCGCATCGATGGTCATCCACGCCAGCAGCACCCGGCGATGCGGCAGTGCGAGCACTGCCAGCGGCACAAGCCACAGCGAGAATTGCGGGCTCCACACCTTATTGGTCAGCAGGAACGCCGCGATCACCAAGAACAACAGCTGGGCCACCCGCGGCCGCTGTGGGGCGGTCAACGCGACGAATGCGATTGCGGCACAACACGCTATGAACAGCACCGCGACAACGGTGTTCAGCGTCGTCGGTGGCTGCCAGAATCCGAGCTTGGGATCGAAGCCTCGCCAGCCGGTGAACGATTTGATGACGTTGTACAGCGAGTCCATGTCGTCGCCGCGCCGCGTGTTGAGCCGGAAGAACTCCGACCATCCGCGCGGGAAGAAGATCAGCACGGGCAGGTTCACCAACAGCCAGGTCACCCCGGCCGCCACGGTGGTGCGGCCCCACGCACGCAGCCGTCCGGTGCGGATTCCCAGCAGCAGCATCGGCCCTAAAAACAGCAATGGATACATCTTCGCCGCGGCACCCAAGCCGATCAGCACGCCGGCCAGCACCGGTTTTCGTCGCGCCCAGGCCAGCAGACCCGCCATCGCGAATGCCGTTGCCAGCGCATCGAAGTTGGTGAATATCTGGAAAATCAATATCGGGGAGCCGGCCACCAGGGCCGCGTCCCACACGCGTCGCCCGGCCAGGCCCGCGCTCGCCCAGACAGTGGCCAGCCAAGCCAGCGCCAGACCGAATGCGGCAACATCGAAGAACATCACCACCTCCGCGACCACCGGAAGCGGGGCAAGCTTGCTCAGCGCGGTATAGGTCTTAGCCAACGCCATCGAGACGTACTGGTATATCCCGGTCAACACCGGATACTCCATGTAGCGCACCGCGGGCTGGCCGTCGTAACGGATCTGCTTTGCGCCGGTGCCGTCGGTCTCGACCCAACTCGACTTGTAGGGAAATCTGCCCTGGTTCAACAACTCCGCGCCGTAAAGCGGCACGGTGTCGGAGTAGCACAACTCGTAGTAAGCCCGTTGATTATCCCAGTTGGCCACCCGCTGATCGCCGGTCCCGCTGCCGGTGCTTTGCAGACAGGCTGCTTTCGTCGACCAACCGAGGGCCAGGAAAACCAACGCGATCAAGAACATCACTCGCAGCGGGGTCATCAGCCGAGAACGGCCGATCAGCGCGTGCCGGCCCACCGGCCCACCGATGACCTCGGCGAGCGCGCCGCCCAGAAAGTCGGTGCGGCTCGGGCAGTCTCGGCTCTCGGCGCTACGCAGATCCGCGGCCAGCCGCTGCGGGGAAATGGTGGCACCGTGCTCCGCCGCGCCGGTCACGGTGGCGGTGGCGGCGCCTGCGGTCCACCCGGCGGGATGCCACCACCCGGCGGGCCACCGAACGGACCGTTGCCGCCGGGCGGGCCACCGAACGGACCGCCGCCACCGGGCGGGCCACCGAACGGACCGCCCGGCTCCGGCCCGGCCGGCGGGCCACCGCCGGGTGCCGGTGGTGCCCCGGTCACCGTCGTGGGCGGCCCGATCGGGATGGTGATGCCCGGTGCGACTTCGATGCTGGGCTGGATGACGGTCTCTTTCGGCGGCGGGGGTGGCGGAGGCGCGGGCACACCTGCGTAGCCGCCGATCTCGGTCGGCTTGGGGAAGGATTCGTTGGACGTGCCCTTGAGTGCGCCGTCCATGGTGGACTTCCAGATGTCCGACGGCAGCCCCGAGCCGTAAACCGGTGAACCCCCAGCCGTCACCAGCGGCGCATCGCCTTTCACCGTGCCCACCCAGACCGCTGTCGACAGCGACGGCGTATAGCCCACCATCCAGGCGTCCTTGTTCGAGCTGGTGTCACCGAGCTGCGTGGTGCCGGTCTTGGCCGCTGACGGCCTACCGCCGGCCAGGGCGTGGCCGCGTGAATAGCTGGCGATCGGTGCCATCGCCGCGGTGACGTTGTCGGCAACGGCCTTCGGGACGCGCTGCTCATTCTTGTTGTTGTCGGAGGTGGCGGCGTCGAAGAGGACCTGGCCGTCGGAGTTGACCACCTTCTGCACGAAATGCGGCTGGTGGTAAACGCCGGAGGCGGCCAGCGTCGCATACGCCGAGGCCATGTCGAACACGCGGGTTTGGTACTGGCCGAGCACAATTCCGTTGTTCGGTGGTCCACCCTGGCCGTCCTCGGACAGGGTGTGGTCGACGCCGGGGAAGCTGGTGGCGATGCCGGCTTGGTGCGCCGCATCGGCAACGGCCTGCGGTCCGCCCTTGAGCTTGAGCATCAGCCGGTAATAGGAGGTGTTCAGCGACATCTTGAGCGCCTGGGCCAGGTTGCAGGTTCCGCAACTCTCGCCCTCGACGTTGGTGATCTTGATGCCGTTGACCGTCAGCGGGGAACTGTCGATCTGATAACCCAGGCCGATGCCCTGTTCGAGCGCGGCGACCAGCGCGAACACTTTGAACGACGACCCGGTCTGCAGCCCGGCCTGAGCGAAATCGAAACCGTAGGCGTCGGTGCCGCCGTAGTACGCACGTATCGCGCCGTCGTGCGGATCGACCGAGACCACCGCCGAGCGCATCTCCGGGTCCTGGCCGTCGAGGTTGTTCGACACCGCCTTTTCCGCCGCCTGCTGGGCCTTCGGGTCGATGGTGGTGGTGACTTGCAGACCCTGGGTGTTCAGGGTCCGCTCGTCGATGTTGAACAGCTCCATCAGCTCTCTGGTCACCTGGCGCTCAATCAGCCCGTTGGGCCCGGTCGTCTGGTTCTGGGCGCGCGCCTGATCCGGAGGCACGGTCGGCGGGAACTCTTGCGCGGAACGGTCACTCGGAGACAGCGCCTTGGTTTCCACCATGCCGTCGAGCACCCACGCCCAGCGGGCCCGGGCGCCCTGTGGATCGACCGCCGGGTCGAGCGAGGACGGCCGCCGGATGAGCGCCGCCAGCAGCGCGCCTTCGGACACCGTGAGCTGCTCGACGGGTTTGTTGAAGTAGGACTTGGCGGCGGCCGAGATCCCGTAGGCGCCCCGGCCGAAATAGATGATGTTCAGATAGGCCTGCAGCACATCGTCTTTCGACCACTCCCCCGACATCTTGGTGGCGATGACCAGTTCCTTGGCCTTGCGCATCAGACCGCTGACGCCGTGCTGGGCCGAACCCACCAGTGCGTTCTTCACGTACTGCTGGGTGATCGTGGATCCGCCCTGCAGGTCGCCGCTGCCGAACAGGTTGTTGTTCACCGCGCGCACGAAACCGCTGAAGTCGAAGCCCGGGTTCGAATAGAAATTGCGGTCTTCGGCGGCGATCACCGCCCGGCGCACATGTACCGGAACCTGGTTGATATTGACGTCGACCCGATTGCCTTCGGGCGGGATGATTTTGGCGATCTCCGAGCCGTCGCTGGCCAGGATGGTCGAAACCTGGTTGGTGCGAAGGTCACCCGGTTTGGGAATGTCGACGATGAAATACGCCATCGCGAACGTGACGATCGGCAGCAATACCAGCACGGCCGCGCAGAGATAGGCCCCGCGCCGTACCCACAGCCAGTTGATCTGCTCGGTCCACGCCCAGTCGCGCCATGGTCCGGCGGGCCACCGACCGTGACCGCCGGGTCCCTGCGGGCCTCCCGGTCGCCGGGGCGGAGGGGGCGGTCCGCTCGGCGGACCGCCGCCGAGGCCGGCCCGCTCGCGGCGGCCGGAGGTCGGACCCCGGCGATCGAGTGCGGCCTTGACCTCGTCGAGCGCGTCGCGTCGCAGGGGCGTCGAAGGCGGACCGGCCAGCGCGGCTTTAACTTCGTCGATGGGATCGTTGCGCCGCGGCGCCCGGTCATCTTTGACCGGCGGCAGGATCGTGGTCAGTCGATCGTCGGGCGGTGCCGGACGGCGGCGGCTGGGCGGCGGTGGCGCAGCCCGACGTTCGGGGTCGCGAGGACCGGCGTCCGGACGGTCTGGTTCCGGACGCTCGTTGCGACTCTGATTGCCTCCATGCTCAGACGTTGGCCCGCGAGGGTCACCGGACGACTGGCTGCGGCGTCCTTCGTTATTCAATGGCCGTGCGGGCCCCGTTGCGCGCCGTCCGGGTGCGTCCGGTTCCCCTGGGAGGAGGTGCCGGGCGTGCCGCACCGAGCACATACGACTTGACGAGATGATTCCAGCTGCAAGTCCGGCATACCTCCACCACGTGGACAGCGAACTCGTCGAAGCGGGTTGCCAGCATCACCAATTCTTCGGCCGTGCGGGCCGAGCCCGACACCGGACCCAGGTGTTCGCCGAACACCCACGACACCAGTGTCAGCTGCTCCTTGCGGCAGATCGGGCACATGACCTGGCTCGGTTTTCCGTGAAACTTGGCGGCTCGCAGCAGATAAGGGTTCGCGTCGCACACCTCGGACACACCGGTGCGGCCCGAGTACACCTCGGCCAGCAGTGAGCGCCGCCGGAGCGCGTAGTCCACCACTTGTCGCTGCAGTCGCACGCCCACCAGAGTACGTCGCCTTCCCGACCAGTGATACGCAACCGAACCGTGGCGGTCCGCGCCTGGGCGATCGCCGGCGGTTTCGGCGCCGAACAACGGCCGGACTTCTACGATCTTTCCCGTGGCGAAATGGCTCGGGACATCTGGCGGGACACCCTTTGCTCGCGGGACGACTACCCGCGCCAAGGACAGCGACCGCCAAGACACCTGCACGGTCCTCGATGGCGCCCTGGCCGACGGCGAGCTCTCCGCCGAAGAGCACCGGGAGCGGGTCAGTGCGGCCACCAAGGCGGTGACGCTGGGCGAGTTGCGGGCCCTGGTCGACGATCTGCAAGGCAATCCCGGGCAGCAGCTGCCGCCCCTCGATTCGCGGCCGAAGCTGCCGCGTGTCGGCGGGTGGGGCGTGCCGGCCGCCGCCTTCGCGGTGTCGGTGCTCCTCGGCATCGGCATCGGCTGGGGTCTGTACGGCAACACCCGTTCGCCGTTGGACTTCACTACCGATCCCGGCGCCAAACCCGACGGCGTCGCCGCCGTGGTGTTGACGCCGCCCACTCAGCTGCACTCGGTAGGCGGTCTGACCGGGTTGCTCGAGCAGATGCGCAAACGATTCGGCAACACCACCGGCTACCGGCTGGTGATATATCCGACCTACGCCGCACTGGACCGGCCGGATCCCTCCGACGACCGCCGGGTGCTGGCCTATACCTACCGCGGCGGGTGGGGCGATCCGACCAGTTCGGCCAAAAGCTCCTCGGACGGTCCGGTCCCCGTCGACCTGAGCACGTTCGACGTCACCAAGACGGTGGGCATCATGCGCGGCGCTCCCGAGACGCTGCGGATGAAGCCGTCGGACGTCAAAACCACCTACTTAATCGTCGAGCCGGCAACCGACCCGACCACGCCCGGCGCGCTTTCACTCTCGTTGTACGTCTCCAGCGACTACGGCGGCGGCTACATCTCCTTCGCGGGTGACGGCACCGTCAAACAGATGAGCTTGCCCACGTAAACGCCGGTCACCGGCACGCCCGTGTCGTCCCGAGAGTGTGACGAACTGCAAACCAACGTCCAGTGGTGTTGTGGCTAATATATCGAGACGATACGATTGCGCGAGGCGTCGAACCGTCGTAACCAGCCATGCAAAAAGGGGGTGTATCGATGCTCGAGCTTGCCATCCTGGGTCTCCTGATCGAATCGCCCATGCACGGGTATGAGTTGCGCAAACGGCTGACCGGTCTACTCGGCGCGTTCCGGGCGTTTTCGTACGGTTCGCTCTACCCGGCCCTGCGGCGCATGCAGGCCGACGGGCTGATTGCCGAGGACGCCGCCCCGGCCGGGACGCCCGTCCGGCGGGCCCGGCGCGTCTACCAGCTGACCGACCAGGGCCGTCGGCGCTTCGGTGAGCTGGTGGCCGACACGGGTCCGCACAACTACACCGACGACGGCTTCGGGGTACACCTGGCCTTCTTCAACCGGACTCCGGCAGAGGCGCGGATGCGCATTCTGGAAGGCCGCCGCCGTCAGGTCGAGGAACGGCGGGAAGGTCTGCGTGAAGCCGTGGCGCGGGCCAGTAGCTCGTTCGATCGCTACACCCGCCAGCTTCATCAATTGGGGCTCGAGTCCAGTGAGCGCGAAGTCAAGTGGCTCAACGAGCTCATTGCTGCGGAGCGGGCTATGCCCGGCCTCTCCGAGCAAACGTAAACCCCCGGCACGAACCCGCATCCCAGTCCAGAGGTTAAAGGTTAGGAGAACGCCCATATGAGTGACCAGAACGCGCCGCAGGCGTCGACGGAGGTACGAGTCGCCATTGTCGGCGTCGGTAACTGCGCGTCTTCGTTGGTTCAGGGCGTGCAGTACTACCACGACGCCGACGAGAACAGCACCGTGCCCGGCCTGATGCACGTGAAGTTCGGCCAGTACCACGTGCGCGACGTGAAGTTCGTCGCCGCGTTCGACGTGGACGCCAAGAAGGTCGGATTCGACCTGTCCGAGGCGATCTTCGCTTCGGAGAACAACACCATCAAGATCGCCGACGTGCCGCCGACCAACGTGACGGTGCAGCGCGGTCCGACGCTGGACGGCATCGGCAAGTACTACGCCGACACCATCGAGGTGTCCGATGTGGAGGCCGTCGACGTCGTTGCGGCGCTGCGCGAGGCCAATGTCGACGTGCTGGTCTCCTACCTCCCGGTGGGCTCCGAAGAAGCCGACAAGTTCTACGCACAGTGCGCCATCGACGCCGGCGTGGCGTTCGTCAACGCGTTGCCGGTGTTCATCGCCTCGGACCCGGTGTGGGCCAAGAAGTTCGCCGACGCCGGTGTCCCGATCGTCGGGGACGACATCAAGAGCCAGGTCGGCGCGACCATCACACACCGCGTGATGGCCAAGCTGTTCGAGGACCGCGGCGTGCAGCTGGACCGCACCATGCAGCTCAATGTCGGCGGCAATATGGACTTCCTCAACATGCTCGAGCGCGAGCGGCTGGAGTCCAAGAAGATCTCCAAGACGCAGGCCGTCACCTCCAACGTGCAGCGGGAGTTCAAGACCCGGGACGTGCACATCGGACCGTCCGACCACGTGGGCTGGCTCGACGACCGCAAGTGGGCCTACGTCCGGCTCGAGGGCCGCGCCTTCGGTGACGTGCCGCTGAACCTGGAGTACAAGCTCGAGGTGTGGGACTCGCCGAACTCGGCGGGCGTCATCATCGACGCGGTGCGGGCGGCCAAGATCGCCAAGGACCGTGGCATCGGCGGCCCGGTGATCCCGGCGTCGGCCTACCTGATGAAGAGCCCGCCGCAGCAGCTGCCCGACGACGTCGCGCGCACCCAGCTCGAAGAATTCATCATCTCGGGCTAAGGCCTTCGATCGCGCCCCGCACCATTAGGTGACGTTCCGAAGTCGCTAGCACCGGCGCTAGCGAACCGCGGATCGCCTGATGGTCGGGGCGCGGTGCCATGTGGTGGCTGAGGCCTTGGCGCCAATTCATCGACACGACGCTGTGCAGGTGCTTAGCATCATGTCTCGATGACCGTTCAACCCGCAGCGTTCCTCCGCACGACGCTCCCCCTCGACCTGTCCCGGCTCGAAGAATTCGATAGCGGCCGGTACCACTCCATTTGGCTGCCCGATCACATGGTCAGCTTCTGGCCCGACTCGATCTGGACTCCCGAGTTCACCGACCTGGCCACCGCGTCCCTGTCGCCGCACCGCCACCTGGATGGGTTGGCGGTAGCGGCCGCGGCGGCCGTGCTGACCGAGCGGGTTCCTCTGGTCAGCGCCGTGGTCGATACCGTGCGCCGCCATCCCGTCATGCTCGCGCAGACGGCGCTGACCATCGATCACCTCGCCAAGGGCCGTTTCATTCTCGGGCTGGGCAGCGGCGAGAGCGAGAACACGCTGCCCTACGGCTTCGACTTCTCCCGGCCGGTCAGCCGGTTCGAGGAAGCCCTGACGGTGATCCGGCTGCTGTGGGAGAGCGACGGCCCGATCGACTTCGACGGCCAGTTCTATTCGCTGCACCATGCCCGATTGGATACCGAGCCCTACCAGGGTCGCCCGCCCCAGCTGTGGATCGGCGCCAGCGGCCCCCGGATGCTCGACATCACCGGCCGGTACGCCGACGGGTGGTGGCCGGCGGGAGCGTGGACTCCGGAGCATTACGCCGAGATGCTTTCGGCGGTAAGGGCATCCGCAGAGCGCGCCGGCCGCGATCCGATGGCGATCACCCCGTGTTTCATCCAGGTTTGTCTGATCGGCGAAAACGAAGACGCCCTCGCCGACATCTTGGACGCTCCGCTGGTCAAGGCGTTCCTGTTGCAGGTCTCGGCAAAGACGTTGAGCGGCTTCGGTTTCAAGCACCCGATGGGCGACGGCTGGCGCGGGTTTCAGGACATCGACCCGGCCGTGCTCACCCGGGATCGGATCGTCGAGTTTCTGGACGGCGTCCGGCCCGAGATGGTCCTCGCGGTGGTACCTCACGGCACGCCGAAAGAGGTCGCCAAAATCGTCAAGACCTATGTGGACGCGGGCTTGCGGGTGCCCAAAATTCTCGATTACGGCGCGATGGCCGGTCTGAAATACGCACAGACTTCGGCGGCCAACGTCCGCGCTGCCGAGGACGAACTCGTGCAGCTCTGCGGAGACCTGTCGTGACAACGCTTTTGGACGCTACCGAGATGCTGGCCGCCGCTGAGGCGGAAACCGGGCTGCGCGACTACGGCGATCCCACGTTGCCGGAACGCTTCGCCGTGGCCGTCGATCATCTCAACGGCCTGGGCATGGATGCCGACGGCCGGTTCGAGGCCGCGCAGGTATGTCGCTGGCTGCTGACGTCGCGTCTGGAACTGATCGAAGACCGCAATCGCTATCCGATCGGCGCCGAGGTGATCGAGTCACCGATGTTCGTCACCGGCGAACCCCGTTCGGGGACAACGCTTATGCACGCTCTGATGTCCGTTGACCCGCAGGCACGGGCGCTGCGGTTTTGGGAGGTGATGTACCCGTCTCCGCCGCCCGGGCTTGCCGGAGCCGATGACGACCGGCGCGCCCGGGCCGATGCCGACTGGCGCGAGATCAACGCCAAGATGCCGAAATGGCTGCACAGCCACCCCTACAACGACATGCTGGGTGACGGGCTTCCCGAGGACGAACGGACCTGGGCGTTCGACTTCCGGGTGATGACGCCCACCGCGTGGTGGCGGGTACCGATGCAGTCGCTGGTCGGCGGTCTGGCCACCGACCCGGCCGCGCAATACCGGCTGCACAAGGCGATGCTGCAACAACTACAGTACAACCGGCCGCGAAAGTACTGGGTGCTGAAGGGCTTTCACGGCTTCCGGCTCAAAGAGATGTTCGACGCCTATCCCGACGCCCGGTTGGTGTGGCTGCACCGCGACCCGGTTCAGGTCGCCGCATCGCGCACCATGATGATGGCCGACATCGCCGAAGGCATGGTCGGGCCGGTCGACCTGCACGCGCTGGCCAAGATGCACCTCGAGCTGACCCGCGCCAGCATCGCCAACACGATGAGCAATCCGCTCGTCGATGATCCACGCATCCTGCACGTCCGCTACGCCGACTTCATCGCCGATCAAATCGCCACCGTCCGGCGCTACTACGCGTTCTGTGGACGCGAGCTCACCGCCGACGCCGAGTCGGCGATGCGCGCCTACCTGGCCAACAATCGCGGCGACCGCTACGGCAAGTTCCGCTACTCCACCCAACTGCTGACCGACATCGGCGAAGACCTCGACGCGCTGCACGCCGAATTCCGGCCCTTCCGTGAGCGATTCGGCGTGGCGATCGAGAACCGGGCCTGACATGTCCGGCGTGCACAAGCGGCTGTCGGTGCACAACGTAACCTTCTACGGCGAGTCGCTGGCCGCGCTCGAGGCGCACTGGGCAGCACTCGGTGTGTCCCGGCTGAGCATCCTGGACAGCCAGCTGCTCGATCCCGAGTTCGCAAAGTTATTGCAGCGCAATGCCTACTCCGTCGAGGCGGTATGCCACATCTTCGGCGGGGGCCGGCTGGAAACCGGCGCGCCCGCGGCGCGCGACGCGCTGCTGCGGGTGATCGATGCCGCGGCCACAGTGGGCGCACGGGTGGTCTACATGCTCACCGGCGGCCGGGGCGACCTGAACTGGTCACAGGCCGCCGATCGCTTCCGCGGCATGATCGCTCCGTGCGTCGAACACGCGAAACGCGCCGGGGTGGCGCTGGCCATCGAGAACGCCTCCAGCCTTTACGCCGACATCCATCTCGCCCACACCCTGCGCGATACCATCACGCTGGCCGAGGCGAGCGGACTTGGCATTTGCATCGAGCTGTTCCACTGTTGGGCGGAGGGTGATTTCGAAGCGATGGTGCAGCGGGCATTGCCACGAACCGAGCTCATCCAGCTCAGCGACTACGTGCTGGGCGACCGGGCACTCCCGGGTCGCGCGGTGCCCGGCGACGGCGCGATTCCGCTCGAAGCGTTCGTCGGCCAAGCGCTGGCCGGCGGCTACGCTCACGGATTCGACCTGGAACTGATCGGTCCCCGCATCGACGCGGAGGGCCGCTTGCAATCCGCGCAACGCGCTTGCCTGGTCGTCGGAGCGATGCTGGACAGATTGGGTGCATGACAATGGGTTTCGGTGACGGCGCCGACGACGCGTCGCTGCAATCGGCATGGACCGATTTTTGTGCCCGGCTACAGAGCGCGGGCGAGCAGGTCTTCAAAGACGCCAACCCTGCCGACGGCCTGCACCGCGCTGACGCCTACCGATTCCTCACCCAGAACCTGGGCCAAGCCTTCGATCTGGCCCTCGAAACCCGAGACACCGGTTACCCTGCGCTGCATACCTTCTGCGGCCCGACCCGCAAGCTCGGCGGGGACTGCGGCGACTTCACCTATCAACAGGCATGGATCGACGGGCACTCGACATACCGACTCACCGGCACCCGCGGCACCTCCCGCTTTTTCAACGTCACAGTGCAGGGCCGGCGCGTCCCCGGCCCCGGGGTATTGCACGAACCGTTCGGCGACACACCGGAGGCCAACCTGCTCGGCCACCAACTTGATATCGCCGAGGATGGGCGGTTCGAGCTCTACATCGGCGGGCCCGAACAGGGACCGAACTGGCTGCCCACCACGCCGGAGTCACGAAAACTGTTCATCCGTCAGGGATTTGACCGCTGGGATGAGTCGCCGGCGCAGATGCACATCGAACGCATCGACATGGCCTCCCCCAAACCGTTGCCCACCCCGGCCGACATGGCCGGGGCAATGCGGTGGGCGGGTGAATTCGTCACCGGCCTGATGTCGGACTGGCCGGAATTCCCCTTCCACTACGGAGGGGTCGACGCCGAACACCCGAACACATTCCCGCGCGTCGGTGCGACCGACGCCGATAACAAACGTGGCCGGGCCGCGGCCAACATGTATTGGGAGCTCACCGCCGACGAGGCCCTGATCGTGGAATTCGATGCCCACGCCGGGCTGTGGATGTTGACCAACATGGGTGTCTTCTTCAACAGCATGGATTACCTCTATCGCCCGGTGAGCTACACGCCGAGCCGCACCAAGGTCGACCGCGACGGGCGCATCCGTCTGGTTATGGCTCACCGTGATCCCGGCGTGCACAACTGGCTGGACACCCAGGGCTTCGAGCGCGGCAACCTGACCTACCGGCACATGCTCGAGGGCGAGCCCGTCACGCTGGACACCCGGCTGGTCAAGCACGACGAACTGCCCGAGGCCCTGCCGAAGGAAACCGCCATGGTGAGTGCAGCCGAGCGCACCACCGCGATGTGGGAGCGCTTCCATGGCATTCGCCGCCGCTATGTCCTCTAGACGCCCGGTCCTCTAGACGCCGGCGCTAGTGTCAAAGATCGTGACCGAGATCTCCGAAGACGAATTGGCCGGGCTGTCCGAATTCTCCCTACTGTCCGAGAACGCCGAGCAGGCCGGGGTGTCCGGTCCACTGCCCGACGTCGAGCGGGTCGAGTCCGGCACGGGCGAAAGCAAAATCAGCGCGTTGCGCTGGGGCAGCACTCCCCCGCGCATCGTGTTCTTCCACGGTGGCGGACAAAACGCGCACACCTGGGACACCGTCATCGTCGGCGTTGGTGAGCCAGCACTGGCGGTCGACCTTCCCGGCCACGGCCACTCCGGCTGGCGCGAGGACGGCGACTACTCGCCGCGGCACAACGCCGACACGTTGTTGCCGATCCTGCGCGAGCACGCCGCATCGGCCGACCTCGTCGTCGGCATGTCGCTGGGTGGATTGACCGCGATCCGGCTGGGCGCACTCGCACCCGAACTGGTCAAAGAACTCGTGCTGATCGACGTCACCCCCTCGGCGCTGCAACGACATTCCGAGCTGACCAAGGAGCAGCAGGGCACTGTGGCGCTGATGCACGGGGAACGCGAGTTCCCCAGTTTCCAGGCCATGTTGGACCTGACCGTCGCCGCGGCGCCGCACCGGGAGGTGAAGGCACTGCGCCGCGGCGTGTTTCACAACTCGCGCAAGCTGGATAACGGCAAATGGACGTGGCGCTACGACGCCATCCGCACCTTCCCCGACTTCACCGGCCTGTGGGACGACGTGGATGCATTGCGCGCGCCCGTGACCCTGGTACGCGGCGGATCGTCGGGTTTCGTCACCGACGAGGACGCGACCGAGCTCAGCCGTCGCGCAAAGCATTTCCGCTCCGCGCACGTGGTGGAGAATTCGGGCCATTCCGTGCAAAGCGACCAGCCCCGCAAGCTGATCGAGGTTCTGCGTGGGGTGCTCGAGGCGCGCTGAGCCACCATGACCGACCAGGATCGTCCCGCTAGGCCTGCCGGACGACCGCGCGACACATCGATCGATGAGCGGGTCCTCTCGGTGACGCGTGACTTGCTGGTGGAGGTTGGCTGGGACGAGCTCAGCATGCGGTTGGTCGCGGCGCGCTCCGGGGTGGGCCGGTCGAGCCTGAACCGTCGCTGGTCGTCGAAGGCGGAGTTGGTGCTGCACGCCATATTGGGCGAAGCGCCCGATCTGGCACGCTTTTCCGGTACCGACCTGAGTGGGTGGATTGATTGGGTGGTGCGCGGTAGCCATGAGCTGTTCAACAGACCCGACGTGCGGGCCGCGGTGCCCGGGTTGCTGCTGGCGCTGGGTGAAAACGATGAACTCCGGAAAGGGTTGTGGGAGAAGTTCAGTGGTCCGGCCGTGCAGTTGTTCGGCGAGCGGGTATCTTCGAGCACTCCCCCGCACCGGCGTCGTGCCGATCTCGACGCCCGGGCGGCGCTGGCGATGGCGGCCGGCGCAGCGCTGTTCGTCACCACGGTTGCCCGCGAGGACGACTCCGAAGCGCTACGACACCGGATCGCTGCTCTGTTGCGGACGGCGCTCTTCGATGCCACCGGCAAGCAGTGACTCGACGATGGCGGCTTTCGGGCAGCGCCAGGTGATGCCAAGGTCGCGGAGCGTTTCGGTGTCGTCGGTGGGTGTGGCGGCGGTAAGCAGCAGCGCCGCTTCGTAACTGAGGCCGTCGCCGAGCGCGACGTATCGACCGGCGGCGTCGGTGAGGCGACCGATCCCGCGCAACACGCTCGCGGGGAACGGCACCCGCCGTATCCGCCGACCCAAACCCTCTTCGAGTGCGTCGATCATCTCCGCGAAGGTGAGTAGCTGCCCGCCACAGACGTATCGGTGTGGACCACGACCCGCCTTCATGATTCGCGCGTGCACGTCGGCGACATCACGCACATCGATCATCTGCATGCCGCCACGTACACTCGGCGCCACCCTCCACCGCACGATCGGTGCCCATCCTTGTTCGGTGACGCCGGCCGCGGTGCCGAAGGCCGGACCCACGACACTCGAGGGATACGTCACCACCACCGGCGCCCCGGTCTCCTGCAACCGCCGGGCGACGCGATCGGCGTAGCCCTTGGTCTTCGCGTAGGCGCTGCGGCCACTGGCCGTGGGCGTATCGGCAGTGATGATCCCGTCGGGCGGCGGGAACAGCGCGCTGTAGCTGCTGACCAACACCACCGGGTCGAGCCCAAGATCGACCGCACGGGTCAAAACCGCTTCGGTTGCATAGGCATTGACGTCCCACATCAACTGGGCGCGACGTTCGTCGGTGCCCACCACGCCGGCGGCATGCAGCACCGCGTCTGTTCCGGCGAGAAGTTGCTCGATCGTCGAAGCGGATCGCACGTCACCGTCGAGCACCGTCACAGTCCCGAGGCCACGGAACCGGTCGATGACGGTCCCGGGCTCATCGGGAGCCACCAACAGTTTCACGTGATGACCGGCCTGAAGCAGCGCCCGCACCGTATGCGCGCCGAGGTATCCGGTTCCGCCGGTGACCGCTACATGCACTCTTCGTCTCCGCCCTTTGGTCGAGCCGCCGTGTTTATATTTCGGTGCCAATGGTATCGAAACTAGCGTAGACCTCGATGCGGCTGGGTCCCCTGACCCTGAAAACCCGCTTCGTGAAGGCGGCGACGCTCGAGTCGGTGCCCTCAGGCTGACGCGCCTACGGTGAAGGCATGACTTCTGACTTCCCCGTTCGCATCGGTGTCCAGTTACAGCCGCAACACGCTCCGCAGTACGGCCAGATCCGCGACGCGGTACGTCGCTGCGAGGACATCGGTGTCGACATCGCCTTCAACTGGGACCACTTCTTCCCGCTCTACGGCGATCCCGACGGCGCGCATTTCGAATGCTGGACGATGCTCGGCGCCTGGGCCGAGCAGACATCGCGCATTCAGATCGGCGCGCTGGTGACGTGCAACTCCTACCGCAATCCGGAACTGCTGGCCGATATGGCCCGCACCGTCGACCACATTTCCGACGGCCGGCTCATTCTGGGCATCGGTGCGGGCTGGAAACAAAAGGACTACGACGAGTACGGCTACGAATTCGGTACCGCCGGCAGTCGCCTGGACGACCTGGCCGCCGCACTGCCCCGCGTCAAGGCGCGGCTAGCCAAACTGAATCCGGCTGCCACCCGCGACCTCCCGGTGTTGATCGGCGGCAAGGGCCCGCGCAAGACGCTGCGCATGGTCGCCGAATACGGCGACATCTGGCACGGCTTCACCACCGTCGAGACCTACCCGGCCGCAGCGGCGGTGCTCGAGGAGCATTGCGCCGCCGTCGGGCGTGACCCGTCCACCATCGAGAGGTCAGCCGGTGTCGAGAACAACAGCGGGGTGCGCCGCGGCGAGGACCTGGACGGGCTGATCGCGAACGCCGAAGGCCTCACCGCGCTGGGCGTGACGCTGTTAACCGTGGGCGTCAATGGCCCGGACTACGACCTGACCGCCGCCGAAGCGCTATGTAAGTGGCGCAATAGTCGTTGAACCGGTCACATTTGCATCAAGTTGATCCGTCAAACAGCTAAACGCATCCGTCAATTCATGAGAAACTCTCAGCGCCAGATGGACCAACCCGGCGTGAAAGAGACTCAACAAAAAGATGCCGAAGAAATACGGGGTCAAAGAAAAAGACCTGGTTGTTTCGCACGTCCTTCACCTGTTGTTGACTGGGAAGCTGCGTAGCGGGGACCGCGTCGACCGCAACGAAATTGCGTTGGGTTTGGGAGTCAGCCGGGTCCCTATTCAAGAGGCGCTGGTTCAACTCGAACACGACGGCATTGTGTCCACGCGTTATCACCGTGGCGCATTCGTCGAGCGGTTCGATGAAGCCACCGTCCTCGAGCATCACGAGCTCGACGGACTGCTCAATGGGATTGCGTCCGCGCGGGCGGCGACCAGTCCCACGCCGCGCATCCTTGGACAGCTCGACACGCTCATGCGTTCGCTGCGCACGGCCAAGGACGCACGCGCGTTCGCCGACATCGCCGCCGAATACCGGCGGACCGTCAACGACGAGTACGCCGGACCTCGGCTGCACGCCACCATCCGCGCCTCGCAGAATCTCATCCCCCGACTGTTCTGGACCACGTATGAGAGTGGGCGCGACGAGATGCTGCCGTTCTATGAAGACGAGACATCGGCGATACACCGGCGCGATCCCGAAGCGGCGCGGGTGGCGTGCGTCGACCGCTCCTACCTGATGGCGCAGACCATGCTGGCCGAACTGTTCCGGCGCCGGGTGTTCAGCCCGCCCGACGACGTCAGTCGAGTCGTTCCCGGCCCCCTTCAGGTGATCGCCGACGCGGACACCATCTGCGGCGAAGCATCGCTGGCGCTGTAGAACCGCCTCTGAAGGCGCCGCATCACCGTTAAGTCGTTACGGTGACACTGATGAATTCGCGTGTGGGCCGACACACCAAGCGCCGCGGAAGGGCATTCGGCCTGGCCGCGACCATTCTCATGCTGTGCGGCATCGCGCTGGGCGGACCGGTCGCGCCGGCGGCCGCCGACTGGAATCAGTGCGCGCCGGCAGGCGTGGACAGCGCCAGGGCGTTGCCGAAAGATCTGACCGACACCCCGACCACCGGCGAGGTTGACCGCGACACAACGGCATCCGTCCAGCCGCTCGGTGCGGTGGGTGTCGACACCCTGGGTCTCGGTACGCCCGGACTGCTGACGATCGGCACGCTGTCGGACGCTCCGCCCAACATCTGCATCAACGCCACCGGCGAATTCAGCGGCTTCGACAATCAATTGCTGCGGGCCATCGCCGACAAGCTCGGTCTGCAAGTCCGCTTCGTCAGCACCGACTTTTCCGCGCTCCTCGCCCAGGTCGCGTCCCGGCGCTTCGACGTCGGCTCGGCCGCGGTGAAAGCCACCGATGCGCGCCGGCGCACCGTCTCATTCACCAACGGCTACGACTTCGGTTTCTACTCGCTGGTGGTGCCCGCCGGTTCGGCGATTCACAAGTTCAGTGAGCTCGCGGCCGGCCAGCGGATCGGCGTCGTGCAAGGCACCGTCGAAGAGTCGTACGTCGTCGACATGTTGCATCTGCAACCCGTGAAGTATCCGGGTTTCGCCACCTTGTACTCCAGCCTCAAGGCCCGCCAAATCGATGCGTGGGTGGCGCCCGGAACCCTTGCGGCGACCGTCATTCGTCCGGGTGATCCGGCGATGGTCGCCGCAAACACTTACAGCCCAGGCAATTTCGTTGCCTACGCGGTCGCCAAAGGCAACACGCCGTTGATTGACGCACTCAATTCCGGGCTGGACGCCGTCATCGCCGACGGCACCTGGGCGCACCTCTACACCCAATGGGTGCCGCGCACGATGCCACCCGGCTGGAAACCCGGCTCCAAAGCAGCGCCGGTCCCGAAGCTGCCGGACTTCGCCGCGATCGCAAAGCAACACCGCTTCGCGGCCGGGCCGCCCGTCCCGAAATCACCGCTGGCCCAGTTAGCTGACTCCTTCTTCGACTGGGACATGTACCGACGAGCCATCCCGATCTTGTTCACCACGGGGTTGCCCAACACCTTGATCTTGACTACCAGCGCCCTCGTTATCGGGCTGGCGTTCGGGATGGTGCTGGCGATGGCCGGAATCTCGTACCGGCGCTGGCTGCGGTGGCCGGCGCGGGTGTACACCGACATCTTCCGCGGCCTGCCCGAAGTGGTGATCATCTTGCTGATCGGGATGGGTGTCGGGCCGTTGGTCAGTGGACTGACCAACAAGAACCCCTACCCGCTCGGCATTGCCGCACTGGGATTGATGGCCGCCGCCTACATCGGCGAGATCCTGCGCTCCGGCATCCAAAGCGTCGACCCCGGCCAACTGGAAGCCTCCCGTGCCCTCGGCTTCAGCTATGTCACCGCGATGCGGCTGGTGGTGGTACCGCAGGGAATCCGGCGCGTGCTGCCGGCACTCGTCAATCAGGCCATCGGACTGCTGAAGGCATCCGCTCTGGTCTACTTCCTCGGCCTGATCGCCGATCAGCGAGAACTGTTCCAGGTGGGGCGAGACCTCAACGCGCAGACCGGGAGCCTGTCACCGTTGGTCGCGGCCGGTCTGTTCTACCTGCTGTTAACCATCCCGTTGACGCATTTGGTCAACTACATCGACACCCGCCTCCGCCGTGGCCGGCGCGCCGCGCCAGAGGACGACGCCGCCATGCTTGCGACGAAATTCGGCCAGGAGATCACGTGACCGCCGGCATCCAGGGCCGCGCGTCAGTTTCGCTGGCGGCCAAGGACGTTCACCAAACCCTGGGCGGAAGCAAGGTGCTGCGCGGTGTCGATATCGAAGCGCCGGCAGGCAGTACCGTCGCGATCATCGGGCCGTCCGGCTCGGGAAAGTCCACGCTGCTGCGCACCCTGAATCGCTTGTACGAGCCGGACAGCGGCGACGTTCTGTTGGACGGCAGATCGGTATTGCGCGATGATCCCGACAAGCTCCGCCAGCGTATCGGCATGGTGTTCCAACATTTCAACCTCTTCCCGCACCTCAGCGTGCTGGACAACGTCGTGATGGCGCCGCGAAAGTTACGAAAGCTGGCTGCCGACGAAGCCCGCGATCTGGCGCTTGCACAGCTGGACCGAGTTGGTCTGAAGCACAAGGCCGGTGCCCGCCCCAGCATGCTGTCGGGCGGCCAACAACAGCGGGTGGCCATCGCGCGTGCGCTGGCAATGGCGCCACAGGTGATGTTTTTCGACGAAGCGACCTCGGCGCTGGACCCCGAAATGGTCAAGGGAATACTGCAACTCATTGCCGACCTCGGTGCCGATGGCATGACAATGATTGTGGTCACCCATGAAATGGGGTTTGCCCGGTCAGCATCCGACACCGTGGTGTTTATGGATCACGGCAAGGTCGTGGAATCCGGCCCTCCCGAGCAGATATTCGAAGCCGCAGCGACCGAACGGCTGCAGCGGTTTTTGTCGCAAGTGCTTTGACTCCACTAACTGGTCGGCAATAGCTCCCTTGTAAGCACCTCATATCGGGATAGACTCCCGATTTATGGCAGACAGCGAATCGAAGCCGGCCGAGGTAGCCGAGCTCGCCGAAGGTTTGCATCGAGCGCTGTCCAAATTGTTTGCGATTCTGCGCCGTGGGGATCCCAGCGGCGCAGCGGCCGGGGAGTTGACCCTGGCGCAGCTGTCGATTCTGGTCACGTTGCTCGATCAGGGCCCGATCCGGATGACCGATCTCGCTGCACACGAACGGGTACGGACCCCCACCACGACCGTGGCGATCCGCCGGCTGGAAAAGGTGGGACTGGTCAAGCGTTCCCGCGACCCGTCCGATCTGCGCGCAGTGCTCGTGGACATCACCCCGCGAGGACGGGCCGTTCACGGTGAGTCGCTGGCCAATCGGCGCGCGGCGCTGGCCGCGATGCTGAGCCAGCTTCCGGCATCCGACCTCGACACCCTGATGCAGGCGTTGGCACCGCTGGAACGGCTGGCCTCCGGGGACCCGACATCCGGACCCGCAGGCGTGCCGCCGGCCCGCCAAGAGGCCTGAAAAGGGCCTTTCTTCAACGCTTTTCGTCTGCCTCGGTGGGATCGGTAAACTGCGGTGCATGCCCACTGCACTCATCACCGGGGCCGGCGGCGGTATCGGTTCGGCGATCGCCACAGCGCTGGCCCCCACACACACCCTGCTGCTGGCCGGCCGGCCATCCGATCGGCTCGACGCCGTCGCGGAGCGGCTCGGTGCGACCACATTTCCGCTGGACCTCACCGACTCCGGTGATATCGAATCCGCATGCGAAATCGTGGACGAACTCGACGTGTTGGTGCATAACGCGGGTGTGGCCATCCCCAACAATGTCGCTGACTCCAACGTTGACGAGTGGCGTGCCACCTTCGCCGTCAACGTCTTTGGACCGGTAGAACTCACGCTGGCGCTGTTGCCGGCGCTGCGACGGGCCCGCGGCCAGGTGGTGTTCATCAACTCCGGCGCAGGCCGCGCCGCTTCACGCAACATGGCCTCGTATTCGGCCAGTAAATTCGCGCTACGCGCCTTTGCGGATTCGCTGCGCAGCGACGAACCGGAATTGCGGGTCACGACCGTTTATCCGGGCCGCACCGACAGCGACATGCAGCGCGAACTCGTGGAATTCGAGGGTGGCACCTATGATCCGGCCAACTTTTTGCGGCCGGAGACCGTCGCGGCCGCGGTCGCGCATGCGGTGGCCACCCCACCCGACGGACATGTCCACGAGCTGGTGTTGCGGCCTGCCCAGCGCTAGGCGGCGCTAGACGACCAGGTTGACCAGCCGGCCCGGGACGACGATCACCTTGCGCGGGCTGGCGCCGGCCAAGAAGGCCTGCACCTTTTCGTCGGCCAGCGCCGCGGCCTTCAGGCTGTCTTGATCCGCGTCGGCCGCCACCACCACCCGTCCACGCACCTTGCCGTTCACCTGCACCGGGTATTCCACCGTGTCGTCGACCAGATAGGCCGGGTCGGCGACCGGGAACGGTCCGTGCACCAGCGAGGTGTCGTGGCCCAGTCGCAACCACAGCTCCTCGGCCATATGCGGGGCCAGCGGCGCCAGCATCAGCACCAGCGGCTCGACCGCGGCGCGGGGTACGGCGTCACGGTGCTCTTTGGTGAGGTGGTTGGTGTATTCGATCAGCTTGGCCGCAGCGGTGTTATTACGCAGTGCGGCATAGTCTTCCGTGACACCGGCGATGGTGCGATGCAGCGCTCGAAGCGTCTCGGTCGACAACTCTTGTGCGGGACCGTCGACCACGCGTGTGTCACCGGTCTGCTCGTCGACCACCAATCGCCACACGCGTTGCAGGAAGCGGTGGGCTCCGACAACATCCTTGGTCGCCCAGGGCCGAGAGGCCTCTAGCGGGCCCATCGACATCTCGTATACGCGCAGTGTGTCGGCGCCGTACTCATCGCAGATCTCGTCGGGTGAGATCGAATTCTTCAGGCTCTTACCGATTTTGCCGAACTCCTGAAAGACTTCGGCCTCTCCCCCGGGCCCCGGATAGAAGAACCGACCGTCCCGTTCGACCACTTCTTCGGCCGGCACGTACGAGCCGCGCGAGTCGGTGTAGGCAAAGGCTTGGATGTAGCCCTGATTGACCAGTCGACGGAAGGGTTCCCGAGAACTGATGTGGCCAAGGTCGTAGAGGACTTTGTGCCAAAACCGCGCATACAGCAGATGCAGCACCGCGTGTTCGGCACCGCCGACGTACAAGTCGACCCCGCCCGGATCTTGCGGCCCATGCTCAGCCGGCCGCGGGCCCATCCAGTAGGCCTCGTTCTCCTTGGCGCAGAACCTTTCCGAGTTAAGCGGATCGGTGTAGCGCAGCTCATACCAGGAGCTGGCGGCCCACTGCGGCATTACGTTGGTGTCGCGGCTGTAGGGCTTCAGGCCGTCGCCCAGATCCAGCTCCACGTGCACCCACTCTGTCGCCTTGGCCAACGGCGGCGAAGGTTCGCTGTCGGCGTCGTCGGGGTCGAACAGCACCGGTGAGTAATCCGGCACGTCGGGCAGCTCGACCGGCAGCGCGGCTTCGTCGAGCGCATGCGCACGTCCGTCACTGTCGTAGACGATGGGAAACGGCTCACCCCAATACCTCTGCCGCGCGAAAAGCCAGTCGCGCAACTTGAATTCGACGCGGGCCCAGCCGCGGCCATCGGCCTCCAACCGGGCGATGATCTTTTCCTTGGCCGCGGCCACATCTAGTCCGTCGAGGTAGCCGGAGTTGACCAGTAGCCCGTCGCCGGCGTAAGCGGACTCCGAAATGTCCCCGCCGGCAATGACTTCCACAATCGGGAGGCCGAACTCGTGGGCGAAGGCCCAGTCACGCTGGTCGTGGCCGGGAACCGCCATGATCGCCCCGGTGCCGTATCCGGCCAGCACGTAGTCGGCGATGAAGATCGGCACGGGTTTCCCGTTGGTGGGATTGGTCGCGTAACTGCCCAAGAAGACACCGGTCTTCGCCTTGCTTTCCTGCCGCTCGAGGTCTGACTTCGACCCGATCGCTTGCCGGTAGGCGGCGACGGCCTCGCCCGGCGTGGCGGCTCCATACCTCCACCGCGGATCGGTCCCGTCCGGCCAGGCGGAGGCCACCAACTCGTCGACCAGTTCATGCTCGGGGGCCAGCACCAAGTAGGTGGCGCCGAACAACGTGTCCGGCCGAGTGGTGAAAACTTCGATGTCGACGGTGTCGCCATCCGCCTTGGTCGCCGAGAACAGCGCCTTGGCGCCGATGGACCGACCAATCCAATTGCGCTGCATGGTTTTGACCGGTTCGGGCCAGTCCAGCACGTCGAGGTCGTCGAGCAGCCGATCGGAATACGCGGTGATCCGCATCATCCACTGCCGCAAGCGTTTCCGGAAAACCGGAAAGTTGCCGCGATCGCTGCGGCCGTCGGCGGTGACCTCTTCATTGGCCAGCACGGTGCCCAGCCCGGGGCACCAATTCACCATCGAGTCGGCCCGATAGACCAGTCGATGGCTGTCGATCACGTCGGCCCGCTCCCCCGCCGACAACTCGGCCCAGCGCCGCCCGTCTTCGAGGGCGCGGGCACCGGAATCGAATTCGGCGACCAGGTCGGCGATGGGGCGGGCCTTATTGGCGGCGGTGTCGAACCAGGCGTTGTAGATCTGCAGGAAGATCCACTGGGTCCACTTATAGAACTCGACGTCGGTGGTGGAGAAGCTGCGCCGGCTGTCATGGCCGAGGCCCAGGCGTCCCAGCTGGCGCCGGAAATTCACCACGTTGGCTTCGGTGCGGGTACGCGGGTGGGTGCCGGTTTGCACTGCGTATTGCTCGGCGGGCAGCCCGAAGGCGTCAAACCCCAACGCATGCAACACGTTATGACCGGTCATCCGGAAGTAGCGGGAATACACGTCGGTAGCGATGTAGCCCAGCGGGTGGCCGACGTGCAGCCCCTCACCGGAAGGGTAGGGGAACATGTCCAGCACGAACAGTTTGTCGTCCGGGACAGCCGCCCCGTCTGCCGGAGCCAGCGAACCGACCGGGTTGGGCACGTCGAAGGTCCCGAGCTTCGCCCAGTTCTCCTGCCACACGCCCTCGATACGGCCCGCCAGCGCCGCGGTGTAGCGATACGGCGGCGCGTCAGAGTCGGGCGCAGCGGCGCCGGCACTGCTTGCCGGCGAAGTGGTCGGGGAGTCGGTCACCTGAACAGGGTATAAGGAGCGACACGGCCGGTCCGCCGGCCACAGGTTGGTCTCGGTTCCGTTGCGCACCGATCAGGGGTTCATCCCAGGTGTATTTCGAGCCTGTTCACCCCCTTTGACCTCTGGTTACAGTCAGCCACTATCGACGGCTTCTGGTACTGAGCCATTGGAAGGACCGACGCAGATGATTGACATCGTCCCCGTCCACCGGGCACTGCTCGGCGGTGTGGTCGCTGGCCTGATGGGCTTGGCGGTTGTTGCGGGCGGCACGGCATCGGCAGACCCGTTGCCCCCGGCGCCCGCACCCGTCCCCGCGGTTCCCGCACCGGCGCCGCAAAACCTCGGACCCGAGCTGGTGCCGCCGAGCAGATACCTGGCCGCCCCGCCGGCCGCCAACACCTTGGCCCCACCGGTTACCGCCGTTGCGCCGGGAACGACGGCACCGGCCGCGGCCATACCGGCCACACCGGCGCCCGTCCCGGCGACGTCGGGGACCATCCGCGAATTCCTGCAGTCGAAGGGCGTCAAGTTCGAGGCGCAAAAGCCCGAGGGCTTCAAGGCACTCGACATCACCTTGCCGGTGCCCACGCGCTGGACGCAGGTACCCGATCCCAATGTGCCCGACGCGTTCGCGGTCATCGCCGACCGGCACGGCAGCAGCATTTATTCGTCTAACGCACAGGTCGTGGTGTACAAGCTGGTCGGCACCTTCGATCCGAGTGAGGCGATCACCCACGGCTACATCGACAGCCAGAAACTGCCGGCGTGGCAGCCGACCAATGCATCGATGACCGATTTCGGTGGCTTCCCGTCGTCCATCATCGAGGGCACCTATCGGGACGGTGACATGACGCTCAACACGTCACGGCGCCACGTCATCGCCACGTCGGGACAAGACAAGTACCTGGTGTCGCTGTCGGTGACCACCGATCGTGCGGTGAGCGTCGCCGACGCGCCGGCCACCGACGCCATCGTCAACGGATTCCGGGTGACCGCCCCCGGCGCGGCCGCCCCGGCCCCGGCCCAAGCACCCGCCGCCTCGCCGGTTGGGCGGCCCGCTCAGGCTCCGGTGGCCCCGACACCGGCTGCGGCTCCCGTCGCTCCGGCACCGGTCGCGGCTCCTGTGGCTCCGGCACCGGCTGCGGCTCCTATCGTCCCGGCACCGGTCGCGGCTCCTGTGGCTCCGGCACCGGTCGCCGCTCCCGTCGCCCCAGCCGTACCTGCCGCTCCGGCACCCGCCGCGACGCCGCTGGTTCCCCTCGCCCAGACAGCACCTACGGCCCCGGTGGGGCTCCCCGCGCAGGCTCCCATGCCGAGCCAGCCGCGCACGCCGAGCCTGCTGGCCATGGTGCCGGGGTTGCCACCGCTACCGAACTTTTCGTTCCTGCAGCACTGACCGGGCGGCGGTCAGCCGCAGAGCCGGCTGCGCGGGCCGATAACCCGGCTCGTATTGTGAGCCCATGCTGATTGCGGGCGTGCTGTGCATGTGTGCGGCGGTGGCCTCGGCGGGCTTTGGCACCTGGTCACTTGCGCACAACCGGGACTTCGGAGCCACTGCTGTGGCGCTGCGCGCGATGGCGCCGACCCAGTTGGCGGCCGCGGTGATGCTGGCTGCCGGTGGTGCGGTGGCCATGGCCGCGGTTCCAGACACCGCGCTGGTGGTGCTCATCGTCTGTGTCGTGGGCGCCCTGGGAACGCTGGCGGCAGGCTCGTGGCAGAGCGCGCGCTTTGCGCTGCGCCAAGAAGCCGCGGCGCCCGCCTGCGTCGGCAGTTGCGCCGGCTGCACGCAGTCGTGCCACTGACCTAGAGGCCGGGGGAGCGGAACGTCAGCCCCTAGTTCCGGCTGATGTCGATGGGGTGGGTGGCTAGCAGCGAGAGCGGCAGCGGCTGACGACGCAGCACTTGGCCCCACAGATCGGACCTCGGTCCGATCAGGACGTCAGAGGGCAAGGCGGACAACACAATCCAGTCGTCACGTTCGATTTCGCCTTCAAGCTGGCCGATGGTCCAGCCGGAGTAGCCGGCGAAGATCCGCACGCCTTCGACCAGCGGTGCGATCAGTTCGGGGTCGGCGTCCAGATCGACCATGACCACCCGGCCGTCGACGTGTCGCAGACCCGGCGCGTCTTGCGGATCGGCGCCGATGCGCAGCGTCGCCAGGCACAGCGCGGCGTCACGCTTCACCGGTCCTCCGATGAACATCGTCTTCGGCTTGGCCGCCAGCTTGGTCCACTGCGGCAACACGTTGTACACCGCGGTTTCGCTGGCGCGGTTCAGTACGACACCCAGCGTGCCGCCGTCGTTGTGCTCAACGATGTAGATCACGCTCCGCCGAAAAGTCGGTTCGAGAAGATCGGTGTTGGCGAGCAGCAAAGTGCCCGCACGCACGCGTTGCGCGGCGGGTGCGACGTAGTCCTCTGGATCCTCCGGCGGCGGCACCCCACCATCATCGCATCCGGTGGAAGCTCGGCCAGGGCAATCGCGAGTGCGGGCGACGGAGATTTGTAGTGTTGTCGGGACAGCTTTGACCGCGCGAGCTTTGCCAACCCCAATCGTGGAAGTCGGTTTCGTGATCCCAACCCGGATGCAGTCCAGCGCACCCGTCGAGATTTGGCGTTCGGTGCGCGGTTTGCCAGATTTCTGGCGGCTGCTGCAGGTGCGCATGGCAAGCCAGTTCGGTGACGGTTTGTTTCAGGCGGCGCTGGCCGGGGCGCTGCTGTTCAACCCGGACCGGGCTGCCGATCCCATGTCCATTGCGCGAGCGTTCACGGTGCTGTTTTTGCCTTACTCACTACTGGGGCCGTTCGCTGGCGCGCTGATGGACCGATGGGATCGGCGGCTGGTGCTCGTCGGCGCCAACGTGGGGCGGCTGATCCTCATCGCCGCAATCGGCACGATTTTGGCGGTCCGGGCCGGTGACCTGCCGCTGCTGCTCGGTGCGCTGTTCGCCAATGGTTTGGCCCGGTTCGTCGGATCCGGGCTGTCGGCGTCGCTCCCGCATGTGGTGCCGCGCGAACAGGTGGTGACGATGAACTCGGTGGCCACCGCGTCCGGGGCCATCGCGGCGTTCCTCGGCGCAAACTTCATGTTGGTGCCCCGGTTCATCTTGGGGGCCAGCGACAAGGGCGCCTCGGCCATCGTGTTCCTCACCGCGATTCCTGTGGCGATCGCGTTGCTGTTGGCATGGCGGTTCGGCGCCCGGGTGCTGGGCCCGGACGACACCCGGCGAGCGATCCATGGCCCGGTCATCTACGCGGTGATCACCGGCTGGCTGCACGGGGCGCGCACGGTGGCGCAGCGCCCGACGGTCGCCGCCACCCTGTCCGGCTTGGCCGCGCACCGGATGGTCGTCGGCATCAATTCCCTGCTCGTCCTGTTGCTCGTCCATCACATGCCCGGCCTCGAGGGCGGGGGATTCGGCACCGCCTTGCTGTTCTTCGGCGCCGCGGGCCTGGGCGCCTTTTCCGCCAATCTGCTGACACCGCCGGTGATCCGCCGATGGGGCCGTTATGCGACGGCGACCGGCGCGTTGGCGGTATCGGCGATCATCGAGGTCGCCGGCGCCCAGTTGCTGCTCCCGGTCATGGTGGCCTGCGGTTTTCTGCTCGGCGTCACCGGGCAGATGGTCAAACTCTGCGCCGACACCGCGATCCAGATGGACGTCGACGACGCTCTGCGCGGGCACGTCTTCGCCGTGCAGGACGCGCTGTTCTGGGTCGCGTTCATCGTCTCGATCACGGTAGCGGGCATCTTGGTTCCCGACGACGGGCACGCACCCGCGTTCGTGCTGTTCGGCGCGGTGCTCTACCTGGTCGGCCTGGCCGTGCACAGCATCGTCGGGCGGCGCGGCGACAACGCGAACGATCGCTAAGGTACAGACGTGATTCATCCGACGGCCTCAGCCGACAGCGGACACCGGTGACCGGGCCCGCGCCCATGGTCGAGGACCTGCGTGCCGAAAGCGACGCGCTCGACGACCTGGTTGCGCCGCTGCCGCCCGTACGCTGGGCCGACCCGACGCCGGCGCCCGGCTGGACCATCGCACACCAGATCGGGCACCTGCTGTGGACCGACCGGGTCGCTCTCATCGCGGTCACCGACGAGCCCGGATTCGCCGAGGTGTTGGCCGGCGCAGCCGCCGATCCGTCCGGCTTCGTCGACAAAGGCGCCGAAGCGTTGGCGGCCCTGACGCCGGCCGAGTTACTCGCCGACTGGCGGGTCACCCGGGGACGGCTGCACGACGCGCTGCTCACGGTGCCCGCCGGGCGCAAACTCCCGTGGTTCGGCCCACCGATGAGCGCGGCCTCGATGGCAACCGCGCGCCTGATGGAGACGTGGGCGCACGGCCTCGACGTTGCCGACGCCCTGGGCGTCACGCGGCCCGCGACCGAGCGCCTGCGGTCGATCGCTCATCTGGGCGTCCGGACCCGGGACTTCGCCTTCGCCGTCAACAACCTGACGCCGCCGGCCGGTCCGTTTCTGGTCGAGCTGCGCGGACCCGGCGGCGACACCTGGTCTTGGGGGCCGGCGGAGGCCGAGCAAAGAGTCAGTGGGTCCGCCGAGGATTTCTGCTTTTTGGTCACCCAACGGCGTCCGCTGAGCGCCCTGGACGTCACCGCCGAGGGCGCCGACGCGCAGCGCTGGTTGCAGATCGCCCAGGCTTTCGCGGGGCCTCCCGGCCCCGGTCGATGACTGCCTGAAACGAGCCCGTCAGCGCAGGGGACCGCCGTAACTGGCCCGGTTCTCGGCCTCGGCTTCTTCGCGCAGGGCGGTAATCGCGAGGTTCAATCTTTCGGCCAGCTCGCCGTGGCCGTACCCGGTCATCACACCGGGATGCAAAGTCAGTGCGAGCAACCGGCCGTCAGAATTCGCGACGGCGTAGACGTCGCCCAGGTCGACGCTGTACGTGACGGTCTCGGCCTGCGCCACAAGGGCTTCCCACTTGTCGGCCGCCTCGCTCAGTTCGCGAAGAACCGATTCGACGAGATCCTTCTCGCTGAGATTCGCGCGACTGCCCGAATCCGACACCATGACAGTATCGTCGAGGCCTCCGACCAGCGTCAATTCATATGCGAGCAGGGTGTGCGACCAACCAGGCGGGTGCTCACTCGCCGAGCTTTTGATACCAGGCCAGGTGATAGTTCGCGGACACCGCGTCTCCGCTGGCGATGCCCGCGGTGGCGGCCATCAGCAGGCACTTGAGCAGGAGCGCGGGATTGACGTTCGGATACTGAACCAGGAGCTGGTAGCGGGCGGTATCAAGGTGAACCCGCAACACGTCGACCTCCTGGTCGACGACGACCGTTCCCGCGGCGGCGGCTTCGGCCAGCCTCGGCACGATTTTGGGCAGATCGCCGCGCCCACGTGTCGTTGCTCTCAGCACGTTCGCCAGATCATCGATGGCAGGCAGCGCGCGCGGCTCCACCGACGACCTGGTCGCGGCGAAGTCGACCGAGCGGTGCAACGAATCACCGGGAGCGTAAGTGACGACCCGCGCGGTTTCGCCTATCAGTGCGCCGACCTTGCCGCTGCGACGCTCTGGTTCCAACAGCCGCACGCCCGCCGGGAGGGTGATGCCTGACGGTATCCATCCGTGAGCGAGGTCGGTGACCAGCACCGTGGTCCCGTCGGCGCGATCTCCGATCGCCCAATGCAAGCGTGGCTCCTGTCGGACCACGAACTCGAGCAGCCGGTTCAGTCGTTTGTCGTCGAATCCTGTTGGTGTCAAAGGTTTTTCAGTGCGTTTTTCGGTTGGCGGCGCGGAGGCGGTGTCGGGCGCGGCCGGCTCGTCGCCGATCGCGTGGTGACGACCGGAGTCCGCCTCGTTTGGCGCCGGCTCGGGCGCACGCTGCGCCGGCGCCTGCGCCACCACCGGGATGACCTGCGTCTCTTCGAGACGCGAGGCAGCCGCGGCTCCGGCGCGCTCGTCCTCGGTGGCAGGTTCGCTGGCCGCCTCCGGTTCGGGGATGCCGGTGACCGGCTCGTCGGCGATCGCGTGGTGGCGACCGGAGTCAGCCTGGTCGGCAACCGGTGGTTGGGTGTCGATGACCGGCTCCGCCGCGGCCGCACGGCGACGACGCCGTCCGCCCCGCGGTCGCTGGGGCGGCTCGGGCGGACTCTGCGCGGGCGCCTCGGCGACAGCATCGACCTCGCGGATTACCGGCAGCACCTGCGTCGTTTCCGGGTCGGCGGTGCGCGGCTGAACTCTGGGTGGGGGAGGAGCGGGGGCCTGGGCCCGGGCGCCGCTCTGCACCCCACGCAAGTAACGAATCGTCGACTCGACCCGGCGCACCGCACGGCCGCGGGCCTCATCGATGACCCGTGCTTCTGCCGCCTGCCGCGAGGGGTCGCTCATTCCCGATCGCTTGAGCAGTTTCAATTCGTGGTTGGCGGCGTCGGCAATTCGCTGCAGGTCGGCCTTGAGATGCTCTGCGAGAGTGGCCGTTTCGGCGGTTTCCGTCGATAACTCGGCAGGCCACAGTCCACCTGTCACCCACGGGGTGCAGTCGATAGGAGAGCTGAAAGCCGGAATCGCCAGCGATTCCCGGGTAGCTCTCCGGAGGCGCTGGCGCGCCGACATCCGACCGAAGACCGCCACCGGCTAAGCGTACCGGCACCTGCGGGCGGCTTGTGCGGTCAGTGAATTGTGCGGTCGCACGGCCCTCGGTAGCGTAAGGACATGGCTGATTCTGCACTGCAGAGGCAACTCGACGAGGTGCGCACCTTGCTCGCCCGGGCGCGAGAGTTGTTCGGCCCCAACCCGATAGAGCCGCCGACCGGTATCGCACCGGATCCCAACGCCGCCAAGCCGTGGCTACGCTAGGCCCGCCCCAGCTGATAGCCCTCTAGATCACTCCATTACGGCGGCGCAGCTTGTGCGCCAGCAACTTCTCGATGGCCGCATCAAGATCTCGGGGGGTCGGAACCTCCGCGGAAGGGGTATGCCCGGCGGCGACGATCTCGTCGCGAATTTCCAGCAACGCCTTGAGGCAGGACACGTCGGCGGTCAGCAGGATTCCCTGTGCCAGGGTCTCAGCGTCGGTTTCCATCGCCTGTTCGCTCAACGCGACGCTGTGCATATATCCGCCGCGGCAAGAGCGGACGAGGATGTGCCCACTCGGGTGAACGGTGTCGAAAGCCGGATTCGCGTCGGTCATCGACCGCGGTCGACGATGTCGCCGAACTTACCGGCCGCCTCCTGCTCGTGCTGTTCCCACATCGTCGCCGAAACGGTCAGTTTGTCGGCCAAATCGGCGTGGTCAGCGGCTTGCTGCTCATAACACTGACGCCGCAGTTCCAGCAGTTCGCGGCCCGCGTCGCGAAGTTCACTGAAGATCGGCCCGAGCGAATCCAGGCTCTCTTGGATCGCGGCGTGCGACGACGGGACGGTACGCAGATACTCCGAGGTGTCCTGGTGGTGCGCGGCAGCCTGACGTAGGTGCGCGGGCACTACATGAATCGAATCTGCCATCCGCTGTCTCCTGTGTGCGACCGCCGGTTCCGCCGGCGGATTCATTTTTGTCAGGTGGTCGACGAGCTCGCCGGCCGGGTGGGTGTCGGTGGGTCGGGCTTAGCCGGCGTCGTAGCTGACGCGGTCGGCGCCGGCGGATGCTCCCAGCCTAGGAAGCTCGGCCCGCTCACGGTGGCGATGTGTTGAATTTGGCCATCCAGAAGCGCCTTGCCCGGGCTGAGGGCGAGCGCGTGCCGATCGGTGAACATACCGATATCGCCGGGGGACACCTGCGGCGAGTCGATGGGGTTTGGGACCGCCGTTCCCGGTGGGGGAATGGTCATTCCCTGCTGCTGGAAGGCCTCCGCTATCGGGGTGCCGCCGACGGCGGCGGTGATCGCCGCCGCCAACTGTGGACTGGCCGCAGTCACCGTTTCCCCGTCGGGCAGCGTCACCGGTGTCGGACCGCCCGCCGGCTCTTCGGACGGCACGCCCTGTGGGTCGTTGTCCTTGTCACCCGGCTCGTTGGAAGCGTCTTGTGCGCTCGGGTCTTGGTCGTCCGGCAGCTCCTCGTCGACCAGATCACCTGAGCCCGGATCTGCCCGGTCGTCATTTTGTCGCCCAGAAAGCGGCAGACCTTCCCAACCGGTGGTGGACGCAGGCAGCGAGCCCAGCCCCGGGAGCGACCCCCCACCGAAGGTGGGCATCGTGGGCGCCATCGGTTGCGGCGTCAGCGGCATCGCGCCGCCCGCGGCCGGCCCCGAGGCATCCGCGGGCAGCAGTCCATCGTCGTCGCCCAGCAAAGAATCCAGCAGCGGATCCCATCCGGGGTCAAGATCGTCGATCGGCTGGTCGGCCCCGGGTGTATCACCTACGGGTACCGCGGCTCGCGCCTGTTCGCCTGGCGCCTTCGGTTCGCCTTTGGAGGCGTCATAGAGCGACGTCCAAGCGGCCATCAGCGCTGACTTCGACGTGTCATCCAAGCTGGCGTTCAGGACAACCTCGCGAATGTCTCGGAGCTTGCCGATGAGAAACCGCTGGAAGTCACGCGCTCCCGCCGGGGTGTCCAGGTCTGACCTGGCCCGGACCGCGGCCTCGGTTTCGTGCTGCAACTTGGTGAGGGCTTCTCTGCCGTCAACCGCCCGCAAGTGCGCGTTCAGGATGGCCGAGACGACCTGCATGTCCAGTTGCGAGCTCGCCGAGTTCTGTTGCGCCAGAGCGGCTTCAGCGTTCGCGATGGCATCTGCCGCAGCACCCGTTTCACCATCCGGCGGTGGCGTGGTCTCTGTGCCCGGCTGGCTCGGGGATGGGCCTGCTGGGTTTCCGGCACCGAAGACGTCGGCGTGCTGCTGGCGGATCTTGCGCAGGATTACCTCGAGCTGTTCGCGTGGGGCGGTGGGGGTGATGACGGCGTTCACTTCGCTCGGCGCCAATCCCGTCTGCCATGCGTTCGGGTCACCGGTGCGCTCTCGGACGTATTTGACCGCGGCTAGCACGTCGTCATAAACCGACATCAGCCGCGTGGCCTGCGCCGCTGCCCGAGCGGACCCGGCTGCGGGAAGTGACGCGACCTCTTCATGTTCGGCGACAGTACTCAGGCGCATAGCTGGCGACAATTCACTGCGTTACACCATGTGGACTAGTTCTGGCTAGCCGCTGTCGGCGGCGTACTGGGCCCGAAGGTTCTCCAACACAACCCTTTTCGCATGACCGAATTCACGGGCGTCGGCCACGACCGTCGTGATCTCACGTTGCTTGGCCACCAGAAACTTCTGAAACTCGCGCGCGCCCATCGGCGTATCCAGCGCGAGGTCCGCCTGATTCAGGGTGGCGCGATCGATCTGCTCGGCGATGGCATCGAGTCGTCTGACGCCTTCGCGCGCTGCCTCGTGAGCGCTGGTCAGCACTTCGGTCAGCACGCGGTCGGCTTCGGACGCGGCACCGTGCTGACTCGCCAGCGCGGACCGCCGCGCCTCGACGGCTTCTAACGAGGGTCCGGGTTGTTCCGGCATCGGCTCACCCTATTCGTCGTGCCCGCGCCGGCGGGCGAAGTTGGCTTGTCATATCGGTCGGCGTATCGCAACGTTGTTGCCCAGTCGGCTTATTCGTACAGAGGCACCCGAATAGGGCGCTTCCACAACCAGATTGTTCCCGATGGCGAGCTGGACATGGCCGGCGTGTGGAAAGACCAGATCGCCGGGCCGGACCTGGGCACGGGGCACCGGGATGCCGTCGTTGATCTGCTGATAGGTGGTGCGCGCCAAGTGAATACCGGCCTGCGCATAGCTCCACTGAACCAGCCCAGAGCAGTCGAACTGGTCGGGGCCGGTCGCGCCCCAGACGTAAGGCCGGCCCAGCCGGGACAATGCGGCGCGCACCGCCAGCGCGGCACGCTCGTTCGGGAATGCCCCGAGCCGACCGCTGCGCCGGAGCCGATATCCCAAGGCCAGCAGTTCCGCGTGCCGCCGTCGCGCCCGTAAACGGGCTGATAACACATGGGTACGTTGCGTCCGCAGACGCACCGCGCGGCGCCGCATCGCCTCTCGCTGGGCCATCGGCGTCGTCGGGACATGGGCGGCATCGGCGTGGGCCGCATCCAGGACGCTTCGGGTCAGGTCGTGAGCCTGTGCTCGATCGCGATGGGCGCCGGCGATGATGTCGGTGGCCGCGGCGTCGGTACCCGCCGCCGCCGTGAGGCGTTGCCGGCTGTGATTGACCGCCAGTTGATAACCGCGGTGCGCCATTCCGCTGTTCAGCCGCCCTGCCCGCTGCAGCATGTCGCGATAGTGACCGGTGCCCGCGTCGAGGGCCGGCGCCTGCGTACTGCCGGCGAAAAGTTGATGGGCGCGGCTCAACGCCTCGACTTCGGTTTGGCTCACGATGCCCCCTCGTCGTCGAGGTGTGCATCGTGTTGGCCCGATTCGACGTCCTCGGTGAAGGCGCGCACGCGGGGGAGCGCGCCCGGTGCGATCACTCCCCGGTTGCGGATGTCCCACATCTCGTCGACGTCGACGCCGATCAGCGCGGCGATGATCGTCTCCGGTAACGACGACTGCGCGCACGCCCGGTCGAAGCGGGCGCCCAGGCTGCTGGGCATGCGCTTCAACAACTCCATGCGCGTCGCCTCCAGCGCCTGCAGATGTTCCATCAGGCGACCGGTGGAGTCGCCGCCGGCGTTCACGGCCACCCGCCACGAGCTGGCGGCAAGCATCTCGGCCTTCACGCATTGCGCGATCACAGACAGAATATACGTCTCATATTCGTTTGATGTCGTCGGCGGCAGTCGATCGATGACAGATTTGAGGGCGTCGAGCTGTGCTTCGGCATAGCCTTCCAGCACGTCGGTGTCGCTGTGGCGGTCGACCACCACCGGTCCGCTGCGCCTTGCAGGCATCGGTGCCGGCGGTTGCGCGGCCATCAGACGGGCCAGTTCGGCGTCCGGATCGGCCGCCACCAGTAGCCGCGAGTAGGTGCCGGGCGGCAAGCCGAGGCCGTTTTCGATCTTCTGAACTGTGCTTTTGTGCGGTTTGCGCGCACCGCGTTCGAGAAAGCTCAGTCCCATGATGCTGACGCCGGTCGCGGCGGCGAGGTCGGCTAGTGACCAATCGCGCGATTCGCGCAACGCGCGGATGGCTGCGCCCGCCGACTCACGGCTCACCGCACGCTCCGGCCATAGGCCGGATATTACACAGCCACTGGTCCAGTTACGGGAATATACGTTTTTATCGTCGTTTCTCTTGCGTCCGCCGGACGTCTATGTATACGCTTCTGCCTACGTTTCACGCTCGACAAGGAGACCGACATGGGACACCCCTGCGCAGCCAACCCGGAACTATGGTTCGGCTACCCCGATGACGACGGCGGTGACGGCGCCGCCAAGGCCCGCGCATACGAGCGGTCGGCCACCGAGGCGCGGATCCAGTGCCTGCGCCGCTGCCCGCTGGCGCAACAGCGCCGTTGCGCCGCGCATGCCATTGCGCACCGCGAGGAATACGGCGTGTGGGCCGGCGTGAAGCTGCCCGGCGGTCAGTACCGTAAGCGTGACCAGCTCGCGCATGCCCACGACGTTCTGCGACGTATCGCCTCCGGTGAGATCAATGCCCGGCAACTGCCCGAGAATGCGGCTTTGCTGGCACGCCACGAACACGAGACCGTCGCGGTGGCCGCAGTCGTGCTGCACATGCCGCTGGCGCAAGTCAAACCCCGTTCGGCTGCCTGACATTTCGTTCAATTGCTGGTTGGCAGTTTGCTGAGGCAGTCAACGGGGTAGTCCGGGTCGGCAAGACCAGTCTGTCGACCCAGAGGCGCAACCATGACGTTCGACCTGACCCCGACGGCAGCACAACACGACCTTGCCCGGCGCACGCACGAGTTCGCCGAACAATGCATCCGCCCAGTCGCGCTCGAGTATGACCAGCGACAAGAGTTTCCCTGGCCGGTGCTCGAGGAAGCGGCCCAGCGCGGCTTCTACAGCCCTTTGTTCTATCGCGACCTGATCGGTGATCCGACCGGCATCTCGCTACCGATGTTCATGGAGGAGCTGTTCTGGGGCTGCGCCGGGATCGGCTTGGCCATCGTCATGCCGGCGCTGGCACTGTCGGCAATCGGCCAGGCGGCTTCGCCGGAGCAAATGCTGGAGTGGGCGCCCGAATGTTTCGGCACGCCAGGAGATCTCAAGTTAGCTGCGCTGGCCATCTCAGAGCCCGAGGGTGGCAGCGACGTACGGAACCTGCGCACGCATGCGCGACGCGACGGTGATGACTGGATCATCGACGGCCACAAGATGTGGATCGGCAACGGCGGCATCGCCAATGTGCACGTGGTCAACGCGGTGGTCGACGAGGAACTCGGCCACCGTGGCCAAGCACTGTTCGTAGTGCCGGGCGGAACACCCGGGCTCAAGATGCTGCGCAAACTCGACAAGCTCGGCTGCCGAGCCTCTCATACCGCCGAGCTCCTCTTCGAAGGTGTACGCGTACCGGGAGCCAATCTGCTTGGCGGGCAAGAAAAGCTCGACCACAAACTGGCCAAGGCCAGGGAGGTGGTGGCTGGCGGAAAACGCTCCGGCTCAGCGACATTGGGCACCTTCGAGCAGACCCGTCCTATGGTCGCCGCCCAGGCTATCGGTATCGCGCGGGCGGCGCTGGAGTACGCCACCGCCTACGCCACCGAGCGCGAAGCCTTCGGCGGGCCCATCATCGACAACCAGGGCATCGCGTTCCCCCTGGCCGAACTGGCCACCCAGATCGACGCCGCTCGGCTGCTCACCTGGCGTGCGTCGTGGATGGCGGCCAACAACGTTCCCTTCGAACGGGGCGAGGGTTCGATGTCGAAGATGGCCGCCAGCGAGGTCGCGGTCAAGGCCACCGAGCGCGCTATCCAGACCATGGGCGGCTGGGGCTACATCACCGATCATCCAGTGGAGAAGTGGTATCGGGATGCCAAGCTGTACACCATCTTTGAAGGAACCAGCGAGATCCAGCGGATGGTCATCTCCAACGCGCTCGGTGCTGCCGTCGATACTCCGCCGCTGCATGTGGTGCTCGAGCCGTCGGGGGGCCCGCTGAATCGAGTTTTCGGTCGGGGCACTCCGCTGCGGTCCCGTGCCGCCGACAGCGCCATGTCGCTGAAGGATCGCGTGCCCGAGCCTGTCATGCGGCTGGCCATGAAGGTGCTGCAGCCGCCGCGCAAGTAAACACGGCCGGGGGTACGGTCGCGGATGACGGCGCTGTAGCCGGGCCCGCGACGGAGGTGAACGATGAGCAACCTGGAAGCGGCGCCGGCCGAAGTCGCCTGCGCTGCTTCACAAGAACTGGTTGCCTCGCCGGGGGTAGAAGTGCTGCGGCCGCGAGAAGTTCCCTTGGGCGGCCCTAGGGGTATCCGGGTGCAACGCGTACTTCCGCAAGGACAGCGCTCCCTCGTGGGTGCGTGGTGTTTCATCGATCACTACGGCCCGGTCGTGGCCAGGATGGATGTCCCGCCGCATCCCCACACGGGACTACAAACCGTCAGCTGGTTGTTCAGCGGAGAAGTGGAACACCGCGACAGCGCCGGGGTATACGCGGCCATTCGGCCCGGCGAGCTGAATCTGATGACCGCCGGAGCTGGAATCTGCCACTCCGAGGTCTCGGTTGATTCGGGAACCGTATTGCACGGTGTACAGCTGTGGGTCGCGCTACCCGCCTCCGACCGCAATACCGCGCGCGGCTTCGCCCATCACACACCGGCACCCCTTTCCCTACCCGGGGCCGAGGCCCGCGTCTTTCTCGGTGAGCTGGCCGGGACCCGGTCGCCGGTGCCGACGTTCACACCATTACTCGGCGCCCAGATCGACCTCGACGCGAATGCCACACTGGACATCGATATGGACCAGGGTTTCGAACACGGGGTGTTCTGTGATTCAGGTGCCGTCCAGGTCGACGGAACAGCTCTGGCGCCCGCCGAATTGGCCTATCGAAGTGCCGGCTCGACCAAGCTGCGGCTGCGCAATGTGGGGGAGAGACCCGCGCGGGTGCTGTTGCTCGGCGGCACGCCGTTCTCCGAAGAGTTGGTGATGTGGTGGAACTTCGTCGGGCGAAGCCACGAAGACATCGTCAACTACCGCCGATTGTGGGAAGACGCCGACGACCGATTCGGCGCCGTCCGGGGATACCGGGGAGTGCTCAGCCGGCTGCCCGCCCCACCGCTGCCGACCACTCGGCTGCGGCCTCGACCTACACCGCAAAAGAAGGGAAGCACAGATGACAACCGATAAGACCGGCGCGGAAACGACGGTTAGCCTTCAGGACGGCAAGTACACGATCGCCGTCGAGGGTAAGACTGTCGGACTGGCCGATTTCGCCGACCGCGGCGATCAGCGCGTGTTCTACCACACCGAAATCGATCCGGCGTTTGGCGGACGCGGGCTGGCCAGCATCCTTGTCGAGCAAGCGCTGAACGAGGCGCGGGATGAGGGCAAGCGCATCGTTCCGGTGTGCTCGATGATCGGCACGGTGCTCAAGAAGCATCCCGAGTTCGACGACATCACCGACCGCGTTACTCCGGAGATTTTGCAGTGGGTGCGCTCGTAGCGCGAAGCCCCGCGGACTTGGCCCCGAATCAACGATCTGTATCCCAGAATTTCAGCGGACCGAATATTTGTTCGCAAGTTCTTTCGCAAGCGCTTCGAGTTCTTCTCGCGAGCAGTCCGCTCCTGGACCGGTCAGCAGTTCCTCGATGCGCTCCAGGTTGTCGCTAATCCAAGCTGCGGTCGCATCCGGCGATGCATAGTTTGTCTCTTCATAGTTATCGAGGTACTGACGAATGAGGGTCACTCGGAGCCACCGCCCGGGTGAGTTGAAAACTGCGTTGGCGCGACCCCGAACTCAAGGCAACCCCTGTTGTTCGCCAAGTCATGGTTGGACCGGTGAGCGTCAGGCCAGCGTCGATTATTGCCACTCCCGAAGTCGTTGAATCGGTAATGCGGTAGCGGGCGTCCAGATACAGAAAACCGAAGTGTTTGATGAAAAATTCCAATAATGTTTTCATCGTGGCCCACCTTTCATGTGGCGTCCGGCCCTGAAGGGGCTAGCTGAGCCCCTGCTCTTTCCGCCACTGAGACCAATATTTATCGGCGTTAGCCCGTCGTAACGTCTTTAGTTCATCACATACGGTTTCCAGCGCAGACGGATCCGAGAACAGTTGCTCTACGCGCGGCGCGTTCTGACGGATCCAGTCGATCTCATCGAGAGCCGACAGATAGCTAATTGCGGGTTCCTTGTCTATGTATTGCTTAATGAGTGAAACCCAGAACCAGTTTCGCGCCGTCGCAAGACGTGTGGGTGCGATCGAGATCTGCATTTGGCCTCTGTCGTTGGCTAGCAGCCACGTAAGGATCGGTCCGCTCACGGTCAATGAAGCGTTTATCGCGTCGCTTTCTGTTTTCGAATCCGTGATTCGGTAGCGAGGATCGAGGTACAGAAACGCAAAGTTCTTTAGGTAGAACTCTAAGAGGGTTTTCATCGCTCGCCTCCCGTTCTTGGCGGAATAAAAATCGAGTCACTGACTTGTTGATAGCCATGGGATTCGAGATATCGAATCTCTGCGGCAGTAAAGCTAGAGGGCTTGATCTCGTCAAACGGCACCGACAGTCTAATCGTGTCACGGTTTGCGATAGCGACGTCCAGTACATGCTGATTGGCGGCTAGCCGCTCAGTAGGAGTCAATGAGTTCCATGCATCTCCAAGATCGAAATAGCTGGCTCCGTGGTCGCGCGCGACGTCGATATATGAGGGGCTTCCGCTCGCCGGTTTGAACGGTCCCAGGACGGTTTCGCCGCTGCCGGTCAGGTGTTGTTCGGACAGCGCTCTCAGCTCTGGTGGCATGTAGTTGAGCGGGTTATCCAAATTGAATTCCGGATGGGCAGGATCGATCACGACGGGTGCCGGGCTATCGGGAACCGCCACATGAGATCCGACCGGCCCGTGCTCGACGGGCACATCACCCGGGGCCGTCGGCGTGTGTTCGACCACTGGCGGCTCAAGAGGATGGGTCCCTGGGACCGGCCCTCCGGACACCGGGACATGCGTGGTGAGGTTCCGCTCGGCAACTTGGAAGTGTTCGTCGGCGCCGGCGAGCGCACGGGCAAACACATTGTCGGCGGTGAGGCCTTCGAGCGTTTCACGGGTGAAGAGCGTTTTCACACCTAGCCATAGCGCCTCGCCGCCCGCCTTGAGCTCTGGTCCTCCGACCGCCAGGGTGATGGCGGTGAACAGCGGTTCGGGGGTCGCTTGCACCTGCCCGGGATCCGGTGTGCGCATGCCGGTCAACTTGCCGCCGTTGAAGGTGTAGTAGGTACCGGTGGCCTGGTCGAAGAATTCGCCCGTGCCGTTTTTGAGTTGGCCGGTGACCTGTACGGGCTGCCCGTTGACGTTGTAGGTGAACATGAAATGCCCGTCGGGTGCGATGCTTACCGACCTGGGGTCAATGTTGTTGTAATCGGGAATCTTGCCCAGGTCGTCGAGGGCGCGCGCGAGATCGTCTCTGAGCTTGGGCAGTCTGGCACTGGCGGCCTCGCCTTGTGGCGAGCCCGGGCCATACACGTAGAGGTCCTTCGCGGCCTTGCTGACAGCTTCCTGCGCGGCCCGCACCTTGGCCATTTGGTCGACCACGGCCTGATTGGTGACTCGGCGGATGTCCGCCAGTGCCGTCTGCTGAGCCGCAGACACACCGTCGCTGTCGATGTCGTGAAGAGGAGTGCCGTCATACCCCTCGGCATGAAGGTTATTCAGCGATATCTGAAGGCCATCCGAATAGCCGTCGCGAATCGCTTGCAGCGCAACGAGTGCCGCCTTGGTATCGCGGAGAGCGTCATCTTCACATGTGTTGATGAGCGCATGCACGGCGTCCTTGTCCGCCGCAGTGAGACTCTTGTCGTTGTTCAACAGGTCGACAGCCTGGACGACCAAATCCGAGATGCTTTTCAACTGCGCATCCAACGTGGCGATCCGCGCGGCTCCCGCTTTTTGCGCGTCGGCCAATGCCGCAGCGATGTTTTCCAGGTCCGCACCGATCTTGGGCAGTTGCAAGGACTGCGCTCCCAGGGCTTTCACGACCCGCTGCACTTCTGCGGAGTCGTTGATCGGATGACCGCCATCCTGGTGATTCCAGGCTGCTTCGAAGCGAGTGCGGGCTTGCTGGAAAGCGTTGTCGGCCTCCGCGGTACATCGACCCGCCCGATGAAAGGCACCGGCTAAATTGGAGATCTGCAACGGGCTGCCAGCCTGCAGGCTTGCATTTATCGCCCAAGGGTCGCCGCCAGCTTCGGCGACCAACGCCTGCTCATCTATATACGGAAGTCCCATGACACCGTCGATGTCTAGCGAACAATGCGCATCTCACCGCGCACAGTCCGGCGTGCATTCGCGCCGGATAGGCGGCCCACCTCGATGCGCATTTCCAACCCCTCCTGAGTCGCACATAAGGGTAGTGACGCGCACACACCGGTCAATTCACCACGAAGCCCAAGTCACGGCACGCCAGACAGGCACTGAGCCGCACCGAGAGCAGCGACAGCATTACGTTTTGGCGTGTGACCACGCGAATCCCGCTCGGTGACAACACTTCCGGCATCGGCAGTGGGGAAACCCTGCGCACGCGTCGGAGATATCCGTGAGCAATGCTCGATACCTCATGGTGTTCCAGTCGGAACATCAGCCTGCTGGCGGAGCTCGAGTCGTCTGAGTTTGCCCGACTACGTACGGGGGAGCGAATCCGGCGGCATCAACACGACATCGGCCGGCGTCACCCCGCACACGGAGATAACTCGTCTGATGACCGCGCTGCGAGTTGCGCACCCATGGGTCGCGACGAGCGCGCCGAGCGCGGCGGTTACCCCCACCGACGTCACTCGTCAACTCGCCGACGCCGCGAAGCTATTCAGCGATGTGCTGGCGCGGCCGTCCGCCGACGACTGTCACGATCGCCGCGCTGGGTCGCCGTCCGGTGTCGAAGCCGACTTTCATGATGGGGTCTTCACGTCGCCGATTGCGCCGAGCCCCTTCCGGAAACGCAGGCGTGGTCCGCGGAAGACTGCGCCGCCGCATCCTCTCCCTATAAACACGAAAGTCGCGACCTCTTTCGAGGCCGCGACCTTGCGCACAACCGCTCACTGTGGGCGAAGGGGGACTTGAACCCCCACGTCCCGAAGGACACTGGCACCTGAAGCCAGCGCGTCTGCCATTCCGCCACTCGCCCGGAAAAACAACCGATGGACCATACCACTGTAATGGCCCGATTCCCGAACCGCCGCAGCGGGCCGGTAAGCCGTCCTCCACCCACACCCGTCCGCCTGCACCGCCCTGAGCTGGCCTGATGTAGTTCTCACGATTTTGAAAGTGCTACAGCGCCGCTATGTCCCGATACCATGCGGGAGTGATTTGGCACCGGGGTGATTCGTTTGCCGCGCACTGGCAATACCTGATGACAAGTGCACGCGAACGGTAGGACATGAGTAGCCAACGGGGGCTGGCCGCGCGGATCGAGCGCAAACTCGAGGCGACGGTGGACAATGCCTTCGCCCGAATGTTTGGTGGTTCGATCGTTCCGGAAGAGGTCGAGGGCCTGTTGTGCCGCGAAGCGCGCGACGGAGTCCAGAAACTTCACGGAAATCGCCTTTTGGCCCCCAACGAATACATCATTACCCTCGGTATGCACGACTTCGAGAAGGTGCGCGCCGATCCGGATCTCACGTCGAGTGCTTTCGCGAGGTACTTGGCTGACTACATCCACGAACAGGGGTGGCAAACGTATGGTGAGGTGGTCGTTCGGTTCGAGCAGGCATCGAACCTGCGCACCGGCCAGTACCGCGCCCGTGGTGCTGTCAACCCAGATCTACAGCCCCGCCCGACGGTCGACGACCCCGTCCGGCCACAATCAAATAATGCGTTCGGCGAAGAACGAGGAGTAGCACCCATGACTGACAATTCGAGCTACCGCGGTGCACAAGGGCCGGGGCGCCCCGGCGACGAGTACTACGACGACCGCTATGGACGTCCGCAGGACGACGCGCGCGGCCCGGAGGCGCAGGGGGCACACGAGCAGCGGGGTGGATATCCGCCCGAACAGGGTGGCTACCCACCCCAGCAGGGCTACCCGCCGCCGCGACACCCCGAGGGTGGCTACCCGGAGCAAGGCGGCTACCCCGAACAGGGTCAGGGCGGCTACCCGCCCCAGCAGGGCTACCAAGACCAGCGCGGCTACCCCGACCAGCAGGGTCAGGGCGGCTACCCGCCCCAGCAGGGCTACCAAGACCAGCGCGGCTATCCCGACCAGGGACAAGGCGGCTACCCGCAGTCGTATGAGCAGCGGCCGCCGGGACCTTCGGGCTACGGAGGTCAGGGCTACGACCAGGGGTATCGCCAGGGCGGCGGCTACGGGCCTCCCGGCGGTCAGCAGGGCGGCGGTCAACCGGGCTACGGCGGATACGGCGACTACGGTCGCGGCCCTGCCCGTCCGGACGAGGGCGGCTACGCCCCGCCGGAACACCGGCCCGCGTATCCCGACCAGGGTGGTGGGTACGACCAGGGCTACCAGCAGGGCGGCGGATACGGCCGCCAGGACTACGGCTCTTCCGAGTACACCCAGTACGCCGAGCATGTGCAGGGCGGAACGTACGCCGGTCAAGGCGGTGGCTACCCCGAGGCGGCGAGCCCGGAATACGACTACGGCCAGCAGGCGGACTATGGCCAGCCCGATTACGGGCAACCGGCCGACTACGGCCAGCCCGCCGACTACGGCCAACAGGCGGCTGGCTACGGCGGCTACGGGCAAGGCGGCTACGGCGCCGGCGGCACCACGATCACCCTTCAACTCGACGACGGCAGCGGCCGCACCTACCAACTGCGCGAAGGCTCCAACATCGTGGGCCGCGGACAAGATGCCCAGTTCCGGTTGCCCGACACGGGCGTGTCACGACGTCACCTGGAAATCCGCTGGGACGGACAGGTCGCGCTGCTCTCGGATCTGAACTCCACCAACGGCACCACGGTGAACAACGCACCGATCCAGGAGTGGCAGCTGGCCGACGGCGACGTGATCCGCTTGGGCCACTCGGAGATCATCGTCCGGATCCACTAAGCCACTGGCCTCAACGCTGCCGTGCTTCGCCCCGTGTCGACCACCGTCCAAGTATCGTGACGTAGCCGATGTGCTCGGAGTCACGGGCGCCAGGCATACGACGCTAGGACGGAAAGGACGCCAGATGCAGGGACTGGTACTGCAGCTGACGCGCGCCGGATTCTTAATGTTGCTGTGGGTATTCATCTGGTCCGTGCTGCGAATCCTTCGGACCGACATCTATGCGCCCACCGGTGCTGTCATGGTCCGACGCGGCTTGGCGCTGCGCAGCACGCTGTTGTCTTCGCGTCAGCGCCGCCACGCGGCGCGCTACCTGGTGGTCACCGAAGGCGCGCTGGCGGGCGGACGCATCACGCTCAGCGGACAGCCGGTGTTGATCGGACGAGCTGACGACTCCACCTTGGTCCTCACCGACGATTACGCCTCGACGCGGCACGCCCGGCTGTCTCAGCGCGGCTCGGAGTGGTACGTCGAGGATCTAGGATCGACCAACGGTACTTACCTCGACAGGGCGAAGGTGACGACTGCGGTACGAGTTCCAATCGGAACGCCGATTCGAATCGGCAAAACGGCGATCGAGCTGCGCCCGTGACGCTGGTCCTGCGATATGCCGCGCGGAGTGATCGCGGCCTGGTACGCGCCAACAACGAAGATTCCGTCTACGCCGGCGCACGGCTGCTCGCGCTGGCAGATGGCATGGGCGGTCACGCCGCCGGCGAGGTGGCATCCCAGTTGGTAATCGCCGCCCTGGCCCATCTCGATGACGACGAACCGGGCGGCGATCTGCTGGCCAAGCTGGACAACGCCGTCCGTTCGGGCAACGCGGCCATCGCCGCACAGGTCGAAGCCGAACCCGAGCTGGAGGGGATGGGCACCACTCTTACCGCGATCCTGTTCGCGGGCGACCGCATCGGGTTGGTGCACATCGGTGACTCGCGTGGATATCTGCTGCGCGACGGTGAGCTGAGCCAAATCACCAAGGACGACACGTTCGTTCAGACTTTGGTCGACGAAGGCCGGATCACCCGGGAAGAAGCTCACAGCCACCCGCAGCGTTCGTTGATCATGCGCGCTCTCACCGGTCACGAGGTCGAGCCGACATTGATCATGCGTGAGGCGCGCGCCGGCGGAGGTGTTGGGCAGGGTCATTTGATCCTCGTCGCCCGACACCGCGCCGGCAAGAATCGGCTGGGTCTGCCCGTAGTCGTAGTCGACCACATCGGCCACCACGACGGTCACATTGTCGGGGCCGCCGCCGCGCAGCGCCAATTCGATGAGCCGGTATGCGGCCTCGGCGACGTCGGGAATCTGTAAGGCCTCGAGGATTGTTTCGTCGCTCACCGGATCCGACAACCCGTCCGAACACAGCAGATAGCGGTCGCCGGCGCGCGCCTCACGCATGATCAATGTCGGCTCGACCTCGTGACCGGTGAGAGCGCGCATGATCAACGCACCG